>JBLHKZ010000122.1:0-16482 GCA_047618185.1 Limisphaerales bacterium
GGAACGAACGCTGCGCTTGACCGAAACCGGATCGATAAGGTTTCGTTCCCCTCATGCGAATTGCTCACCGAACATTCTCCGCCTTGCTGTTTATCGCCGCGGCCGTCCTGCTGATGGGCGCGGCGCGCATCGAAGCCGCCCGGCCCAATATTTTGTTTATCTTCACTGACGATCATGCGACGCAGTCGATCGGCGCTTATGGATCGAAGATCAATACGACGCCGAATCTGGACCGACTGGCTGGCGAGGGAATGCTCTTTCGGCGGGCGCTGGTCAGCAATTCGATTTGCGCGCCTTCGCGAGCGGTGATCCTGACGGGGAAGTATTCGCACCTGAATGGCCAGCGAACCAACAAGGACACCTTCGACGGTGGGCAGCAGACCGCGCCGAAACTGTTGCAAAAGGCCGGCTACCAGACGGCGATCGTCGGCAAGTGGCATCTGAAGTCGACGCCCACGGGGTTTGATCATTATGAGGTGCTCAAGGGACAGGGGCAGTATTACAACCCGATGCTAATCACGAACGGCGAGAACGTGAAACGCATCGGCTACACGACGGACATCATAACGGACCGAACAATCGATTGGCTGGAAAAGCGCGATGCGTCGAAGCCGTTTTTTCTGATGTCGCAGCACAAGGCGCCGCATGGACGGTGGGAGCCGGCGTTGCGTCATTTGACGCTGTATGAGGACGTGACGATCCCGGAGCCGCCGACCTTGTTTGACGATTATTCCGGGCGCAGTCCGGCGGCGAAACAGCACAAGATGGGCATCGCCGATCACATTGGCGATCACCGCCTGATGTTGAAATACTCGAGCAAGCACACACCCGAGCAACTGAAGGTTTTTGACGGGCATTACCGTCCGAAGAATGAGGAGTTTCTGGCGGCGAACCTGCAAGGCAGCGTGCGCACGAGCTGGCATTATCAGCGTTACATCAAGAACTACCTGCGCTGTGTCGCCGCCGTCGATGAAAGCATCGGGCGGTTGCTGGACTACTTGGAGCGCGAGGGGCTGGCGGAGAATACGGTGGTGATCTACAGCTCGGACCAGGGCTTCTATCTGGGCGAGCACGGCTGGTTCGACAAGCGTTGGATGTATGAGGAAAGCCTGCGAACGCCGCTGATAGTTCGCTGGCCCGGCGTGACGCCGCGCGGGGTTGAGAACACGGACATCGTATCCAATCTGGATTTTGCGGAGACCTTTCTGGACATCGCGGGCGCGAAGGTTCCGGCCGACATGCAGGGCGTGAGTCTGGTTCCGATTCTCAAGGGACTGACGCCGAAGAACTGGCGCAAGACGTTCTATTATCACTACTACGAGTCGGGCGGCCACGGCGTGCCGATTCATTTTGGCGTGACCGATAAGGAACACAAATTGATTCGATTCCAGGACAAGGGGCTGGATGCGTGGGAGCTGTTTGATCTGAAGAACGACCCGCAGGAGATGCGCAGTGTTTATGACGATGCGAAGTATGCGAGCGTGGTGAAGAAACTGACGGGGGAATTGGCGCGGTTGCGGGAGAAATACAAGGTGGATTGAACAACCACGGAAGGCACGGGAATGAAATGACTGAAGAATCGTACCGCCGGCTGATTTGGAATTACCTGAGCGAGAAAGTGTCCGCTGAGGATTTCGTCGACGCGTTTTTCAAACAACGGCGCGAGGATGGTGTCGGCCCTGAATACGAACACGCCGATCAGGATCCGCGATTTCTCAGGATGCTTGATCGCATATTCTCTGCCTGCGATTGCTTTGATCCCGAACCGATTCACTCGTCAGACATCACGGAGCGGCAATTGCGCCACGAGGTGGGATTGCTCTACAGCGTCTGGTGGGACGACTGGCCGCCGGCGAAAGACGTTTGATGGATAAACGGATGCGGGTTCACGCTGTCCAATTTCGCGCTCCTCGCCGCGGCGCCTCTGCAATTGTTGTAAATCCTAGAGCCGGGACACGAGCAATTCGCGTTGGAAGATGAGTTCCTTGGGCAGGTCGGAATAGAGTTTCATGAACAGTTCGTCCTGGGAGATGACTTCCTTGCGCCATTCTTCAGTGTCGATTTCCTCCAGCTTGTCCAGGGCGGCCTGGTCGAAGCCCTCCATCTCGCCGATGTCGAAGAAGTTGGGGCCGGGCACCCAGCCGAGCGGGGTTTCGGTGGCGTCGGCCTTTCCGCGGCAGCGTCCGATGATCCATTGCAGAACGCGCATGTTTTCGCCGAAGCCGGGCCAGAGGAACTTGCCTTCGGAGTCCTTGCGAAACCAGTTCACGCTGAAGATGCGGGGCGGCTCCTTGAGCTTGCGGCGCATGGTTAACCAGTGCCGGAAATACTCGCCCATGTTGTAACCGCAGAACGGCAGCATGGCCATCGGGTCGCGGCGAACCTGGCCGACGCCTCCGACCGCCGCCGCTGTCATTTCCGAGCCGACAGTCGCGCCGACGTAAACGCCGTGCACCCAGTTGAAGGATTGATAAACGAGCGGGATGGTCGTTGCGCGGCGTCCGCCGAAGATAATGGCGTGGATGGGCACACCCTCGGGATCGTCGACCTCGGGCGCGAGCATCGGGTTATTGCGCATG
Organism: Limisphaerales bacterium; assembly: GCA_047618185.1. GTDB lineage: Bacteria > Verrucomicrobiota > Verrucomicrobiia > Limisphaerales > JAYPEY01 > JAYPEY01. The sequence goes on from JBLHKZ010000122.1 coordinate 2,580, forward strand.
GGGGCGGCGAAGCGGCTGTTGGGATGCGCGGCCTTGCCTTCGGATTCGGGCGTCCATTTGTTGCCTTGCCAGTCGATGCATTCGGCGGGCGGTTCGCCGTCCATGCCCTCCCACCAGACATCGCCGTCGGGAGTCAGCGCGACGTTCGTGAAGATGGTGTCGCGTTCGATCGACTTCATGGCATTGGGGTTGGAGGCGTTGCTGGTGCCGGGCGCCACGCCGAAGTAGCCCGCCTCGGGATTGATCGCGTAAAGGCGTCCGTCGGGGCCCGGCTTCATCCAGGCGATGTCGTCGCCGACCGTCCAGATCTTCCAACCCTTGAAATGATCGGGCGGAATGAGCATGGCGAAGTTGGTCTTGCCGCAGGCGCTGGGGAAGGCGGCGGCGACGAAGGTCTTTTCGCCCTCGGGGGATTCGACTCCAAGGATGAGCATGTGCTCGGCCATCCAGCCTTGTCGGCGGCCGAGGTAGGAGCCGATGCGCAGGGCGAGGCATTTCTTGCCAAGCAACACATTGCCGCCGTAGTTGGAGGCGGTGGAAATGACGGCGTTGTCCTGCGGAAAATGCACGATCAATCGTTTGTCCGGATCCAGGTCGAGCATGCAGTGGAGTCCGCGATTGAAATCGTCGGAGTCGCCGAGTTGCTCGTAGGCGAGGAGGCCCATGCGGGTCATGATGCGCATGCTGAGCACGACGTAGATGGAGTCGGTCAGCTCGATGCCGACCTTGGTCAGGGGCGAGCCGGGAGGTCCCATGAGGTAGGGGACGACGTACATCGTGCGCCCTTTCATCGCGGCGGTTGTGAGTGTGTCCAGGCGTTCGTACATTTCTGCGGGCGCGGCCCAGTTGTTCGTGGGGCCGGCCTCCTCCGCGGTCGGTGTGCAGATAAACGTGCATTTCTCGACCCGCGCGACGTCGTTGGGATTGGAGCGATGGTAGTAACAGCCGGGGCGTTTCTCCTGGTTCAACGGAATCAGGATGCCCTCTTCGACGGCCTGGGCGGTGAGGCGGTCTTTCTCTTCCGCGGATCCGTCGCACCAGACTACCTGATCGGGCTGGCAGCGCTGGACGGTTTCATTGATCCAGTCAATGACGTGGGGATTGGTCGTGTTCGGTGTGTCGCTCATGGGTGGTGTATCTGGAATGTGACTTTGGACGGGGCGTTGAAAAAAAAGCGTCGCCGCGAAGTGTATTCGTGGGTGAATTCGAGCGACAGAAAATAAGCGTGGATTCTTTGAGCCGACCCGGCGGAAAGTGGCGAAGACCCGCTCAAAGTTGGCGGCGCGCCTTCGGAGACAGTCGCACAATTTCCGTGTGTTCGGAGCTTTGCATGTTTAAATCCCGCGCATGGTCGGCGGTTTACATTTTATGGATTGGGCGATGCTCGTGTTGTATTTCGTGGGCATCACCTGGCTGGGGCTTCACGCCGCGAAAAAGGTCACGAGCATGGCGGACTTTGTGATGCCGCGCCGGTTTTCCTGGTGGATGATGGCCATGCACGGCTTCGGCACGAGCACGCACTCGGACGAGGCGGTCGGGGTGGCGTCCAAGACTTGGACGACGGGGCTTTCCGGTATCTGGTATTCCTGGAACTGGCTGTTCGTCACGCCATTTTATTGGTGGATCGCGCCGATGATGAGGAGGTTTCGCGCGTTTACGACTGGCGACGTCCTGGAGTGTCGCTACAACAGCTCGGTCACTTTGCTTTATGCCGTGGTGGGTTTGATGAAGTTCACGGTGAATATTGGCGTGATGTTGTACGCGTCGTCGGCGTTCATTGAATCCGCGTCGGGCGGGGCGATTCCGGCCGGCTGGGCGATCGCGGTCGTGACGGTTCTCTTTGTGACCTATGGCATCGCGGGCGGGTTGGGCGCGGCGATCGTGACCGATTTCGTTCAGGGCCTGATGACGATTGCGTTTTCCTTCATCCTGTTGCCGATCGCGATGAACGCCGTGGGCGGCCTTGCGGGCATGAAGGAGACCATTCCCACGATCGTCACGGACAAGAACATGTTCTCACTGGTGGCGCCGGGGAACATCGGCTGGTTCTACCTGTTGGTCGTGCCGTTCAATCTGTTGCTTGGCGTCGCGGTGCAGCCGCAGAACATGGGGACCTGCGCGGCGGGGAGGACGGAGTTTGAAGGGGCGGTGGGTTTCATGGGCGGCAATATGCTCAAGCGGGTTTGCACCGTCGCCTGGTGCCTGACGGGGCTGGCGGCGGTCGCGCATTATAGCGGCGTGATCGACAATCCGGACCAGGTCTACGGCACGATGGCGCGCGAATTTCTGCCCACGATCATGCCGGGGATGCTGGGGCTTTTCATGGCCGCGATGTTGGCCACGGTGATGAATTCCTGCGACTCGTTCATGGTCGCCGCCTCGGCGCTGATCACGCAGAACGTCTACAAACGCGTCCGGCCCGGGCGTTCGGATCGGCACTATCTCTGGGCGGCGCGGACCGCGGGGATCGCTGTGGTCGCGTTGGGCCTTGCATTTGCTTTTTCACTCAAAGATGTGGTGGAAGGGCTGGAAACTTTGTGGAAGACCAACGCAATTATGGCAATTGCTTTCTGGCTGGGAATCTTCTGGCGCCGCGCCACTTCAGCAGGAGCCTGGGCGGCGACGTTCTGCACCATGGGCGCGTGGTGGCTGACGACCTGTGGCCCGGTGGTCGAATGGTTGGCGACACTGCCTGCATTGAAGTCGGCGCCCTTCGTGACGGGGCCGGAAGACGCGCTTAAAGTCTACCTCCCTTGGCAGATGCTGATTTACCTCTTTGGTGGATTGCTCGGCGGGATTGTCGGCAGCCTGTTGACGAAGCCCAAGGACAAGAAGGAACTCGACGATTTCTACGCCTTGTTGCGCACGCCGGTGCAGTCGGAGGAGCAGCCCACGATTCCATGCACCTTGCCGGAAGGGGTGGTTGCGCCGCCGCGTCGGGTATTTTTCCCGAATAGTAGCCTGGAGCTTCCGATCCCATCGAAGCGCGCCATGGCGGGGTTTCTGATCGGCTGGGCCTGTGTCGGTGTAATCGTCGGCGTCGTGGCCTGGTTTATTGCCGAGTGAAAAGCAATTTGAGATCGAAGATTTGAGATTTGATACGCTCGTCGCTATCCGCTTTTGAAACGCCTATGAACTCCCGACCCAATTTTCTCCTCTTCCTGTTCGACGGCATGCAGGCGGCGACGATCAACGCCGCGCATCAGTGCCAGACGCCCAACATCAAACGGCTCCAGCAGCGCGGCGTGACGTTTCAACGGGCGCATACGAGTTGTCCGGTTTGCTCGCCGGCGCGCGGCAGTCTGATGACGGGGCTGCTGCCGCACAATCACGGCGTGCTGGAGGTGGAGCATGGCAAAGATGCCGATCAGTGCGTGCTGCGCGAGGACAAGCCGCATTGGGCGCAGCGGCTCGTCGATGTGGGGTATCGCACGGGCTACTTCGGGAAGTGGCATATCGAGCGGTCAAACGAGCTCGAGCGATTTGGCTGGCAGACGCATGTGGTCAAGGGCAGCGAGCACCACAAACATCTGGGCAAGGGCACGCACGCATTCCACGCGGAAGAACTCGATCCGGCGTTGTGCGGCTATCTGGAGGATCCGCCGGGATACAATCGGATTCTGCATTATGGCGTGACCGATGTCGCGCCGGAGGAGCGCCCTTCAGGAGTGTCGATGAATTGCGCGAGCGAATTCCTGGATGAACGAATTGGGGGCGAGGAGCCGTGGTGCTGCGCGGTGAGTTTCTCGGAACCCAACGAGGCGCTGGTCTGCGGTCGGTCGGCTTTCGAGCGATACGATGTCGACGCGATTGAACTTCCTAAGAATCTGGACGCGGATTTTTCGAATCGGCCGAATCTCTATCAGCGCGAGCAGGAGATCACGCGCAACTTGTCGGACGATCATTGGCGGATGGCGCGCGCCTGTTACTACGGCTGCATCACCGAGATTGATGCGCAGTTTGGTGTGTTGTTCGATCAGTTGGAATCCGCCGATGCGCTGGAGAACACTGTGATCATTCTGATGGCCGATCACGGGCGTTACGTCGGCGCGCATGGTTTTGACGCGCACAATATCGGCGCCTTTGAGGAGATCTATCGAATTCCGTTGGTCATGGCGGGCCCGGGCATCGCGGCCGACGCGACGAGCGACGCGCTGGTGGGCATTCAGGATCTGTGTCCGACGATTCTCGAACTGGCCGGCGCCGAGACGATCGATGTTCCGGATTCGAATTCGTTTGCCGCCGTGTTGGCTCAGCCCGGGGAGACGCCGGAGATTCTCCGGGAAGGATTTGCCGAGTACCACGGCAGTCGGTTTCCGCTGGCCCAGCGAATCCTTTGGGAGGAGCGCTGGAAAATGGTCTTCAACGGGTTTGACTTCGATGAGTTGTATGATTTGGAGAATGACCCGCACGAGATGGAGAATCTGGCGAGGGATGAGTCGCAGCAAGGCCGGCTGCGCGCGATGATGTCCCGGATCTGGAAGCGTATGCGCGACACCAACGACCGCACTTTGCTGGAGACGCATTATTTTTCGTTGCGCCTGGGAGCGGTCGGCCCGAATGAAATCGCGGAATGACGTTTCGCGCGGTTGTATTTCCAAGTCCGGTTCGCCAGAATGCCCTGCTCGGACACGCTAGGCATGTCTGCCAATTCATGACAGCAGCAGAAACGTGATCGGAGAACTGTTGCAGGATTTCGACGGCACGATGCGGTAAGCCCAGCGACAGCGGCGCGCGCGCGCAAGCTATAATTCGACGGATCCCCGCGATGAGCGAATTGCCCGATATCCAGAATACAGCCCCGGATTTGAAGAACGTCGAAGCCGCTCTTCGACTCGCTGAGGACAAATTTGCCCTTTTGGCGACAAATTCGCGCGACGGCGTGTGTCTTATTCAAGGACGCAACTTCACCTTCGTGAACGCGAAATTCTGTGAAATCGTCGATCGGACGGAAAAGGAATTGCTGGAATTGCGCAATGCGATGGATATTGCTGACAAGGACGACCGGATTGAAATGGAGAAGGCTCTTCAGGAGCTGATGGATGGGAGGGTCTCGACGAAGAACTGCGTGTTCAACGTTTCGCGGAGAGATGCGGGTAAGATCGAAATTGAGGCGACCTTTGCGACCATTAAGTCCGACGGCGCTCCGATGGCGCTGTGCACGCTGCGCGACGTCACCGAGGTGGCACGGCTCAAGGATTCGTTGAAGCAGGCGGAGGAGCGTTTTCGCTATGCGGCCCGGGCGACGCAGGAATTGATCTGGGAGTGCAAGCTCGAGAACAAACGCGTCTGGTGCAACGAGGGCATCATGACCGTTTTCAAGCGGCAGCCCGATCAGGCGCCCAAGGTCCTGGAAGATCTGATCGAGAGCGTGCATCCGGATGAACAGGAGAGCGTCGCCGCCGGTTTGAAGTCGCTAGCGAGCGGGCACACGCCGTTTTGGCTTAGCGAGTTTCGCTTCCTGCGGGGAGACGGAGGCTATGCCCACGTGGTGGCGCGGGCGTTTGTGCTTTTTGATTCGGATCGCAAGCCGATACGACTGATCGGCTCGATGCTCGACAATACCCAGCAGAAATTGCTCGAGGCGCGGTTCATGGACTCGCAGCGACTGAGCGGCATCGGCGCGATGGCCAACGGTCTGGCGCACGATGTGAACAACCTCCTCACGCCGGTCCTGACGGCGGCGCAGCGGCTCAAGGAAGACGCGTTTATCGACGAGAGCCAGACCGCGCTGCTGGAAACCATCGAAGAGAACTGCTTGCGCGGCGCGAAGTTGATGTCCGAGATCATGAAGTACGGGGATGGCAAGTCCGCCGGGGTGCGGACGATTCAGATCAGCGCGCCCATCGAGAGCGTGGTGGCCATCTTCCGGGAGACCTTTCCGCGGGACATTTATCTGGTGCATGACGTGCCGGCCGATCTGCATGAAATTCGCGCGGATGAACTGCAGGTCGATCAGATATTGATGAATCTGTGCATCCACGCGCGAAACCAGATGCCCGAGGGCGGCGAACTCAAGATTGCCGCGGAGAACACCCGGCTGGACGATCATTTCGCTCTGGCTTCAAAGGGGATCAAACCAGGGCCCTTCGTGCGGATTTCCGTGCGCGACGAGGGGCTGGGATACACGACGGAGGACCTTAAGAAGATGTTCGACCCGACGCAGGAGACGCGGGACGAATCCTACCTTGGGCTGGCTACGGTCAAGGCGATTGTGGAGAAGCTTGAGGGCACGATTGATGTGCAAAGCAGTCCGGGAAAGTGGACGGTGTTCGAGGTCTATCTCCCGGCGGTGGTCGAGAAAAGCGACGATGAGCCCGAGCTGGACCCGAATGAGAAACTGGTCGACGGGCATGGCGAGTTGGTGATGCTGGTGGACGATGAACCCAGGATCTGCGAGCTAAGCCGGGAGACCCTGGAACGGCACGGATATCAAGTTCTCACCGCCAAGGACGGCGCCGACGCGATCAGCTCGTACTGTCAAAGGCGCAAGGATGTTTCGGTGGTGCTGATGGACATGAAGATGCCGGTGATGGACGGCCTTACCGCCATCCGCGTTCTGCGGAATATGAATCCACAGCTCAAGATCATCGCCACGACGGGATCGATTCGAAGTCAGAGCGAGGTGAATTCGCCGCAGCTGCGCACGGACGGTTTTCTGCGGAAGCCCTACACGACGGCTCGTCTGCTCAAGATGCTCAGCGAGGTCATCAACCGTCACTGACCGGGGGGGAGTCAGGGTTTCGAAAATTCGAACTGGCGAAAGGCGGCCGCGTCGAATTTCAGCGTTCCGAAGTTTGGGCTGGAGGCCGTGATGCGGTCGCCCTCCCACTTCTCCAGCTTGACGCTCACCGAGCGACGATTGTCAAACCAGGCGCGGGAATGACCGATTGGCGGCGTGAGCGCCGCCGCTTTGGCGGGCGCAAGTTCGACTTGGATGGTGTTTTGCCAGCGAGTGTTGAAGAGGCCCTCCGCAGTTTGCACGAAGATTTTCCCGTCCTTGATCGACTGGACTGACCCAAAGACGCGTTGTCGGTTGGCGAGCAGCGCGGCGTCCTGTCCGCCGTTGGGGGGCAGCGAAGGAGGCGCGTCAAATCGGCCATCCCATTCGGTCGCGCGAAGATTGCTCAGGCGCATCGAACCGGCGCCCTGATGCACCAGTCGAATGCCGGTTCCCTCGCCGCCAAAGCCGGTGTCGTCGATCCACTGCTTGACTGGCTCGCCGTCGATAAACAGCGACACCGACCGCCGCGGCTTGTCGCACTTGATGGTGATGTGAGCCGTGGACTTGCCGTCGAAGGAGCGAATGGCGAGAGGGCCGAGGTAGCGGAGGGGCTTATGCTTGGTCACGTGCAGCAGGTTCACCGTGCGAGCGCTGATCTGGAGGCTGTAGAATCCGCCGAAGGGCGGTCCCAATTCCTTGTTCCGCAGGCTGATCGGATGCAGGTAATCCGTGTAGAGCGCGATCGCGAAGTTGAAGGTTTCCCGCCAGGCGATGTCGAACTCCAAAGTGGACTGGTCCGGCAGCTGGATGTCCCGCGCGATGGACGCGGCCTTGGTCGCGTAGAAGGCGTCGCCGCCGAAGGTCCAGACCCCGGCGTCCTTAATGCTCACGTCGCCCATCGTCCAGCCCGCGAGTCCGCTGGGACCGGAAAAGAGGGTCTTGAAATGCGTGGGAATCATGCGGATCAGACGCACGCGATTGCGTGGGACCGTCACTGTGCCGGCGTGCCAGGTTTCAAGAATCAGATTCGTCGCGTTGAGCTGCGTCAAGTCGCCGGTCATCTGATCCGCGTTGGTGAATTGCACGACGCAGGGATGTTTGCCCGCCGGCCGCGGCTGACGAGTTTGCCGGTTCGCGATCTGCGCGAGGTTGTCCGTCTTGAAGAGAATCGGCTCCTCGGAGTCGGGGTGAATCCAGCGCAGCTCTTTTCCGGGAATGAGGCTTTCGACGCGGCCGGGCATGGCGTCGCCGTTTTGAAACAGCAAGGCGTGCGGGAACGCGTCGGCCGCGAAGCCGGCCGGGGCCGCGCACAATGCGCACCACGAAAGAACCGCCGGGAATATCCAGTTTAACGGAAACGTCTTCATCTATTTTGCCTCCGCTTCGGGCTCTCTCTCCGGCCAATGCGGATCGACCTCCATTGTTGTGGAGGCGTCGGCGGGCGGTTTGCCGCGGTGAAGATTGAAGCCCAGTTTCTGAACCCAGTTCGGCTGGAGGGTCACTTCTCCGACGTGTGGGTGAGTCCCGACGATCCCGGCCGGAGTCCAGCTTCGGAGCTTGATCGTCACCTGGCCCTGATCGGTAAAAATGGCGCGAACATCAGAGGGCGAAAGCGCCGAGGGGTCCAGCGGCGGCGACTCCAGCACGACCTGACGCACGCGCTCCAGCGGCACGTTGAGTTCGATCTTGCTGGTGGAAACGTTGAGCTTGCCCTCGCGGATCGAGTGGATATCGCCGCTGAAGCGATCCTTGTTCGTGAGTTTGATCAGGGGGCGATCGGGCTCGTCGTCGGAAGGGGTTTCTGAGTCCAACTCTCCGCCCCATTCGGTGATCAACAGGTTGCTGATGCGCAGTCGTGAGCCGTTGCGTTGTGAATAAAACGTGACGCCGTCGCCGGACGGGAGCAGGCCGTTGGCGTCGTGCCATTGGTGAGCGAGTTTGCCGTTGACGAAGAAAAACAAGTTCGAGCCGTCGGCGCTGGTGCGGATCTCCATGCGGGCGCGTTTGCGATAAAGGAGCCCGGGAACCTTGGCCTGTCCGAGGAAAGAACGCTGCGTGCGCGCCGGGAGTGTCGGGACCCCTTGCGCCTGAATCTTGCCGGAGCGCTGCAGCGACACGAAGCCTTCGCCGATGGAGAACATGTATCCCCCGGCGCCGTAGCTGAATTGCGTCACGAGATCGGACTGAACGGTCAGGAGCAGGCTGAGCGGGCCGTCCCATTCGGCGTCGAAGGCCAGGCGCATGCTGGGAGGGAGGTCGATTTCCCGGCCGAGGAAACTGACGTTGGTGGTGGTGAAGGAGCCGTCGTCATAGCGCCATTTGTTGGCGTTGCCGCGGCCGGAATGCCAACTCTCCGGGCCGGTCGGGCCGCGAAAGACCGTCGACAGGCCCGCGCGTGAGAAGGTCAGGGAGCGCAGCGCCTTGCGGTCGGATTTCACGCGCCCGGCAAACCAGGTGTCGAGCTCCGCGTTCTTCTCGTCGAGCGACAGGAGTTGGCCGCGCATCTCGTCGCCGTTGGTGAAACGGGCAAGGCAGGTCGCCTGCGTGTCGGTCGCTGGAGCCTGAAGCGGACTGAAGCGGATTTCGTGAAGGTTGCTTGGTTTGAATTTGATGGGGCGCTTCGCTTCGGGGTGGCTCCAGGTGACGCCCGCGCCGGGCTCGATGGAAAGCAATTTACCGCGCAGCTTGGCGCCGTCGAAGAAGGTGAGCGTGTCGCCGCCGGGCGGGACGGTTGCGGCGTCGCCAACCCGGCAAAGCGTCGCCAACAGAACACCCGCGAGGAGCTTAATAGATCCGTTCATAGATGGGCAGGAAGCGGTAGTTCAGGGCCATGGAAAGCAGGGCGGTCGAGGTGGAGTAGGCGGGGCCGAACTGTCCGTCCCAGCTGCCGTCGTCGCGTTGTTTCGATTTCAGCTCCGCGATGTTTCTCTGATTCCAGACGCTCCAGCTGGCCGGGGAGTGATGAAAATAGGCCTGCGACGCGTAGTAGAGTTGGTAGTAATAGTAGTGGGCTTGGGCCGGCGTTTTTTCGAGGAAGGCAAAGGCGGCCTTGTAATCCTGTGAGTCCTTCTCGCGCGCCAGAGTCAGCACGAGGCAGCCAATGGCGGTGCGGGGTCCGTTGGGTCCCGATGGGTTGGTGTAGCCAAAGCCGCCCTGCGGGGATTGGCAGTTGGCGAAGAATTGCAGACCTTTCTTGATGGCCTCCTCGGGCACGGCGATGCCGGCGTTGCGCGCGGCCAGCAGCGCAACCATCTGGCAACCGCTGACGGTCGTGTCCGCGTCCGTGCTGGCCGCGTTGTAGCGCCACGCGCCCAGTGGATTCTTTGCCTGCGAGGTGAGGATGAGATTGACGGCCTTCTGCAACGCCGGGCCCAGGCGCGGATCTTTCACCATGCCGTAGGCCTCGGCCAGCGCGAGGGTGGCGAAGCCGTGATTGTACATGGTCTGGCCGATCATGCCCTCGTCGATCTGCTGGCTGAGAATGTAGTTCAACGAGCGGCGGATGGGCGTCGCGTAGGGACCGAAGTTTGGATCGTCGCCGTGGGCCAGCATCGCCAGGGTCGCGAAACCCACGACGCCGGGATCTGTCCCGTAGCGGCCGCTTTCCCAGTAGCCTTTTTCATTCTGCGACTTGACCAGGTAGCGCAGGCCCTTGACGTACATCGCGTCGACCAGTTTGGGATTGAGATCCGATTCTTCGGAAAAAAGTTTTTGCGCCGAAGCCGAAAACGGAAGCAGGCAGACGAACGCGAGGGCGACGACGATAGACGCGCGAACCCGACTGATTGCATTTCTCTCAACTCTAATCATCGCTCAACTACTCTATCGATTCCACTCCCTTGAAATAACTTTCCATGGCGGCCCGAAATTCCGAGGGGACCGGGCGGGTGGCGCCCGAGGCGTGTCCGACGCGGCGATTGGCGGCGCCCTTGCCCAGACCGTTGCCGGTGGGTTTGCCGTTCGGGAGGGATCCGTCGCCGGCGCGAGGCCCCATTCCGGGCATGGCGCCGGGCTGTTGACCGGGAGCTTCGCCCGGTTGCTGCTCGGCCATTTCCATGATGAATTCCCGCTCCTGGCCCGGTTGCGCGGATTGCTGCTGCTGTTGTTGTTGCTGCTGGCTTTGCTCGTTGATCAGATTGATGACATCCGTCATCAGTCGGATCGTTCGCATCTCGGCCTGGACCGTGTCTGCTCCGGTGTCGGGTTTGGCAAGTTGTTGAAGCGTGGCCGCCATCGAGCCGCCGGTTTCCCTGAGGATGCCGTCGAGGACCTCGACGGGGTTTTTCCTGACGATGTCGTCCATCTTGCCCTTGAGCTCGCCCTGGTCGTCGGCGAGTTCGCCGACGCGTTTCGCGTAATTGGGATCGCGAGCCTTCTGCTCCTCCAGCATTCCAGTGCGGCCGCGGAGGTTGTCCTGCTCGGCGCGCATGCGGATCATCGCGACGAGAAGCTGCATCAAGTCATCCTGGGAATATTCGCCTTCGCCGCTCTCTCCGGATTCCTGGGGTTCTGGATCGATGTGTTTGGCCCAGGCTTCAAACTGCTCGCTCCAATGGGTGAGGCGCTCGATTGATTGCATGGTCGTGTTTGCCCCGATCAGCAGGCTCACGAACTTGAGCTTTTCGTAGGTCTCGGAAGCTTCCATCTCTTCCGCGACTTCGCCGTAATTCGGGCGCTGCGTTCGTTCAAAAAATCGGCTGATTTCGGCCTGCAGTTTCTCCGCCTCGTCGCGCACCTCGTTCTGGGTGGCGGCCGCCTTGACCGTCGCTTTCTGATAGCGCGCGCTCATGCGGTCGAACTTGAGGCCGATCGTCTCGGGCGCCATGCTCAACAACTCCCGCTCGATCTGCTGCTCGGATTTGGCCGCCTCTCGAAGGCGCTGCGCGAGGGTGAGCGCTTCCAGGTTGTCCAGCCCCTCGTTCATTTTCTCCTGCATCTTCGCGAGTTTCTCCAGCGCTTTCTCAATGTCTTCCAGCGCCTTGGCGAGCTTGTCTTTTCTGTCCTCACTCGACTGCTGCGCCTTCTGGAGAGATTGCTTCGCGTCGCTCATTTCCTGTTCGGAAATTTCCTTCATCTCGCTCAGGGTCTGGGCCCATTGTTCGATGGTTTTTTCGTCGAAGGTGGGATTGCGGAGCGCCTCCTTGAGCGCGCGCGCGGCTTCGCGAACGATCTGCTCCAATTCGCGGTTGCTCTCGCTCTGCTTGTCGCCCTGTTCGCCGATATCTTCGGTGGTTTCCTCGGCGGCCATCTCGCTCTCTGGCAGGTTCTTCATCTCCCGCGCTGTTTCAGCGATGCTTTCCTCTGTGCGCGTCAGTTCCTCCAGTCGAGCGAAGAGATCCTCAAAGGTCTGGCGCGTCCACTCGGCGTGCTCCACGAGGCCAATGATGTAAAACCGATAGGCCATGGATTGTGAACTTTCGCGGCCGGGAAAATAGTCTTTGGAGTAGGCGCGCATCTCGATGACGGATTCGGGCGGCGCGCCGACGACCGAGGGGCTGAAAAGAAACGTTTCCTTCAGCTCGGTCTCGTCAGGCAGGGAGGAATCGAAATGAAACGCCGTCTTCAGTAGTTGATTCGTCTCGTCCGTTGCGGAAACGATCTGCCAGCGAATGCCGACGTCCTTGACTCCGTAATCGTCGCGGGACACTGCCTTGAGCGAGACGATGTCCGTCTCGAGGATCGCGGTCTCGCTCTGCAACTCCGGCAAGTCCACGTTGGGCGCGAAGTCCTGAATTTGCCGGACGACGAGCGAGTAGGGCGTCTTGTTGGTCAGGCCCAATTCGTCCTCGCAGATGAAGGTCAGGTTGGGCGTGTCGTCGAGCGGCAGCGGCGCAGTCTGGAAGAAGCCGCCCCTGAGCGAGAGGGCGCGCGCGGGCGCGGTCTGGGTCTGCATGACGACCTTCGTGAGCGGCCGACTGCCAGTTCCGCGAAAGCTCGCGCGACTTCCGGCCAGCGCCGTGAGGCTCGCGTTCTGCACGCTTTGAGTTTGGGGTGGGTATTGCAGATATTCGGGCAGTTGGACTCGCGCGACAACGTCCTTCAACAACGGCCTGTGCGTTGGCAGGATCTGCATCGATTTCTTCACGTCACCGGCCCGCACCAGCAGCGAGCCGGCGCGCGTCTGGCCGGGCACGGTGAAGCGAGCGGCGCCATTCTGGACCGGCGCTTCGATGGGCGCCTGTTGTTCGACGCGCGCGTTGGCCTTCGAGGGTTGCCAAAAGGATTCGTAATCAAGTGACACCGAGACGGCGAATTCCTCCCCGTGGGGGACGATCAATTTATCGGGCAAATCGCCAATGGTGACAAAGGTGAAGCGGTCGGTGTCGGAGCCCGGCGCGATCCAGCGTTTGAGAGTCGTCCAACCCGCCTGCGGGACGAGGACGAAGGGAGTGATCGCCAACGCGAAAAGTATCGCGGCAACTGCGAGATAGCGCGTGGCCTGCCGTTGGCTGATGGCCGCCTTGAAATCGACTTTCGACGCCTCGTCGGCGACCTGACGAATCGCGGCGTCGCGCAGCTCGGGAGACATGTTGGCGGGGAGCTCCTTTTCCTCCGCGAGCTCGACGATCCCCAGTAGGCGGTCGCCCAGGCGGCGATGATGTTTCTGCACGACGCGGGCGAAGGCGTTCAGGTCGCGTTTGCGCCAGACCCACAGCCGCAGCCAGCGATGCCCGAACCAGACCAGCACGCCCACACCGAGAAGGGTGGACAGCGCCCGCAGAATGGGAGGCGTTTCCCAGAATCGATCGGAAATAAAGAGCAGGCCGAAAGAAACGAACAGCGCCGCCGCCGCGCCGCAAGCCGCGACCATTGTCTCCTTGCGCCACAGGCGACGCTCCACCTCGGCGAACTGCGCTTGCAGCTCGGCGGGCAATGTCATGGGAGCGGGACTGGCTACGGGATCGGGCACGTTTAACAACAAATGGATTCGGGCGTCGGTGAACAAGGCGCCGCTTTACCGGCGAATCAACCGCGACACTCTAGGGAGCCGCAAGTCGCCGGGCAAACGCATTTCGCGGCTGTTTGGCGGCGTAGATGACAGTCTTCCTTCGTCTCCCACCATTTGCCGCCGGGAAAAGGCAATGCGGTCGCTCCTCCCGCGTCTGGAACGATTTGACCTGTCAACTGTGGCTTCCCACGCTTTAGCAATGACCTCAAGAAGTGTCTACGGTTCTCTCC
>JBLHKZ010000123.1:0-16468 GCA_047618185.1 Limisphaerales bacterium
AGGTAGGCCAGCCGCTGTCGCGGAAGGCCAACCTTGGGCTGGAGGGCGTAATCCCGTTGGGATAAAGGGAAACGAGGCAGCGCCGCAAATCGCAAATTTGTGGGTAATGCACAGCTCCAAGGAGGGGAACTGGATTGGTGGCATGCCGTACGCGTCGTTCCCCTTTCGGGAGGGGATCCCGCAGTCGCGGGACCCCGCCGACGAAGGAGAGGTTGAGGGGGGAAATCGGGGTGGGTTCGCCCCCAACTTTCCTCTGACGCCGTTCGCCTTTCTCAACATCCTCTTCCAATTGTGCCCGTGTTACCGCGATGGAATCACGGCGCGGGAAGTTCGATCTCCTACAGCAAAGTGACCCAGAGGCTTGTCATCCTCATCGGCGATAAACCAAACCGCTCCCGGCCGGGTCTGTTGGCGTTTCTGTCCGCCGACCTTGATGCCGCCGTAGGACTTCGGTTTGCCGGCGCCATCCATCCAATATAATTTCACAGGAGCCTTGCGCTTGTTGATAAACACGACGCTAAACGGACTACCGTCGGGCTTCGACGCGGGCGCCGCCGCGCCTTTGGCCGGACGCCACTTGAGCTTCGGCAGGGAATTGACGCTCGACGCTTTCCTCGGGACAAAGGTCTTCGGCGCCAGCGCCCGCAGCTCGGCGAGCTTTGCGGCGTGTTTGGGATCACCCGCCAGATTGGTCCATTCGTAGGGATCGGTCTCGTTGTCGTAGAGTTCCTCATCGCCGTTGGCGTAGTGCACCAGTCGCCAGCGTTCGGCGCTGAGACCGTAGCTGCCCGCCTCGCCGAGATGCGTGATCGCGACATGATCCCAATCGGCCGCGGGATCGCGAAGCAGGGGAAGCAGGCTGGGGCCGTGATTGTCGGTCTTGCGCGGCAGGCCGCAAAGATCGGTCAGCGTCGGAAACAGACTGAGCAGACTGACCGGCTTGTCGCAGACGCCAGGCCTCGTGCCGCGGGTGAGGCCGAAAGTTTTTTCCGGGACCTTGATCATCAAGGGCACGCGAGTGCAGGCGCGCCAGGCGGTGTATTTCTGCCAATGTTGTTTCTCGCCCAGGTGCCAGCCGTGGTCGCTCCAGAGAACGACGATCGTGTTGTCGCGATTTGGACCTTTCTCCAACGCGTCGAGCGCTCGACCCAACATGGCATCGGCGAAAGCGATCGACGCCAGGTAACCCTGGATGCCCTGCTTCCATTGCCCCTCCTTGCGAATGTGCGCGAAGTAACGATTCGGCCCGCGCCGCTTGCCCGCGGGCGGAAGGTCGTCAAGATCGTCCTCTTTGTAGCCGGGCGGCAACTGAATGTCCTCCAACGGAAACAAATCAAAATACTTCTTCGGGACGAACCACGGCTCGTGCGGGCGATAGATGCCGCAGGCCAGAAAGAATGGTTTGTCGTGCTTCTTCGCAAGCTGCTCGCCGATGTATTTCGTGACCAGCCAGTCCCCGCCGAATTCCTCGTCGGTCGCGTCCAGCGCGGCCCAATCCGTTTCGACGTATTGCCAGGGACCGCCGCGCGGCAGGCTCACGGGCCGCTTGTCCGGATAGAGCGTGCGGGGAAAGGGATTCTCGGTTTCCTTCGCCGGGAAGTATTCGTCCCAGGAAGCGGCGTCGATGAAGTAGTGCAGCAACTTGCCGGAGCCGGCCGACCAATAACCGTGGCGCGTGAAATACTTTGGAAGCAATTCCGCGTCCGGCAGGACTTCGCGCATCTTCTGCCCGTTTTCGTAGAGTCCCGACTTGTGCGGCGAAAGGCCGGTCATGATCGCCGTGCGCGAAGGGTTGCAGGCCGGCGCCACGCAGTGCGCGTTCTTGAACAGCACGCTGCCCGCGGCGAGCCGATCAAAATTCGGCGTGCGCGCTTGCGGATGTCCGCCCAGGCAACCGATCCAGTCGTTGAGATCGTCCACCGAGATGAACAGGACATTGGGCTGGCGGACTGGCTCTGCCGAAGCGGAACCGCCGGACAAACTGATCACCGTTGCGAGGATCAGAAAAATTCGTTTCATAATGCGTTCGTCAGTCTTCATCCATACGTGTCATCCGCGCTATCCGTGGTTACTGTTTTGAACCACGGATAGCGCGGATGACACGGATATAAATACAAACGTCGGAATGCTAACGCGACGTTTCACCCTGAAACCAAAGTTTCTCGAGCAACTTAAACATCCGTGGATCGTGCTTCTTCAAGTCTTCCCGGTTAAAGGGGAAAAAATCGTTCACGCCGAAATAGGCCTCCGTGGTTTCGGCAAAGTACTCCTTCGCGTTGCTCATCGCGTAGGCCTTCTCCTTCTTGCCCGATGATGGACGCTCGACCGCGTCGTAGCTTCCGCTGTCGCGCGCGCGGCGATAGGCCGCCTCGACCTCGGCGTGATCGAATCCAAGAACCTGATCGTGGTAGCCGTGAGCGAGTTCGTGCAACGCGAGCATCGGCATCCGAATGACCTCGCGAGGCAGGTTGCGGAAGTTGGTAAATTCGACGGACTTGGCGAGATCGGGATGACGCTTGTTGGCGCGCAGCCAGCTTCCTGAAGGATGGTATTCTGCGGTCTCGCGGGCATCAGGATATTTAGGTGAAATCCAGATCGGAATATCGCGGACGCGAGCAAGCGCGACCGAGGGCAGGACTTCGGTGACTCGCTTCAATTGCGCCCCCAGCAGCTCAAGCCCCTTCGCGACACCCTTCTCGTCCTCGCGCCGCAACCGCTCGCTGACCCCCACAGCCCAGCCTTCTAGGTCGTGCGAGGTGTAGCCTTCGATGGCTATCCGCGGATCCTTAGACTTGATCAACTCCGCGATCAATTGGCGGCGCATGCGTTCTCGTGTCTTTCGATAGGCCGGCTGGCTCGCGACATTGCTCAACTGGTCCGGATCTTTGCGCAGATCGTAAAGCTCTTCGTTCGCGTGTCCGCCAAAGGACAATCCCGCGAGTCGCTTCACGCCCGCTTCGTCGCGATTCAATCGCAGGAACTGTTTGGCGGGACCCGGATCAATGTTGAACGAAAAAGCGCCCGGCTCCGTCGGCCAGGGCTGTTTCGCAAAATCGTAGGTCGGATTGTGGCCGGTGACTTCTCCGGTCGGCCAGTTCGCGGAATCGAATTTGCGGATGTAGAGAAAGTCCTCATTGCGAATCGCGCGCGAGGGATTGGAGTAAACGTGACGCTCCATTCCGGTCAGGACGAAGCTGCGCCCGGGATCGACCTGGCCGGACTTGCTGGACTGCAGGATCCGAAGCAATGACTTGCCCGTCATCGCAGAGCCTGGCTTCAGTCCGGCGGCTTCGAGAAAAGTCGGCGCAAAGTCGCAGAGATTGACGAAGTCCTCGACCGTGCGGCCGGCCGTGACCTTCGCTCCCCAGCGCACGGCCAGAGGGACGCGCGTCCCGAGGTCGTACAAGGTCGCCTTGCAGCGCGGAAAGGGCATGCCGTTGTCGCCGCTGACGACGACGATCGTGTTCTCCAGCTCGCCCATGGTTTCCAGCCGCGACAGGACCTCGCCCACCTGTCGATCGAAGCGCTGCACCTCCCAGTAGTAGTCGGCCACATCGGACCGGACGGTCTCCGTGTTTGGCAGACAGGCGGGCGGTGTGATCTTATCGAGATCGATGCCGCTTTTTGCGCCGACGCCCAATTCGTAGGGTCGATGCGGATCGGACCCGCCAAACCAGAAACAAAACGGCTCGGAGCCTTCGCGAGCTTCGACGAATTCATCAAATGATTTGAAACGCTCTCCAAAGGAGTCCCGCTTGCGAAAGCTGTGCTTGCTGGGCCAAACTCCCTTGCCGTAGCGGCCGATGCGATACCCGGCTTTCTGGAGCATCTCGGTGTAGACATCGTATTCCTCCCGCAAGGAGCCGCCGAGGCTGTCGCCCTCGCGTAGCCGCCAATGATGCTGCCCAGCCAGAATGCTCAGACGGCTGGGCGTGCAGGAGGGCGTCGAGACAAACGCGTTGGGAAACAGGACGCCTTCCCGCGCGACGCGATCGAAGTGGGGGGTCTTCACAACCGAATCCCCAAGCGCGCCGGCATGCGGAAATGACCAGTCGTCGGCCATGAGAAAAACGATGTTGGGCCTGCCCTGAGCCTGTCGAAGGGGCCTCTTCGCTGGATTATTGGAGGAGCTCTTCGGCCCAATGGCGCGCTTGCCGGCATTTACCGTGAACGTCTGACTTTGCCGTTTGACCGTGACTGTCGTCTTGAAATCGGTCACGTCGCCGCGGATCTCAAACTTGTGCCCAATGGCCGTGCCGATGACGTGGTCTTTGCCAATCTCCACGACGCCGGACTTTCGCGGATCGCCACCCGGCCGCAACCAGTAGACCGCCAGCGCCTGGCGTGACCGATTGCGGATGGTCAGCTGCGGGCGACCGCCTTTCTTCCCCTTCGTTGCCGCGCGTGGTTTTGGCCGGGGCAGGAGATTCCACTGCTTCGCGCTCAGCTCCTTGACGAGACCCGCGTTCCCGCCAGCGGCGGCGATGTTCTCATTCTCATGGGGATCGACCAAATGATCGTAAAGTTCCGTCGCAACAGTCTTCGACGTCGACCGATCGAGCCATTCGATTAACCGGTAACGCTCCGTCCGCATGGCGTAGCCCATGTATTCTCCGCCCTCGTGGCGACGCTTGAACTGGCTGAACGCCGCCGGCTTGAACGGCAGGCTCGCGTCGCTCAACAGCGGCTTCATGCTCCGTCCTTCGAGATGCGCGGGCAACGGCAGCCCCGCCAGATCGCACAGCGTCGGATAGACATCGACGAATTCCACCAACGCGTTGGAGCGCTTCCCGTTCGCCTTCGCGCCCGGCGCCCGAATGATCAAAGGAACACGGGCGTCGATCTCGTAATCCGACTGCTTGCACCAGCTGCGATGCTCGCCCAACTTCCAGCCGTGGTCGCCCCAGAGAACCACAATCGTGTCGTCTGCGAGGCCCAGCTTCTCCAACTCCTTCAGCAACCGCCCGACCTGCGCGTCGATCAGGCTGACCGACGCGTAATAGCCGTGCTTGAGCCGTCGTTGCTGGGCTTCCGTCAAAGCGCCCTCACGCGGATCGTCCGTTCCCGCGAAATCGAAATAGTCGCGCAGCTCGTACATCGTGTTCATGGCCAGCGCGGGCGAGCTGCGCGGCAGAAAGGGATTCGCCGCCAACGGAATCTTCTCGCGGTCATAAAGCTCCCAGTATTTTCGCGGCGCGACAAAGGGCAGGTGCGGCCGAATGAATCCCGCCGCCAGAAAGAAGGGCTGATCCTTCTTCGCGAGCTCACGCATGGCCGCCAGCGCCTGATCGGCAATTTCGCCGTCAGGCGTGCGACTGTCCGGCACGTCCTGGATCTCCGTCGCCGGCGCGCGCATGCGTCTGATGGCCGCCGCGCTCTTGCCGTCGGCCTTCATCTTTTTGCGATAGTCAGCCAGCGCCCGCCGGCCTTCCGGCGTCCAGGTCGAGGCCTGCTTAGGCCAGTGATTCGGCTCGTTCCAGGACTTCGGATCGGGAATGGGGTTGTGGTAGATTTTCCCGTAGGCGACCGCGTAGTAGCCATGCTTCATGAACTGCTGCGGCAGCGTCACGACATCGGGAACGGTGTCGCGGAAATCAGTGATCAAATCCCAGACCTTCGTCGAATCGGGCCGCAGCCCCGTCATGATGCTGGCGCGCGAGGGATTGCAAACCGCCTGTTGGCAGTAGGCGCGATTGAACAAAACCCCGCTCGCGGCGAAGGCGTCAATGTTCGGAGTCTTGATTTCCTTCGTGCCATAACATCCCAACTCCGGACGCAAGTCGTCCACGGCGATGAAAAGGATGTTGGGACGATTGGGATGAGCGGCGTGCGTAGCCCTTCGGTCGGAAACGAAGAACAACAGCACGCCGACAAGGACGGAGAATGAAGCAAAAGGTCGGACAGAGTGGCGAGAGTTCATGGCATTGTCGGATCGTCTTGATTCCATATCAGGAGAACCGGTTCGAGAAAAGGGTCGACCGCAGGGGCGCGCTGGCCGATTCACGGATTCGAACAGGAGGAAACGGAGGAAAGCTGGGGTGGTTTCCTGTCGTGGAGAATTGTTCTCTCCGAATGAAATGGGACACCGAGGACGGCGTCCGTCTCCGTTATTGAGAGGGACGCCGTCCTCGGTGTCCCAGTCTTCAGGAATTCGAGATTCGCCCCGCTCCGTTCTCTCCTGAGCGCTTCACAAATCCAACCTCGCGCTATTTCCCGGCCGGCGGGTGTTTCTCCGCCAGGAACGCGCACAGCGATTCAATCTGATCCCGGTCGAGCGGGCCGTCGTAGTGTTTGGAGAAGGCGGGCATCAGTGTGCCGGCGTTTCCGAAGGTGATCCAGGTGCGCCAGTAGGCAGGGTTGCCCGCCTGCTCCGATGTGCCCAGGGCGGGAACCATCTCCGCGCGATGTTTCGCATCGTGGCAGATTCCGCAGACGGCGGCGTAAAGCTCAATCCCCAATTTGCCTTTGGCGGGCTCAGCGTGGCATTTGGCGCAGTCGCCGCGGAAGACCGCCTGGTGATCGACCCCGGCCAGCGCCTGGTTGCGCGCGCGCTCGGTGGAGACGGGAAGGGACGCGGTTCGAGGGGCGTGGGGCGCAGGACCGATGTTCCCGCCGGGAACGGAGGCAGTCATCGTCAGGACGCTGACGCCGGCGGAAGTGAATATTGTGCCGGTCTTGGTGATGGATCCGCGCCGGCCACGCAGGTCCATGGTGAATTTGAGCTCGCCATGCTCTCCCGGCGCAAGCCTCCAGGGCTGGGCGGGCAATTGCGCCACCGTGCAGCCGCATGAGGTAGCGACACGTTGTATGCTCACCGGCCTGGTCGAGACATTGGTCACGCTGAAGACGAAGCGGACGGAGGTCTCACCAGCCGCGAGCGTCCGAGCCTTGGCCGGCGCATCCCAGACGAGCGAAGTCAACGCAGGCTGCGCGGAGCAAAACAGAAATGGCTCACCCGACGCGGCAATCAGCGCGCCGGCCAGCATGGCCCCGAGCCAACCACGCGCGAACGGACGGCGGACCTTCATTGAGTATTCCCGGCGGCGCGCGAGTCGAAGACCGTGACACCGTCCACCAGCGCGAACTGGGGCATGAGTTTCCGATCCAGAATCAGCTCGACGAGTCTTCCGTCGCCGCTCCTGGACGTGATCAGAATCTGGCTCCGATCGAGCGCGATGCCCAGAACGGTCACCGCCTCGGCCGCCCTGTTCTGATCCTGGCCGACTGGCGCTCCCGGGTTCAGAATCCCGTGCAGGGAAATTCGCACATCGGTGGGTCTGGCGTCGAGGCCGCGTCGCGGAGGGAATGGGGGAAGGAACATCCGAAGTTTGCGCTCCAACGTCATTCCGAGGCGGGGAGACTCCGTGGCGTCAAGCCTGCCGGTTGAGCGGCGAAAAACCAGGTTTCCGCCGGGCTCGGAATAAACTCCCACGATTTGCGCGCCGATGAAGAAACAATGGGCGTTGGCGGGCCCCGCCCAGACGGCGCCGTTGCGGGGCGTATACACGATCGACAGCGCATTGGTTTGACTCACGCCCCACCGGGAAGTGATCACCCGGGTAATCGGTCGGATGAACGCCTTCTCGGGACCTTGCGACGAAGTCACATGCCCCGTCTGAAAGAATCGCTCTGATTGCGGGACTGAAGCGGCGGCGGCGCCACAGACGGACGCAACTGAATGCGACAGGCACAAGATCGTTCCGAGCATCACGGCGAAGTGTCTGGTTTTCAGTTTCATGATCGTTCGATGATGTGTGGGCAAGTCGCGTTCGCCGAGGCGACCGAAGAACGGCCGGCTTACTTGGGAGCCTTCTCCTTCCGATGCTTCTCAATCGCTTCCTTTAGAATACGGGCGTTCTCGGGCGCGTTCTTCATTTGCAAGGCGCGTTGCCGGGCCTGTTGGGCCTTCTGTTGTTCGGCATAGATCTTGTACCGCCGATGCCATTCTGACTTGCTCAACGGTTTTCCGTGTTTGCGAATATATTCTTTTGTCACCTCGCCTGCCTGCCGTTGGGCCTCTTCCAGAGGCATCTTCCCCAGCATTCCCTTTTCAAGGATTTCCGTCTCCTTTCGCTTCATTTCCTTAACCCAGGGCGACCGGCCGACCGACAATCTCCGGGTGTCGTAGTATTCCGCGTGGAGTTCTTCATACGCCGCTATCCAGGGATTGGGCGGCGGCGGCTCGGCGGCAGGACCTCGTGGCTTGGCCTGGCTGGCGTTCAAGTCCCGACTCAGGAGCGCTTCTCTTGCGGCTCCCAAGGATGGCGGATTTTTTTTGCCCAGCGCGAGTTCCACGCTCCGTTTTACCTTCGCCATCCATTTCGCTTTTGTGCCCGCGTTTGCCTTATTCTCGTAGGCCCAATTCCGGTAAACGTGCGCCAATGCAATATGAGCGTGTGGAGTCCAATAGGAAGTCGGGTTCCTCCTGACGAACGTCGCAAGGTCGACCTCCCAGTTTCGCAACACGACCATCGAATTCCTGGTCGGCATTTCCTGAGGCTCAAACAGCCATGCGCAGTTGGGCATTTTCACAATTGTGGCGAGCGCTTTCGCCTCACTGCGCCTTGGACTCGCGACCGTCAGCTCAATCCAATCGGTTTGAGCCTTAAGCAGCTTGCCGCCACCAGAACTGTACCCTACATCAATCGTAAACTGGATGCGATATCCGCCTACGTGTTCGAAGATCGCGCCGGCCGGCCTGTCGTCAATCCATCGAGATTTCAAAAAAAACGAATGTGTCAGAGTCCCTCCCGGCCGCAGTGAGGCTGGCGGACGTTCGATTTGTTCGTGAATATTGGATCTAGAGACCTCCACATAACCTTCATACACAGTTTTTCCATTGATCACATCCTGAACGCGGACCGTTGTCCGGTGGGCATTGATCTGCCTGAGGAGCAACAAATTCCGATCGCCGTTGTTTTGGATATTCAGAGTCACCGGAACCACATGCCAAAGAACAACTCTCGCGGGAAACGTTGCAGACGTTTTCAAGCTAGTTTCAGCGCGCGCGTCCGGTAATACGAGAGCGCAAAGCGCGAAGACAATTACGACGATTTGATTCTTCATTAGAAATGCGGGGTTTGAACTCGAGAACGAATGAGGTGTAAATGCTGTTGTACGAACCGGGCGTCCGCATTCGGCACGTTCTCCTGTGACCGTTTCATCAAATTATTTGGAACATAGTTTTGTGGGTATGGCACAGCCGGTGGCCGAAGCGGCGCCCCCGGTTCATCGCTGTCCCAGTGCGAAAGCCCCAATTGATGACCTATTTCATGCGCGGTTACCCTTGGATCCAGCCCTGCTGTTGCTCCGTTCGCGAGTCGGTCTCGAATTGTTTCGACAAAGATTTGAGTTCCGTCACCGCCAGTTGTAACCGCTGTGTTGCTCGAATGGCACCAGCAAACTCCACCAACTGCGCCGCCACCGGGATAAGGATCATGATCATGAAGCGTGGTATATTGGTAACTGATCAATAGATACGCGACCCAATAATCGTCGAGGCCAATAGCTTGTCGTTCGAAGGATTCCTCAAGATCTCCTTTGTACGTGTTGGGCACATTTAGGACAAATGTTGCGTCCGTTTGATTGTTACCGGGTGTTCCCCCTTCATCGTCCAAAACCGCAATGTAAGCGTCTGCTAGCGCGGCAGTCAGAACGCCCAACTGACTATTCCCTGGCAAGAGGGTGTTGATGTCGTCGTCCGCAACCGTGAAATCAAGCGTTGGAACGGGTGCGACAATCGTAGTCCGAACCGATGTTGGTGTATTCACGTCCACGGCAAAAGCATGTCCCGCCACTGTGATCGTCCCGTTGTCGAAGGCGGCTGACGTAAGACTCGGACTAACGAAAAACAGAGCATCATTCGCGCCGGGGGGCATCGCGTAAATTTGGCCATTCAGTGTGACCGTCCCATTAGAGTTTACAATGGTGAAAGGAATGTCGAATGCCCCACCATTGGGCATCCGCACGAAACTGGCACCATTGCCAAGCAATCCTTGGGTCACCGCGAGATTGGGCGATTGACCGATTAGCGCAGTCCCATTCTCAAAACGGCCGTTCCGCGGCGGATTCGAATCCAAATTATTTGAGTTGTCGGTTGGCGCGAGCCCGTTAACGAGACTCACATTCAACACGGCCTGGGTCGCCCCGCCGGCTTGTGTTCCGAAGATCTGAGTGATCGATCCCATGACTGTGTTGGCCAAAACCGGGACCGCCTCCATTGAATCAACCTCCACATGGAGTCGCCGCCAGACGGTCAGCATCGGCGTTGTATAAATCACCGGAATCAGATTGGTGGGGTCGCCGATCAGACCGATCCCGCCGGTCGCGTGAGTCTGGACCGCCTGATAGTGATTGCGGAACTCCGCGATAGGACTGGCGATCACGCGAAAGTTGTCTCCGGGTTGCATGGTGGTATGGAAAACCACCCAGGCAACACCGTTGTAACCGGCGGGTATGGAGTAGGTGGAGCCGCCGCCGCTCAACTTTCCGTGGCGGTCGGCGGCGGCGACTTTGTTGTCCAGATCCAAGTTTTCGTCGTCCAACGGCGGGGCGTGCCCGGAGGATGGGTCGTCCACATCAATGCTCCTGAAGTAAACCCGAACTCCGGGCATGGGCGGTTTGAGTGTGGCTTCAACCATTACCTGAGAATAGTCGTTCGTTGATTGGACTGTCGGGCGGCCGGGGAAGAGGGTCAAGCCGCCGCCCGGATTAGTGTTGGGAGTCAACGGGGAATGGATCGCCTTGAAAAGGACGGTATCCACATCGATGACCGTGAAGTTTGTATTTACCGAACACCCTCCGGTCAGCGTCAGCACAAATTGGGAACTCGCAATCGCCGCGCTGGCGTCAACGCCTTCCACCCAGAAACTTGCGGGCACTGCGTTCGCGGGCCAATTCAGGACTGCTACGGGGGCGCCGGGACCGCGGTCGCTATTCTCCCAGAGCCGCACGTTGCCGGGCACGGTGAGTGTGACGGTTTGGTTGGGGCTCGTGAAATTCTCCGTCGTAAGCGTCAGTTCAACGAGATTGTTCTCGCCGGCGACCTGGGATGTCGGACCGACAAGCAGTTCATCCACGTCGTTGATTCCGTTGCCGTTGTCGTCGTCCATGTTCACGAACACATTGGTTGAGGCGAGCGCGAGGCGCAGCCGTTGCACGGTCAGGGTGGCGGTGTCCATACAATTGGTCCACTGGTCGTGGGCCGTGACCGTGTAGGTGTCCGGGTCAGGGCCCGCGTTTATTGTGACCATTTGGCCGGTGTTTCCGTTCGGAAAAAAGGCGCCGTTTCCCCCATTGTCCGGGGAAATGCTCCAGTAGATTGGGGTCGAGCTGTCCGGGGTGACGTTGAAGGTCGCGGGTTCGTTCACGCAGGCAAAGACATTGGTCTCCACGATGTCCACCTTGGAGACCACCACATGAAAGGTTCCCGCGTGGGCGGTGAGATCGGGGCAGGCGACCGTCGGGCTGGCGCCATCGACGTGGATCTCGAAGGGGAAGGTTCCGGGATTGGGAAAGCCGTTGGTGGGAACGGGCGGCACGAAGCGCACGGTCTTCGTATACTGCATAAAATTGGTCGTGCGGTTGGTCATGCCGGTGAGGCAGTCGACAATATTGGTGATCGCTTCAGCCGCGGAAAAGAAGTCGTTGGTGATCGCCGGCGGCGTGGCCGACTCCAGGACACAGATGATGTTCGTGAACTGGAGTGCGGTCGCATTGGTGACCGAACCGCAGTTGAAGGTCGTGTTCGTGCTGGAGGTGTCCACGACCTCGACGCTGAAGTTTCCCAGAGACACGGGATTTGCCGGGCAATTTGGATGGGAGGGGATGGCGTCCATGAAGGCCGCAAAATCGTGAACGCCCAGGTTGGTGAATATCGCCGGAATGGGCGGCACAAAATAGAGTCCACCCGCCGTGTAGGTGATGGGCGGGCCGGCGGTCGTATTGGTGACTCCGGTCGCGCAATCCACGACATTCGTGACGATGGAGCCGTCTTCAAAGGTCGGCGCTGCGGCAAAGGGCGCTCCGACCGAGCCATCCGGGCAGGCTTGCGCGTTGGTGACAGCCAGCGCGCCCGGAGTCAGCACGGAGCCGCCGCATTGGAAGAGGACATTCGTCGTGAAGTCGTTCTTCACCGTGACCTGCAAGGTCCCCAGCGTGGCCGTCAGCTTCGGGCACCGGGGATCCGAAGAGATGCCGTCCATCTTCGCTGAGAAGTTGAATGTTCCCAGGTTGGTAAAACCGGTCGGCGCGGGATCGAGATAGAGGCCGCCGGCGGTGTAGGAGACCGTCTCCACGGTGACATTCGTCTCGCCCGTGAAGCAATCGACGACTTCGGTTCGGATGGAGCCGTCGGTAAAGGTCGCCGGCAGATGCGCCGGAGCGGGGAGGGAACCGTTGAGGCAAATCTCAACGGCGCTCGGCGTGAGGCCGCCCGAATCGCTCACGCCGCCGCACATTTTGAAGATATTGGTGATCGAGTCGCCCACGTGCACGGTAAACGAACCGACGGCCGCAACGACGGGACTGCAACGCGGATCGTCAGGCAGGCCAGTGACGTTCACCGTGAAACTGTGCGGGCCGATATTCGTGAACGCCGCGGGAATCGGAGGCACGATGGTGACCGCGCCGGCGTTATAGCCGACTGGAGTCACGGTGAGGGTGACGTTTCCGCTGGCGCAATCGACAACCCTGGTTTCCAGCGAGCCGGGATTGAAGGTAAGGCCGTTGATCGAGGGCGGCGCGACGGTTCCGTAGAGACAGGCGGAAAGATTGGTGGAGTTCAAGGTTCCGGGGCTCGCCAACGAACCCTGGGCCGCGCAGTAGACGTTCGTCGCCGACGTGTCCACGACCTGAACGTTCACGGTTCCCAGCGTCGCCGTCAGATCGCCGCAGCGGGGATCTGAGGATGAAGCGGTCTGTTTGGCGGTGAAAGCGTAATTGCCCACCGCGGGAAAGGTGGCGGGAAACGGCGGCTGGAAGTAGATCGAGCCGGGGGTGTAGCCGATCGGACTGGTCGTCACGGTCGAAGACCCTGTGGCGCAATCGTATATCGTGCGAGTGATCACGCCGTCGCCAAAGCTCGGACTATTAAAACTGAAACCCGAGATGGCATTGGAGATCGAGCCGTTCACACAGGCCTGCACGTTGTTGGGTGAAACGGAGCCCGCAGCGCTCACCGATCCGCACTGAACGACTTCGTTGGTCGTGATGTCGCCGGCAGTTACGAATATGATGCCAAGAAACACCGAGATGGGCGGGCAAACATGGGTGGACGGGACGCCCACCGAGTAGGCGAGAATGGGATGCGTCCCGGCGGCAGCCAGACCATTTGTTGGATACGTCGGCGAAAACTTAAGCGTCGAGGAATAGGTCACCGGCGTGATCGTGATATTAGTCGTTCCGGCGGCGCAATCCACGATCTCGGTGCGCATTTCGCCGTTACTGAACGAGGCGGCGGAAAGAGTTGGAACAGGCATCGGATCGCCCACACAGGCCATGATGTTCGTCGCGCTCAACACACCCGAGTTGATCATCGCTCCCGGGCTGGCGCAAAAGACGTTGGTCGTGGAATTGGTCACGACCATGATCGACAGGGCGCCTAGTGTTTCGTTGATCACGGAGCAGCGGTTGTCCGAGGGAGTGGCGTCGACCTTGACCGTCGCAGTGAAATTGGTGGGAGCGGGAAAGGAAGCCGGCGGCGAGGGGTCGAAGTAATTCGCGCCGACCGTGTAGGTGATGACGTTGGTCGATCGATTTGTGGCTCCCGTCGTGCAATCCACGATTTCGGTGATGACCTCCCCGTTGGAAAAAGTTGGCGGATCGCCGGTTGGAACCGATATGGGGCTGTTGATGCAAACCTGGAGATTGGTGGAGCCGAAGCTCCCCGGAGTCAGCAACCCGCCGCAATTCACCGTCACATTGGTCGCCGACGTGGTGACGACCTCAACGGTGAAAGGGAGCGAATACGATATCGGCGGGCAATTGGTGTCCGATGGCGTCAGCACAATCGTGGCGTCAAAGGTGTTGCTTCCCGGATTGGGAAACGATGCCGGGATCTGCGGAGAAAACGTCAGCTCACCGATACTGTAGGTGATCGGGCTCGCATTGGTCGTGAGCGTCCCCGCCACGCAATTGCTGATCACGGTCTGTAATGAGCCGGGCGTGATATCGATGCCGGTCATCGTGGGAGTGGGGGCCGAACCGCCCGCACAGACCTGGAAGTGCGCCCAACTGAGCGTCCCCGGATTCGCCAGAACGCCGCATTGCGGGATGACATTGGTCGTATTGGCGCAGCCGCCGGGAGGAAAGGGCTCATAGCTCAAATCAACGATGAAGTAGGAGTAATGATATCTGTCGCCGACGCCATAGTCGTAGTCGTACCAGTCCCAATAGGCCAGTTCGAGCGTCCCACCTGGTTGGATGCCCGGTGGATCGTAGAACATCGAATCGGCGACGCCATCGCCATCGGTGTCGACCGGGTAGGGAATCAACTGGGAGAAAGGGACGAGGCTGACAAACATGCCCATGAAACTCATCGGGGGCGCGTCAATATCGATTCCAGTGGTCACCATGCCATTGTCCAGGACGAAGCCATAGTGATGGATTTCCTCGAAGAAAAACTGATAGGTGAGATCGGTGGTGTAGAACGCACGGGCTTCCAAAACCCTCAGAAGATTGGTCGAGTTATTTGTGATCGTGTAATTCTGGGAGGGACCGAAGTTAACCTGCCCGCGCGCCGAGTCGGCTCCGAAGAGCGTCGCAAGCAGGACGCAGATCAAGCCCATTCCGTGCCCCGGGAATCGTTTTCCGGATTGACCTCCAAGATTCACTTAATCACTGGAGACACCCTCGCCCGGAACCGTCAACGGATTTGAGTTATCCAATTACGCCAACCGCATCCATACCCCGACAAACTTGAAAGAAAGTTTCAGTGGGCCGAAGCTTTCGGGCTGCGCCTCGATGGAGAATCGATTTTTCCGAAGGGTTTCGAATGATCGACAAGGCAGAGCAAAACAACGTGGTTATTCGAGTCGGCACAAAGCGTTGGGCGTTGGGTCACGGGTCATTTTTCCAAGGCTTACACATGGGCTTGGATCAAGAACGACGCAAAGCGGTGATTGCCCGGAATTCCCGAAACCGAACAGGACATAACGGAGGGAACAGAGGAGGCGGACCTCTGTTCTCTCTGTTGGCTCCTGTTCAAATGAAATGTGGAAACGCGAAGCGTAAACCAGGGACGCATTGATTTCTCGAAATCCGTGGCGTGCGATGGATACTCCCTGCTTATGAGTGAAAGTAAAATCAATCGCCGCCGGTTTCTTGCGCAGGCCGGCGTCGCCGCCGCGGGAACCGCCGCCTTTTCCTTCAACGCCACAGCCGCGAATGCCAAACCTCCCGTCGACTGGCCGATCGGTTGTTTCAATCGGCCGTGGGGCAAATTTAGCTATGACGACGCGCTCGACGGTCTGACGGCGGCGGGCTTCAAGACAACCGGCATCGTCGGCCGCCACAAAACCAAGCCGGAATCCCTGCTCACGCCCGACGCTGACGCGGATTATCTCGATCGCTTGAAGGGGCGCATCGCTGAGCGCGGACTGAAGCCGATCATCGCCTGGATCTACGGCCCGAAGGCGAAGGATCACAAGGGGGCCGTCGCCGAGCTGAAAAAGCTCACCGACAACGCGCGACAGCTGGGTCTGGAGACGCTCCTGTCGGGAGGGCCGCGCCGCAATGAAACGGTCGAGTATTACAGCGGTGTGATTTCGGAAGTTTCAGCGTATGCCGCGGATCAGGGCATCAAGATCGCCATGAAGCCGCACGGCGGCGACGGCGCGGAGATCACCCGCTGCTTCGAGCTCGTCGATCACGGGAACTTCAGCCTCTGGTATGACGCGGGCAACATCATCTACTACACCGGCCAAAACCCCGTGGTGGAACTCAAGAACCTGGCCTCCAAGGTAACCGGCTTTTGCGCGAAGGACTGCGGCGGCAAGGGCTCGCCGGTCATGATTCAATTCGGCGAGGGGAAGGTGAATTTCCAGCGCGTGTTTCAAACCCTGAAGGACGCCGGCTTCAACGGCCCCGTAATGATCGAATGCACCGGCGAGTCGGATTCGCCCGAACAAGCGACACAACTGGCCATCGCCAATCGGGATTTCCTGAAGAATGTGTTCGCCGGGTTGAAGTAGAACGCGACCTTGAGCGCCGCCGCTGAGACGAGAGCTGGAGCGCTCATTCTCGAAAACGCACTGGATTCGACTCATGAACCTGTCGGGAAGCATCGCCTTTCAATCTCTGCGCGCGCTGGACCGCGGGTGGCCGAAGTTAAAGCGAACATTGTTGGTTGATCAGTTTGAAAAGTTCAGCGGCCGCCTTGCAATCGAAATTACCAGCGACTCGCAACTTCATTCCCTGTGGCCATTCCACGATGCAGGCGCCTGTGTGAGAACTCGATTCGCCCGCGGCA
>JBLHKZ010000124.1:0-16311 GCA_047618185.1 Limisphaerales bacterium
AGCGCATTTCAGGGGTCTCGAGCACGTATGCCTCGCCGATCGCGGCCGGCGGCCATGTCTATCTGACGGGGCGCCGAGGGACGACGGTGGTGATCAAGGACAGCGCTCAATTGAAGATCGTCGCGAGCAACTCAGTCGGTGAAACGGTCGACGCGACGCCCGCGCCGGTGGACAACGAGTTGTTTATTCGAGGCGAGCGACATTTGTTCTGTATCGCGGAGTAGGGGGGGGGTGGGTATTCGTTCTATTTCCAAGAAACGCCCATAGCAAAGGCGTTGGGTCGTGGGTGTCGGACCTGTTGGCTCAGATTGGAGGTTCCTCTGTCAGGCGTTTGCCGAGTTCCCGTGCTCCATGCAAGATCCGTTCGATGTTCATCTGATCAGGGTCAAAACGGTAGAAAATGAGATAAGCAGAGAAAGGGCGATCCACGGTCTTGGATCTGATTCCGATTAGTTCAGAGGCTCGAAACTGGCGTTTCCTCCCAAGAGTTGGCGTCGCCGCCAGTCGGTTTATTGTCCGATCGACGCTTGCTGGATAGTGCTCAGCGATGGAAACCCCAGCGTTGGTCACATACCATCGGTACTGATTCGTCAGGTCGATTTCCGCGCGACGGGATATCGTTATGGCTGGATTCACTTCGTGTGAGCAGCCGCTGAACGGACTTTGTCCAAAGTTTCAGAACCATAAGGGGAGTGCTCTTCACGCAACCCGTCGAGCAATGCCGCTTCCAGTTCCGGCGACTCATAACTGGTTTTCTCATCTAGCGCTTCAAGCGCCGCGGCGATGACTTCCTCAGCGTCAGCGAATTGACCGGTCGCGAGTTTCGCTTTAACGGCCGCCTCCTGCTCATTTGATAAACGGACGTTCATTTTGACAGTATGCACGAACGTCGATTAACGGCAAGAGGGGGAGCCGGACGACTACGCCAAAATCTCCTTCGCGACGTTGCCGTGCACGTCGGTCAGGCGGAAGTCGCGTCCGGCGTGGCGGTAGGTGAGTTTTTCGTGGTTGAGGCCGAGGAGGTGGAGAATGGTCGCGTGCCAGTCGTGAATGTGTGTCCGGCCTGAGACGGCCTCGTAACCGTGTGCGTCGGTGGCTCCGTAGCTGAAGCCGCCTTTGACGCCGCCGCCGGCCATCCAGGTCGTGTAGCCCTTGTTGTTGTGATCGCGGCCATCGCCACCCTGCGCGTGAGGTGTGCGCCCGAACTCGCCCGCCCAGATCACCAGCGTGTCTTTCAACAGGTCTCGCTGTTTCAGATCGGCGAGCAGACCCGCGATGGGTTTGTCGATCTTGCCGCACGACGCGACCATGCTATCGCGAAGGTCCCGGTGGTGGTCCCAGCCGCCGTTGGTAAGTTCGATGAAGCGGACACCGGATTCGACCATTCGTCGGGCGAGCAGGCATTGCTCTCCGAATTCATCGGTTTCGCCTTCGCCGATGCCGTAGAGCTTTTTGGTGGCTTCGGATTCCTTCGAGACGTCAAGCAGCCCGGGCATCGTGGTCTGCATGCGGTAGGCGAGCTCGAATGATTGAATGACGCCCTCAACCTGAGGCTGATGGCGGTCGCGGCGCAACTTGTTGCGATTCAATTGCTGGACAAGGTCGAGCTGAGTCCGCTGGGCTTTGGCATCGAGAAGCGGGTTCTTGATATTGGGGAACACCTCTTCATTGCCGCCCCCAAAACGCCGCCGTCCGCCGCCGCCGCTTCCGCCTCCGACCTTCGTGCCCTGGTAGAACGCGGGCAGAAAAGCGCTGCCGAAATTGATCGCCGTGCGAGCCTCGCCCAGAACGCAGAAGCCGGGGAGATCGGAATTCTCCGTGCCGAGTCCGTAGAGCGTCCAGGCGCCCATCGACGGGCGCACGAACTGGAAGTTGCCGGTGTGGGTCTGCATGGCGGCCTGGCTGTGATTCGGCTGATCGCAGTGCATCCCCCGGAGGAGGCAGAGATCGTCGGCATGCCGGCTGAGATTGGGAAAGAGGCTGGAGATCCACAATCCGCCCTGGCCGCGCTGGCTGAACTGCCAGGGAGAGCCCATCAAATTGGGACCGTACTTGCCGGGCTTGCCGGTGTCGGCGGTCAGCCTGGGTTTGTAGTCGAAGGTGTCGACGTGCGATGGCGCGCCGCCCATGGACAGGAAGATGACATGTTTGGCGCGGGCGCCGAAATGCGGTTGTCTTTCGCTGAGCGGGTTCTTGGCCGCGGCCGCCCGCGATTGTTCGGTGGCCATCGCGGCAAAGGCGATGGAGCCCAGGCCGGTGGAGACGCGCCGAAGCGCTTCGCGTCGATTGATTGAATGATTCATGGCTAAGTTGTCTGAGGTTGAGAATTTAGTTCAAGATGCGGAACTCGGCGCTGGCCATGAGGCCCTGACAGAATACCGCGAAAGTTTGTTCCTCGGCGGTCATTTGTGGGATTTCCAGAGAGCTGGGGGGGACGACAGTTCCAGGCCGGCCGCTTCCCCTTCCTCCCGGCTGGGCGCCCGACATGCCGCGCGGTCCGCGGAACTGGCCCTGCGGGCGCTGGCCTTGACCGGCCCCCGGACGTTGCATTTGGCCTTGCGGACGGCCTCCCTGCCGGGGACCACGCTGAAACTGGCTTTGCGGGCGCCCCTGACTTGCTGCGACCTGCTTGACTGGCTGGTAGTTGCTGAAGAAGTCATTCGCCGCCTGGAGGTCCGCCTTATCCGGCTGCCGGCCATAGACGCGCAGAAAGGCGTTGCGAATCCGCGATTCGCGATCAGGGAATTTCTTGATCAGTTCTTTCGCCATTGCCACGGCTTCGGCCAGGACCATGGGATTGTTCATCAGGTAAAGCGCCTGGGCCGGGACGTTTGTCGGTTCGCGCTTCGGTTTGGAAACGTTGGGATCGGCGAAATCGAATATCCCCAACGCATCGGGCAAGTCGTCGCGGAGGATGGGCAGGTAGACGGACCGGTAACGAACACTGCTCATGAGTCGGTCTTGATTGAAGCCTCGCCCAACGCGATTGTCGCCGGTCTCGGAAACCTGGGATCCGTAGGGGCGTCTGAGTTCAATTCCTCCGCCGATGGCGAGAATGGAATCGCGCAGCGCCTCGGCATCCAGAGGACGCGGGCTGATGCGCCACAGCAGCCTGTTTTCGGGATCGCCTTCGTAATTCGCCTGATGCATGTGCGAGCCTCGCTGGTAGGCGTTCGACAGGACAATTCGACGGATAGTCTTCTTGATGGACCAGCCGTCAGCCATGAACTGAACGGCTAGGAGATCGAGAAGCTGCGGATGGGAGGGTTCCTGTCCGGTGGTCCCCCAGTTGTTCGGCGAGGCGACGAGGCCTTCGCCGAGTAACTTCAGCCAAACGCGATTGACCATGACGCGGGCGGTCAGGGGGTTTTTCCTGGCCGTAAGCCAGTCGGCCAATTCGCGGCGGCCACTTTCACCGGGACGAATCGTAGCCGGTCCGCCACCGGGCAACACCTGTAGGAAACCGCGCGCCGCGTTCTGAGCCGGCTTCTCGACATTGCCGCGCACGAGCACGGCGGCGTCGATGGGTTGACGCACGTCCTGCACGCCCATGGCCAATGTGGCTGGGATGCCGCCTTCGCCGATCTGGGCGAGCTTTGACTCAAGGTCCGCCATTCGACGGCGAGTGGCGGCCAGGGACTGCTGTGAGGCATTCTCGTTGTTCCGGTTGCTCCGCCGCGTCATCCGGAGCTGCTGCAGTTGCTGCTCCATTTGTTCGATCTGCGCCGGTGTCACGCGCTTTCTGGCGTTCATCGGGTCCGCAATCGGAAGTTCGATGAGTTGGGCGGCGCGTTTATTCTGAGCCGAACGAACCGTGCCGAACCAGGTGTCCGTGCTGAGGAAGATGCCGGCGAGCGCGTAATAGTCCGTCGTCGGAATGGGATCGTATTTGTGATCGTGGCAACGGGCGCAGGAGACCGTCAGTCCCAGCACGGCCTGACTTAAGGTATCTATCTGCTCGTCTGCCACGTCCATCTTGTGCTGGCGTGGATTGGATTCGTTGAGGCTTTTGGTTCCCATGGCCAGAAAGCCGGTCGCGATGAGGTTTTCCTGCCATTCGGCCTTCGATTTGACGTTCAGGAGATCGCCTGCAACTTGCTCGCGGATGAATTCGTCGTAGGGCTTGTCGGCATTGAAGGAATCGATGACGTAATTCCGATAGCGCCAGATGTGGGGATAGGTCACGTTCACGTCCTTGCCGGAGGATTCCGCGTAGCGGGCGACGTCCAGCCAATGGCGCCCCCAGCGCTCGCCGTATTGCGGGCGCTTCAGAAGGTCGTCCACCTTCGCCGCGATAGCTTTCCTGGCGTCGCGTTTCCAGGCAGCAGTGAATCGGGACACCTCGGCCGGCGTGGGCGGAAGACCGATGATGTCGAAATTTATCCGCCGCAACAACACGCCGGCGTCGGCCGGGGGAACGGGCGTCATTGAAGCGGCCTTCAACCTGGCCGACACCAGGGAATCGATGGAGGCGCCCGGAGGAGCGACGGGTTGTTGAAAAGCCCAATGCCGACGTCCTTCCTCGATGTCCACCTTGGACTCGACAATCGTCTTCTCACGAGCGCGGGGATCCGGCGCGCCCAATTCCAGCCATTTTTGAAAGTCCCGGATCACCTGCGCGGGCATTTTCTCTTTCGGCGGCATTTCGAGACCCTGCCAATTGATCGCTTCCCAAAACAGGGAACCCCGATAGCTGTCGCCCGCCAGAGCATTGCCATTGTCCCCGCCGCGCAACATGCCTTCGCGCGTGTCAAGCAGCAGACCTCCGCGGGTCTTGCCCGTCTCTTCCGAATGGCAGTCATAACAATACTGCACGAGCGCGGGGCGGATGCTCTTTTCGAAGAAGGCGGTTTGAGCCGAGGTTGGCTCGGCCGCCGCGGCAAGCCCCGGAGAGGCGAGGGCGCCGGCTGCGGCGAGGGCCAGCAGGGAGATCGGAAAAGATTGGGTTTTCATAAAGCGGTTGGTTTGAAAGTGGGTTTGCGTCGATCTACAAGGTAAGACCCGTTTCGCTGGCCCGAAGTTGCTTAATTTTTTGTCATCAAGCGTCGGCCCGCGACCGCGTTGGATATTTGGTTTATCCGACGGGCCGTTGTTCGCTTAGTGCCGTTGGAGCCAGTGAGCGCGTCACATCGTGGACTTGGTAACCGGTGGGTTCCGTGCTATCGGTACTCACATGACATTGAAAGAATTTCCCCAGCTGCGTGATCTGCCGGTTCGCGAGAAGCTTGAGCTGGTGGAGGAGATTTGGAAAGACGTTGCTCAGGAATTGGACGAGATGGAGGTGTCCACCGAGGAGGGGCGGCTGCTCGACTCACGCTGGGCGGCTTTTGCGGACGGTTCAAGTTCTGCGCTGACGACCGATGAGTTCATGAAGCGTCTTGCCGCCCGTCGCGGATGAAAGACTTTCGCGTCCTGCCAGATGTTCTGGGCGATCTGTCGGACGCCGCAGATTGGTATGACAAAGAAGGGTATCAAGGGCTGGGTGACCGATTCCTAGCGGCGTTCCAGGCTCATCTGACGGAGATACAGAAACAGGGGGAGATTAATCGCATCGTTTATTTCGAATTTTGAAAGATACTCCTCCGACCGTTCCCCTACAAATTATTCTACCGGCTTCACGAAGAGACCTGGATGGTTGTATTGGTGATCCATGCCGCCCGTGAACCTGGGGAAATAAAAGAACTTCTCAGCAATCGCGCGAAGTAGCGATACGACGATAAAACGAAACGTGATGAAAAACATTCGACTCAGTTTCCTTCCCTTAATCGCCTGCGCCGCGTCGCTGGCCGTTGTTCCATCCATTGCCCAAGTCTCCGGCGCGACGAGTCGTCCCAACATCATTCTGGTCATGGCCGATGACCAGGGCTGGGGGCAGACGGGTTACTACGATCACCCCATACTCAAGACGCCGAATCTGGACGCCATGGCGGCGAATGGCCTGCGATTCGATCGCTTCTATGCGGGCGGGCCGGTGTGTTCCCCCACGCGGGCCAGTGTTCTGACCGGGCGCAGTCATGACCGGACCGGCGTCTACAGCCATGGCTATCCGTTGCATCTTCAGGAAAAGACGCTGCCGCAGGCGCTGCAAATGGCCGGTTACTCTACGGCGCACTTCGGCAAGTGGCATTTGAACGGACTGCGAGGACCGGGAGCTCCCATCCTCGCCAGCGACACGCATAGTCCGACGGCGTTTGGCTACGACGAGTGGCTTGCCGTTTCGAATTTCTTCGACCGGAATCCCTTGCTGAGTCGCGAGGGCAAGTTCGAGGATCATAAAGGCGATTCCTCCGAGGTCGTCGTGGACGAAGCGTTGAAGCACATTAAGCGGCGGGGCGACAAGCCGTTCTTCGTATCCATCTGGTATGGCACTCCACACAGTCCTTTTGTCGCCAGCGCCGACGATCGCGCGCCGTTTTCCAAACTCAACGAAACCTCGCAAAATCACTACGGCGAACTAGTCGCCATGGACCGGAGCATTGGCGCCCTTCGCAAGGGATTGCGCGATATGAAGCTCGCGAAAAATACTCTGGTCTGGTTTTGCAGCGACAATGGCGGATTGAAGAATTTCGGGCCCGAAACGGTCGGCGGCCTGCGCGGATTCAAGGGCTCGATCTACGAGGGAGGCCTGCGTGTGCCAGGCATCATCGAATGGCCGGCCGGCATCAAGCCTCGCGTCACCGGGTATCCCGCTGCGGTCATGGATATCTTCCCGACGATTGCCGCGGTGGTCGGCCTGCCGAAGGACTCCATGGTCAAACCGATTGACGGCGTCAGTCTCAAGGCGCTTTTCACAAAGGAGATTGCGAAGCGCAAGAAGCCGATTCCGTTTCGATACAATGGAAAGGGCGCGCTCATCGACAACGACCACAAGCTGATCGCCGAGAACTACGCCAAGGGCCAATTCGTTCTCTACGATCTGGCGAATGACTTCGTTGAATCAAAGGATATTTCCGGCTCAAAACCTGAATTGGCCGCGCGTCTGAGAAAGAAGTTTGAGTCCTGGTCTGCGACGGTGGACGCGAGCAATGCGGGTAAAGATTTTCCCGGAGGCAAGTTGGCAGGGCACGATCCGGGTCGTCGTTTCTGGAAAGACGCGCCGGAATACAAACCCTACCTCGAGCAATTGAAGAAGCGGCCCGAATACGAAAGCCAGTTCAAGGCCCGAAAGAAAAAGAAGCAGTGAAGTCCACTTGTTCAATACCCGCAGCGGGGGTGATTATTTTCCTGTCGTTGTGTCAATTCGCCCGGAGCGCTGACATTTTTTCGAAGCAGCCGATCTGGAGCAGCGGCACGGCGCAGTCCGGCGGCGACGGAATCGCTCGATTCATCGATTTCGACAAGGACGGAGATCTGGATTTTGTGACCAGCGCCCCGAATCCGAAGCGCTGGGTCTTGCATCGGAATCAGGGCGCCAAAATTGAGAGCAAGCCCTTCTGGCAGTCGCTCGAAACGACAGATTGCGATCACATCGATGTCTTGGATTTTAATCACGATGGCTGGATGGATCTGGCTGCCACGCACGAAAGCCATTGCACGCTTTATCTGAATCAGGCCGGGAAATTCAATGCCAAGCCGGATTGGGAAACGGGAATGATTGCCAACGCAAACCAGATCGATTTTGGCGACTTCGATGGCGATGGCGACCTTGACATGGTGATGGCTGGAGGAGAGCCGGTGAATGGCGTCGCTCTGTTTGAAAACAAGACCGGAATGCCCGCGAGAAAGGTCACGCGCAAGCTCGGCCATGCCGAGTATGCCGAGACGGCGATCTATGCCGATTTCGACGGGGACGGCGACCTGGATGTCGTGGCGGGCTATCGAGGCGGGAAGATCGTCGTTTTCAGTAATTCGGATGGTGTCTTCGACGAGGGCAGGGTGGTCTACGAGAACAAGGTCAATGCCTGGACCCAACGGCTCTATTGGCGCGACCTGAACGAGGATGGGCAGTCGGAGCTGTTTTGCGCGAAGGGCGCCTGGGGCAGGAAGCTTGGCGCAAGCCTGCGTCTGGTCAGACAATCGGGCTCCAGGGAAATGAAGGTTCAATGGCGGACTTCAGCGAAAACAGCTTTTCATGGATTCGCGTTTCGAGATGTCGATGACGATGGCGACATGGATGTGATTGCCGCGGACTATGCCGACGGCGGCAGACTTTTTCTCTATCCGAGTGTCGAGGGGAATCTGGCGGCCGAGCCGACCTGGTCGGTGAAGACAAGCGGGCCAGCTCACGAAGCCGTGCTTGGGGACATCGATGGGGACGGCGATCTTGATCTCGCCGTCGGCTGCCGCGATCAGGCCCATATCTACGAGAATCTCACCCGTGATGGCTCGCGGCGTCCGCTGAAGGCCCGGAAAGTGAATATCAAACTCTTCGATATGGAGGCTGTCCGCGATCCGAGCACGCTGGAGATTGAAGTTCTAGAGGATTGGCGCGTTGTTGACGGCCCCGTCGCCACCCGTCAGAAACGGGTCACCATCAATGTCGGCGAATTCTGGCCCGGTCAGAATTATCGCATGCCCGTCCGGATGGTCGTTCCCGCGGATCGGAAAGCCAAAGGCTTCCATCTGACAGGCGGCAATCAACCCGGGCGTTTGAGGCAGAACGGCCGGCTCTCTCCGCTTGAACAGGAGCTCATCAAGGGCGGGGTGGGGCTCGTCTACACGGTTGTTCAGGTTCTCAAACAATCGGGACTCGGTGATCTAGGCGACGCCTCCGAGGCCCGCTTTGCCAAGTCCCTGAACGCGCACGACAAAATTCAATATTGGGCATGGCCGGCAACCATGATGCGCGCGATTACAACGGCTCATGCGGAGAGCGGTCACTTTGAGCCCGGCAAGGTCGCGATGTCCGGCGGATCGAAGAATGGCGCAACTCCCTCGATGGCCATTCTTCACGACGAACGCATGACGGCGGTCCACGCGACAGTCTCGCCCATCTGGGATTCTCCGCTCCGGCTCTGCGACCGCGCGGCTTGGGATGAACTCGAAGCGCTCGCCGGCCCGCTCAAGCATCCTTTTCTGGGAGGGCACTTCGGCCCGATCCACAATCGCGACGCCCTTGCGGCGGGCCATTCCTGGAAAGATCTCGAGAAGTTCGCCCTCGAAGTTTCCGATGGCGTCTTCATCTCACGCAATCTTGAGACGCTCCGCGCTCGCGGCGTTGATATGCTCTTCCATCCTGGAACGCACGACATGGTCGCCTTCGATATTGCCTGGGGCGGGGCGCATCACCCTTCCATTCCAATCTACCTTGAAGCCAACTCCGGCCATGGAAAGAGGAACGCCCATAACGCCCGGGAGCGCGACCAACAAAACAAGTCTGCCTTCCTGCTGGAGCACTTCTTCGATGACGTCGCCCCACTTCTCACGGCGCCGGCTGTTAAACAAAAAGTCGAGGGCAAGGCGCTGAAGGTCACGATCCGTTTCAAGGCCGGCTCGGGCGAAGAGAGCGGCCGCATTTGGTGGATCTACAACCGTCCGCCTGACGGGAGTCCGGGCTATCTCAGTGAACTCATTCCCCAGGAGAACTGGGCGGATATGCAATACGACAAGCAGCGGGGCGTCTGGACGGCCTCCATCGATCTCGATCCTCAAGCGATCCGCGTCGATTTCTTCAGTAATCACCGCAAGACCATTCGGCGCCATGGCAGGAACTACCCGACCTACATCTCAAGCCCTTACACCCGGGTCGAACTGAGAGGGGGCCGCGAGAAGTAGCGCTCTGGATTGGGCGCTTCGTCGAATGAAGATTTTGTCGCTGTCGCGCCCTCATCGCTGAACTAAGCGTTAGGCCAAGACAAAACAACATTCTCAATGATGCGGCGTTGGCGTCATCGAATATCCGGTCAATCAGAAGACGGTCACGAAGCGCTACACGGAGGAGGCGATTCGCTTCATCGACGCCAACCGGGACGACCCCTTCTTTCTCTATTTACCGCACACCATGGTTCATCTTCCGTTGGCGGTTTCGAAAGACTTTGAGAACCGCACGGGCAAGCTGATATGGGATGCGATCGAAGAAGTCGATTGGTCGGTTGGCGAAGTCTTGAAGGCGGTGAAGCGCAATGGCATCGACGACAACACGCTGGTCATCTTCACGAGCGACAATGGCGCGGCGGTCGGGTCTTCGCTTCCGCTGCGCGCCCGAAAAGGCAGTGTCTATGACGGCGGCATTCGTGAGCCGACACTGATGCGCTGGCCCGGGAAGATTCCGGCTGGCTCGGTCTGCCGCGAAACTCGTTCGCCGCGAAGGCGCGCCTTCACCTGAGAGACCCGGCGGGGCGAGGAAGAAGAAATCGAACAAGAAAAAGAAGTAGAACGGATTCCGTGGTTGTTTAATGGAAATCGGAGATTGATAGTGCCCTTGTGCTGAAAGTCTTTGCTCCCCAGGAATCGAATGGCCGTTTATGCGACGGAATTTCACGGCGCAACTTTCTCAAGATCGGCGCGCTGGGCGCCGGCGGTTTTGGTCTGCCTGATTTACTTTCTCTGGAGGCGCAGGCCGGGATTCGCAATTCGCACAAATCGGTGATCCTGATCTATCTGGTGGGAGGCCCGCCGCATCAGGACATGTTCGATTTGAAGCCGAACGCGCCGGTCGAAATCGCCGGGCCGCACCGTCCCATCGGCACCAACGTTCCCGGCATCCAGATTTGCGAGTTGTTTCCCCAGATGGCGCGGATGATGGACAAGTTCACCGTCATTCGTTCGCTGGTTGGCGCGCAAAGCGGACACGACGCATTTCAGTGTTACACCGGGAGGGCTCCGCGAGGTCCCGCGCCCCCGGGCGGATGGGCGCCGTTCGGCAATGTCGCCGGCAAGCTCCAGGGTCCCGTGACTCCGGGCGTCCCGCCTTTTGTGAGCCTTTGCTACGATTGCACCCACGGCCCCTACAACGAACCGGGCCCCGGAATGCTCGGCGTTTCGCAATCGTCGTTCCGCCCGATGGGAAAGTCGCGCGGCGATATGGAATTGAGCGGCGTCACGCTCGATCGACTTGGCGATCGGCGCCGACTGATCAGCAGCTTTGACGCGTTTCGGCGGAAGGCGGATTCGGCGGGCGCCATGGAAGGCCTGGACGCGTTCACGGAACAGGCAATGGGAATTTTGACCTCCTCGAAACTCGGCGATGCGCTCGATCTTTCGAAGGAGGATCCGAAAGTGGTCGCGCGTTACGGAACCGGGGATGACGTCAAACGCATCGATGGCAATGGCGCGCCTCGTGTGCCGCAGAGTTTTCTGGCTGCGCGCCGGCTCGTCGAAGCGGGAGCCCGCGTCGTGACCGTGAACTACAGCAAGTGGGATTGGCACGGCGGCAAGAACAACGAGATCTTTAAGCGCGAACGCGAGGACTTCCCCATTTTTGACAACGCCATCACTGCCCTGGTAGACGATCTCCATGAGCGCGGGTTGGACAAAGACGTGTCCGTGCTCGTCTGGGGTGAATTTGGCCGGACGCCAAAGATCAACAAGCAGGCGGGGCGCGACCATTGGCCGCGCGTCGCGATGGCGTTGTTGGCCGGCGGGGGCATGAACAACGGTCAGGTGATCGGCGCCACGGACAAGTGGGGCGGTGAAGCCGTCAGCCGTCCAGTGACCTTCCCCGAAATCTTCGCCACGCTCTACCACAATCTCGGCATTGACGCGGCCAACACGACCGTAAGCGATCTTCTTGGGCGACCCCAACCGTTGGTGGACAACAACGCGCGCCCCTTGCCGGAGCTGATCTGATTGTTCGGCTGAAAATGAATGTCGCTGAGTTGACTGCCGTTCTAGCCTTTCTGTCCGGAGCGATATCAGCACCAGTTTACGCGGTTGGTACTGGCGCACCTTGGTGGGCGATATTTCTTTCTGCGATATGGGGAGTGGTTTTCGGAGTGATCGTCGCATTTGTTGCTGGCAAAGTTGCGTTCTGGTTGCTTATGGATAGATCAGGCAACAAGATCATTTCGGGCATTAAGTTTATCGGATACATGCTATGGCCGATTCCAGCTATTGGACTTTCCATACTGGGTTCAATTGCCGCAACTTCACTCGCAATCCGATGAGAATGCCGAACTAATCGCGTCAGCCAACGCCGGGTGAGCGCCTCGGTTTAAACTCAACGCCAGTTGCCCGGCGCGGCCTCACAAGGTTGCGCTCCGATCGGTGTGACCTCATTCTTTCGTTGTGAAACGATTTCTGAACTCCTGTCTTTGCTTTGTCGTTTTTTGTGTCGCCTGTGGCGGGCTTCAGGCGGCCGAACCAACTGTCCTCGTCCACGAGACTTTCGTCGCCA
The DNA here is from genome assembly GCA_047618185.1 of Limisphaerales bacterium. Taxonomy (GTDB): domain Bacteria; phylum Verrucomicrobiota; class Verrucomicrobiia; order Limisphaerales; family JAYPEY01; genus JAYPEY01. The sequence goes on from JBLHKZ010000124.1 coordinate 12,275, forward strand.
AGTCACTGCCTGAGAAGTGGGAGCAGGGCGGATGGAAGAACTCATTCAGCATTGTCGGCGGAGCTTTGCGCGGCGTTGCCAGGCCGGACGATGGTCACGGGCCGTCCATTGGCGTCCCGATCAAGGGGCATGATCTCATTGTTGAGTTCGACGTGAAGTTTGCCCGGCCAAAGGGCTATTTCCTGTTCCTGATCGACGGCGAATCCCGGTTTGGCGGGCAGGCGCATCTGCTGAGATTTGCCATCATGCCGACACAGGTTCAGTTGATGCAGGATCGCGGCGATACGGCCTCGAAGCGGGCGCAAAAAAAGGAACGCGACGCGAACGGCGGCAGACGCCTTCAGCCGACCAAGGAACAACTTGCGGATCCCGCCTTCTATCGAATCGAGCGTCTCGCCCGTCAGGCGGCCAAACCGACGGACGGCGCCTGGCATCATGTGCGAATCGAGTTGCGCGGCGCGGCCGTCACCGCGCGCTTTGATGACGGTCCCAAAATGACTGCGACCGGTTCCGTTCTCGACGCGCCCAAGTCCCGCATTGTTTTCCTCGTTGGTCAAAGCGGGGACATCCGCATCGATAATGTGAAGGTTTCAAATCGGAAGCAGGCGGAGTGAATCGACGGCCTGGCGCTTTTTGTTTTGCGCCGAGGATATGTAACGTTTGGAAAGCCGCACGGAGTCATGAGGACGATCCGCTATACCATCCGAATTTGGATCAAAATGAAAAACGTCCTCGCTGCCGCTCTGTTTCTGAGTTTTCTATCGGTCGGTCTGGCGCAACACCCCTGGCAGCGCCCGGTCCTTCGGGATCGCGCGGAGGTTCAGCGCATCATGGGCAGCGTCGAAGGGACGCACCCTTCGCGTGATTTGCACATCGTCTGGGTCTGGGGCGTCGACAAGAATCACGCGCCCGGCTTTCACGAATACGTCAAAGTCAGAGATCTTTTCTCCGGTCTGCTTGGGCGAACTCCGCGGGTGACTGTCGAGAACGCCGAGCATTTTCCCTCCAAGTCGCAATGGGAGAAGGCCGACCTGGTCGTGTTCTACCTGCAGATGAAGCCGATGAAGCCGGCGCAGTTTGATATGATGGACGCCTATCTGAAACGCGGCGGAGGGATGGTTGCGATTCACGCAGCCTTTATTCAGGGCCCCGTTGGAGGCGAGGTTTCGAAGCGATTCGGCCTGGCGTGGGATCGGCGGAAAACGCAGTGGGGAGTCCTGCCGATTCCTGCGAAGATCGACTCCTCTCGCGCGCATGGCATCTTTGATGGGTTCGCGCAGGAACTCAATCTGGTGGACGAACATTATTGGGCATTGGGAGGGAAGACTGAAGAGATTACCTTGCTCGCGACCGCGCAGGCGGGTCCTGTCAAGGCTTCCAAAGGGCCGCCGAAATCGGAGCAGCTCGACGGCAGGCAGTGGCCGCTCTTCTGGACGAAGGAGGTCGGCAAGGGCCGAGTGTTTGGCTCGGTTCCCGGGCATAATCTCTTCACTTTTAATGACCCGTATTTTCGGATCGTGCTCCTTCGCGGAATGGCCTGGGCCATGGACGAATCGTTTGACCCATTTAAACCGCTCGTGACGCATAACGCATTGATGAAGCCGGAGAAATAAAGCAACGCGCTCCTGTCTGAAAATGATGATGAAATTGTTTGTTGTTCGAACAAGTTTACTTTTGGCGTTTTCCTGTTGCTCTGTGGCTCATGCCGCTGACTCTGTTTCATGGAATCGGTTTCGGGGACCAAACGGATCTGGAGTGGCGAACTCGTTCGAGCCTCCGGTGAAGTTCGCTGCTGAAGGAGCGGCGTGGAAGACGGCGATATTTCGAGGACACTCTTCGCCGGTCGTCTCGGCAGGGTGGATATTTTTCACGGGATTTGAAAATCGTCGATTGACTACTGTCGCGATCGATTCCCGGTCTGGCGACGTGCTGTGGAAACAGCCGGCGCCCAGGGTTCAGTTCGAACGGACGCATGCAACCAGCAGTCCAGCGGCTCCCACACCTTGCGCTGATGCGGAGAATGTTTACGTCTATTTCGGTTCGTTCGGGCTGTTGTGTTACGGCCATGACGGCGACGAGAAATGGAAGAAACGGATTCCGCTTCCGAAGAGCATGTATGGCACATCGAGTTCGCCGATTGTGCATGGCGACCTGGTCATTCTAGTCCTCGACGACGACGCGAATCTGGATGGCAGCAAGTTAAGCCGATCCAAAGTTATTGCTCTGAAGAAGGCCACGGGAGAGGTCGTCTGGGAAACGCCGCGGCCCTACAATCGGAGCGGATGGTCGACTCCGATGACCTGGACACACGGAGAAGTCACCGATCTGGTCGTTCTGGGCAATGGGCGGGTTTATGGCTACGACCCGGCGACCGGGGAAGAAAGATGGTTCGTTAAAGGATTCTCGCGTGAAACTATCGCGGTTCCAGTCGCGGGCGTTGGGCAGCTTTTTGTTTCGGTGGCGATGCAGGGAGGCCGGGGTGATGTGGAACTCGATCCTGAGCCGTTCTGGAAGGCGGCGCTTTTGTTCGACAAGGACGGAGACAAACGAATCGCGCGGACGGAAATCAGCGATCAGTTCACTGTGCCGTTTCGGCCCGAGTTGCCGCTCGGGCATCCGGGCTTTGGTTTTCCGTTGCCCAAAGATCCGGCCAAACGAAAGGCGCGGCAGAGCGGACTGTTTAGTTGGCGAGACACGAACAGAGACGGCTTTTGGACGGAGGAGGAGTTTAAGGCGGACATGGCGGTCGGACGCGGTCAGCCCAATTTGGCGGCGATTCGTCCCGGCGGTCGGGGCGATGTCACCGGCTCTCATGTGAATTGGAATCTGCGCAACGGTATTCCGGAAATACCTTCGCCGATCTTCCACAAGGATCGGCTCTATCTCGTTCGCGATGGGGGATTGTTGAGTTGTGTCCGCACAGACTCGGGGAAGACTGTTTATCGTGAGCGGTTGGGCGCGTCCGGCCACTACAACGCGTCGCCTGTCATTGCGAATGATCGGCTGTATCTCGTCTCGTCACGTGGTGTCGTCACTGTGGTGAAAACGGGCGATGAATTTGCCGTCGAACACCAGACGGATCTCAAGGTGAAAGTCGTCGCCACGCCAGCGATCGACAAAGACAGCCTCTACATTCGGACGGCGAATAGCCTGATGGCATTCCGGCGGAGCGATTGAGATTAATCGCCCAACTTCGCGAAACTGAATCGCTGCGAAGGAGCCCTGTCTCCCGAAAGGCCCGGCGGAGCTAAAGGGAAGGCCGGTAAAGGAAAGAAACCGCAGCAGGTTGGATTCGGAGAATTCGAACTCAGGATCAGGGCCTTCGGTGAGTTGGGATATAATTACCACCGAGAGCACAGAATGCTGGGAAAGGGAACCGTTCCGTTCTCATTTCCTGCCGAGCAGGCGCTTCCGCATGAACTCAGTCGCTCGTTGAGGGGAATTGCCGACGCCCGCTCCGGCCACATTGTGCCGACCGCCTTCGATGACGAGCAATTCGACCGGGACCCCGGCCTTCTTCAAGGCTTTTTCCAGGACTTTTCCGTGTTCGAACGGCACGACCGTGTCGGCATCGCCGTGGACGATGAGCATGGGCGGGTCGTCCCTGGATACGAAACTTAGCGGCGACACGTCCTTCTTCAGCTCGGTGGCCATTTTGTCCGCGGGCGTTCCCGGCTTGTAACCAATCAGCTGGCGGTAGGCCGGATGGCCATGGTTTATCTTCGCCAAAAGCCCCCAATCCGTCGGACCCGCGAAGGGGATGGCGAACGAAACACGCGAGCTTAGTCGAGCGACAGGATCGTCGGATTTCGGATCTGCCTCATCGTCCTGAAGCGCGACATAGGCCGAAAGGTGTCCGCCAGCCGAGCCGCCCGTGACGCCCATGCGTTGGGTATCCAGATTCCACTTCTTCGCGTTGTGGCGGACGAACTGGATCGCCCGCGCGCAATCGTCGACCTGGGCCGGATGAGTCGCGACGTCGGTGAAGCGGTATTCCACCGACACTACCGTGAGCCATCCTTCGGCGTTGGCTTTGG
>JBLHKZ010000125.1:0-16272 GCA_047618185.1 Limisphaerales bacterium
TAAGTTGGCAAAACGATTACAAGTGTTGTCTGTCGTTGCCAAACAGATTTCTCAACCGCAGGCGGATGACTCCCGGAAATGGGTGGAAAGCGGCAAAGGAAACAGTGGAAACGAAAGCCGTTGACACGAATCTTGCGGCTGCTAGATTCGCCGACCATTTTGCGCGACGTGGCGCGTTTAAGCCCGATTTTACAGCAGAAAACCAAACAGAACACCTATGGCAAAAGCAAAGACGACCGCCAAGAAGAGCGGCAAATCCACCAAATACGTTTACAACTGGGGCGCGGGCAAGGCGGACGGCAACGGCTCCATGAAACCGCTGCTCGGCGGCAAGGGCGCCAACCTCGCGGAAATGACTCGCATCGGTCTGCCAGTGCCTCCGGGCTTCACGGCGACAACCGAGGTCTGCACGTATTTCTACGCGAACAAGAAGAAATATCCCGCCGAACTTCAGGGACAAATGGAGAAGGGCATCGCGAACATGGAGAAAATCATGGGTTGCAAGTTTGGCGACTCGAAGGGTTTCCCGCTGCTCGTCGCCGTGCGATCGGGCGCTCGTGATTCCATGCCGGGCATGATGGACACCATTCTTAACCTGGGCCTCAATGACGAGACCGTGAAGGCCTTGGAGAACGCCACGGGCAACCCGCGGTTTGCATGGGACTGCTATCGCCGCTTCGTGCAGATGTATGGCGATGTCGTCATGGGCGTGCAGAAGCTCGAGGGCGAGGACGAAGAGCCCTTCGAAGTGATCATCCACGAATTCAAGCACAAGAAGTACAAGCGGGACATTGTGGACAGCGATTTGACCGCCGAGGACCAACAGGAAATGGTCAGGCTCTTCAAGAAGTTGGTGAAGGACCGCACCGGCAAGTCCTTCCCGAGTGATCCCTGGGATCAGCTTCGCGGCGCCGCGAGCGCGGTCTTTGGTTCCTGGATGAACGACCGGGCGAACGTCTACCGTCGTAAATACAACATCCCGAGCGAATGGGGCACCGCGGTCAACGTGCAGGCGATGGTCTTCGGGAACACCGGCACGGGATCAGGTTCGGGCGTCGCCTTCACGCGCAATCCGGCCAACGGCAAGAACGAGTTCTATGGAGAATTCCTCATCAACGCGCAGGGCGAGGATGTGGTTGCGGGCGTTCGCACGCCGGAGCCGGTGGCGCAGCTCAAGAAAGAGATGCCCAAACCCTACGCCGAGTTGATGAAGGTTCGCGGCATTCTGGAAAAGCATTTCAAAGACGTGCAGGACGTCGAATTCACCATTCAGGAGGGCAAGCTCTTCATGCTCCAGACGCGCAACGGCAAACGCACCGCGATGGCCGCGCTGAAATTTTCCATGGATATGGTGAAGGAAAAGCTCATCGACTGGAAAACGGCGATTGGCCGCAACCCTGCCGATCAGCTCGATCAGTTGCTGGCGCCGGTGTTCGATCTCGCCGATCTCAAGAAGGCGAAAGAACTGGCCAAGGGGCTGCCGGCCGGTCCGGGCGCGGCTTCAGGCAAGATCTACCTCAACGCGGATCGCGCAGTGATCGCCGAGGCCAGGGGCGAGCGCGTTTTGCTGGTTCGCACCGAGACATCGCCCGAAGATCTGCGCGGCATGATCGCGGCGGAGGGGATTCTGACCGCCAAGGGCGGCGTTTCTTCGCACGCGGCGCTCGTTGCTCGTCAGATGGGCAAAGTCTGCATCTGCGGCGCGGCTGCTCTGTCGATCGATTACGACAAGAAAACGGTGACGGTTGCCGGCAAGAAGTTCAAAGAGGGTGATTTCATGTCCATCGACGGCACCTCCGGCGTGGTCTATGGCGGCGAGCTGAAGACGGCCCCTTCGGAGATTATCGCGGGATTGCTGCACGGCGACAAAGCCGCGCGGAGGACCGAGAAATACAAGAACTTCAAGACGCTCATGGAATGGTGCTCCAAGGTCACCCGCATGGAGGTCCGCACCAACGCGGACAACCCGGAGCAGACCTTGAACGCGATCGCGTTCGGAGCCACGGGCATCGGGCTTACCCGCACCGAGCACATGTTCTTCGAGGGCGACCGGATCGACGCCATGCGCGAGATGATCCTGGCGGACAACCTGAAGGATCGCAAAAAGGCGCTCGCGAAGCTTCTGCCATTCCAGCGCGCCGATTTCACCGGCATCTTCAAGGCGCTCAAGGGCTTCCCGGCCACCATCCGCCTCCTGGACCCGCCTTTGCACGAATTCCTGCCGCACTCCGCGAAGCAGCAGAAGGATCTCGCGAAGAAGGTTGGCATCACGCCCGCCAAGGTCGCCGAGCGAGTCGAGCAGCTCCATGAATTCAATCCGATGCTCGGACACCGCGGTTGCCGCCTTGGCATCGCCTATCCGGAAATCACGGAAATGCAGGCCCGAGCCATCTTCGAAGCCGCCGCCAACGTGGCGAAGAAGAAGATCGCCGTGAAGCCCGAGGTGATGATTCCGCTGGTTGGCTTCCATAAGGAGCTGGAGCTGCAGGTCGAGATCGTTCATCGCGTGGCCAAGGAAGTCATGGAGAAGAAGGGCGTGAAATTCGATTACCTGGTCGGCACCATGATCGAAGTTCCGCGCGGCGCATTGACTGCGGACGAGATCGCCGAGACCGCCCAATTCTTCAGCTTTGGCACCAACGACCTCACACAAACCGCGCTGGGCATTTCCCGCGACGACATGGGCAACTTCATGATGCCTTACACGGAGAACGAGATCTTCACGAAGAACCCGTTTGCCTCGCTCGACCAGACTGGCGTCGGCCAGCTCATGGAAATGGCCGTGGCCAAGGGCCGCTCAACCCGCAAGGAAATCAAGCTCGGCATCTGCGGCGAACATGGCGGCGATCCCGAAAGCGTGAAGTTCTGCCATCGGCTCGGCCTCAACTACGTCAGCTGCTCGCCCTACCGCGTGCCGGTGGCGCGTCTGGCCGCGGCGCAGGCTGCGCTGGGCCAGTAGCAGTAGGTCGGCGCAACGAAACGATTCACACCGGCGTTCGCCCCGCGGCGAACGCCGGTTTTCTTTTCCATGGGGTCCTTGACGCTGGGTTGTCAGCTTTCTAGTTTTTGCACATGAAACAAATTTTCAGATTTATCGCGATCTCACTGCTCGTATTGCTCACGGCGTCCCCATCGGCGCAGGCCGCCGGGCGCAAAGTGCTGGCTGCGGACTACTCGAAAAAACGAATTGCGATCGTGAATGAAGCCGGGAAAGTGGAATGGGAGCACCCCATTCGCCAAAGCCACGATCTGCATTTGCTGCCAACCGGAAACATTCTTTTTCAAACCAGCTGGCGGGAGATCGTGGAGATGACTCCGGACAAGAAGATCGTTTGGAAGTACGACGCCGGAAAGATGAACGGCAACGAGGGAAAGAAGGTTGAGGTGCACGCCTTTCAAAGGCTCGACGGCGGCTTGACCATGATCGCGGAAAGTGGCCCAGGGCGGATTATCGAAGTCGACAAGCAGGGCCGCATTCGTCGCGAGGTCAAACTCAAGCTCGACCAGTCGAATGCCCACTCCGACACGCGATTGGTCCGCAAGACGAGGGCGGGGACCTATCTGGTTAGTCATGAGAACGACACCTGCGTGCGGGAATACAATTCCGAGGGCAAGGTCATCTGGGAATACGAAATTCCGATGTTCGGGAAGGAGGCCAAGCGAGGACATGGGCTGGAGGCCTATGGAAATCGAGTTTATAGCGCCATTCGGCTGCCTAACGGCAACACGCTGATTGGAACCGGGAACGGGCACAGCGTGTTGGAGGTGACGCCCGGCAAGAAGGTCGTATGGAGCATCCATCAGAACGATTTGGAGGGCATTCAACTGGCCTGGGTGACGACCGTCGCGCGGCTGCCAAATGGCAACACCGTGATCGGAAATTGCCATGCCGGTCCGGAGAATCCTCAGATTATTGAAGTGACATCCGAGAAGGAAGTGGTTTGGTCCTTCAAGGATTTCGACCTGTTCGGCAACGCGCTCGCCAGCTCAGAAGTGCTCGGGGTTAATGGGAACGTCATCCGATAACATTCCATTCGGGCCAACGGAGGCGGATAAATGTCATTTTTCTGTGTCCAGATACCGGTTCGGCCGACGTTAACCAAGTGAAAGTACTGGTGTATGCAGATTTTTGAAGAACCCGGATTTGAGGAATACAGCGTTGAACCGACGCTGGATCAGGAGGGTGTCGCGCGTCTGATGCTCAAACAACGGATGGAATTGACCGCCTATATTCAATCCATCGTCCGGAATATCCACATGGCCGAGGACGTGTTTCAGGATGTTTGCGTCAAAGCAATCAAACACCACGAGACCTTCAAGGACAGTTTGCACCTGACGAAGTGGACCCGGCGGGTCGCGCGAAATCGTTCGATCGATTGCCTTCGCCGCAAGGAAAACCAGACCCTGGTGCTGAATGAAGAGGCGCTGGAACTGCTGGAAAGAGACTGGCCCATGGAGGATGAAGGTCCGTCACCCAAAAAGATCGAGGCCCTGCGCGGCTGCATGGGAAAGATGACTCCCTACAGCCGGGAAATTCTGCGCCTCCGCTACATGGAGGGGCTGCCCGGCACGCAGGTCGCCGATATCTTGAACCGCAAGGTCGACACAATCTACAAGGCGCTGACGCGAATCCACATGGGCCTGCGTGATTGCGTGAAGCGTCAGCTTACCGGTAGGGAAGGGGAATTCGCATAATGAGTGAGTCTTGCCTGCCACCCCAGCTTGCTTCCGCCCACGCCGAGTTTGTCGAGCGCGTCTTGCGCTATCTGGATCGAGACCTTTCAGAAAGCGAACTGGAAATCCTCAACGAGGAGCTGACGAACGATTCGGTCAAACGGCAGATCTACATCATGATTTGCCGGGACTCTCAGTTAATTCATGAGTCGCAGGTCCATGTCGGCGACGAGAAAATTTCAAAAATCAGGTTCGACGCGGCGGCTGACGACCTTGCGGGATTGGGGCGTCCGCGGCCTCGGGCCCGTTTGTGGACGAAGCCTGTCATTGGAGTCGCCATCGCCGCGTCAGTTACCCTGGCGGCTGCGCTGTGGGTTATTTTTCTCGGCGGATTGCAACGGAAGGCGGCTGTGCAAGTCGTGAGCGTCGCCCAACCGGCCGTGGCGACACTCGTTGAAACGCTGGACGTGAAATGGCACGTAGATCAGCCGATGCTGCACAAAGGCGCCCAACTTACCGCCGGAGTGCTGCGGCTCGACCAGGGCTTGATTCGGCTGGAAACCACGCGCGGTGTTTCCATCACGCTGGAAGGCCCGGCGAAATTTGAAATTGAGCCCAACACCTGGACTCGCCTACATCACGGAAAATTGACGGCGAAAGTATCCCGCCGAGGACGCGGATTTGTTGTTCAAACCGAGGCGATCACGCTCGCGGATCTGGGCACTTCCTTCGGCATGGAAGTCAATGGAGGCGTGACGGACGTGGCGGTCTTCGCCGGCGAAGTGGAAGTGGACAAGCCTTCAGAAACCGGAGCGACCAGCGCGCGGCGAATTCTTAAGCGGGGCAACGCGGTGACCGCGACCACTGGAAAGCCGATGATCCAGCAGATTAACTTCGTTACTGCCGCGCAAAAATTTCAAAAATCCTGGGAAATAACATCTGGCGTGGTTGGCTTGAAGGGAAAGATCGTGTACCAGGCTCCTGGTTTGCCCAATGATCCTTATCTCTACGGAGATTTGAACAACATACTGGTCTTCGCTGAGAGAGAGTCGATAATCCTTGAGGAAAGCCTGCAAGTGGACATGGTCGAGCCCGGTCGCTACTCGCGGTTTAGAGGGGAAAATACCGGGAAATTGTCGGACGGTGCGATTGTGGATAGTTACCTGATACAGTTCTATCCCAAGTTTGAAACCGAAGGGCGAAAAAAAGTCCATCGAGGCACGATTCAATTTGGCGGCGAAGTGCTCGGATTAATAGCGAGATCGGCGACATTGCAGCATTCGGACATCATGTTTGGATTTCCCGTGGATATCGAAAATGATACGAATCAAGAACGGCGAGCCGAGGGAACGACTTCTGAGCGGCGCGGCCTGGAGGCCAAAGACGTGATAGAGCTTTCCGGAGATAGACGAACGTTGACAGTCACGCTGCATTCTGGGAAAGACCGAGATCAACTGCGGGTTTTGGTGAAAAACCGGTAAAAGGGGTCACGCCTCAATTGACTTTATAGGAAAGTGAATGAGGCACGAGGCGACGATTCGCGCAGGAGCGTTAGGAATCGGAGGAAAATTGGGAAATTGAGTTCGAATGGGTGACGTATGAAGGGCGAACGAAAACAAAATAGCTTTGACGGATCGTGCGCGGTCCTAGGGTTGAACATCGAAGATTTCTCGTCGTTAAGCGAGGGGGACCAGATAAATGCCATTCAGCATGTCTATCGATGGATCAATGAATCTCTGGCCAATCACAGCCTTTCAGAGGAAGACTACCGCTGGAGTCCCGCCGGCAGCGGCGGTTTTCTGACATTCAAGGCGACAAAGGCATGCCGGAAGGCGATCGATGTCGCTTTTACGATTTGCGAAAAAACGCGAATGCCCGATTGGCGACCGGAAAATCGAGATCCCCTGAAGTTGAGTCTGGGCCTGCACGCTGGAATTGTCACCGAGGGCGACGATCTTCGCAAAGGGGCCAATGTCTGGGGAGTGGGCATCAATATCGCTTCGCGTATCCTCTCGGTCGCGGCTCCCTCACAGCTGCTGATTTCCCGCCAGTACTACGAGACCTTTATTGGACCGGAGCGGGAACTGGACTACGAGATTGGAGTCGCTTATTGGCACACGGTAAAGCATGGCGTGGGCATCGAGGTGATGAACGTGAACCGCTACAATCTCTGCCTCACGACCGAGCAGGCGAACAACCGACGTTGGCACGCGATCGGCGACCTGTGGCGCCAGACAATCGAGGATTACAAACACCTCGTGCATGACGCGATGAAGTCCGGCGACCCCGTCGCGGCGGTCGCTTCAAGCAAGTTCCTGCTCGAACTCAAGGCGGAAGCGCCGGTGAGGGAACTTTGCCACATGATCGGGCGTTCGGAATTGCGGCCAACCGTCGAATATCCGCCACAAAGCCACATCCTGTTCAGCCAGATGCCCCCTGATCTCCTGTATAAGGTGATTGAGGACTCTCAGCCTCGGCTCTTCAGCAAAGGGGAGATCATTTTCGAGCAGGGAGATCCCGCGCTCAGCTGCTTCTTCCCAATTTCCGGAACCCTGTTGGTCGATTTGCCGGGAACCGGCGATCAGGTGGCGATCCCCAAGGGCGAGATGACCGGTGAGTTCTCCCTGTGGATTCCGAATATCAGCCGGACCGCGCGGGTTCACGCCATGGACGACGGTCTGTTCCTGGAGATTCGTATCGATCGCTTCCGGAAGTACCTGGAAGAAAACCCCGATGTCGCCAGCGTCATTTACAACATCATCAAACGTCGCATTGTGGAGAACGCGCTGACGTCGAAACTCTTGTTTCCCGATTTGACCACGGCCTTTAAGGAAGACCTTTCGAAGATCCCCGCCGTTTCCGCCAAACTGCCCGCTGGCGCGGAATTCGACCTCACGGACAAAACCCATTTTCTGTTCAGCGGTAAAGTCGAAATCGATCCGCCGGACAGCGCGTCGATGGTGATCGAGGCTTGTGGCTCCTTCGATACGCGGGGCGTCCTGGGCATCGTTTCTGAGATCGGCGAGCCTGACGGACCCCGGGCGCGCGTCCTCGAAGAATCCGTCGCGGTTTCCGTGCCGCACGATTTCCTGCGCGACATTCAGGACAAGTCCGACATTATGCGAAATGTCTGGAACGGCATTTGCGGTCAACGCCTGGGACACATCAAGAGGCGCACCTCCTCAAAGGACATCACGGTCTGAATGAATCGTCTGGCCTAAGTGAGAGCGAGATCACTTGGGCGCCCACTCAACGGCTGCGCGGGCATGTAATCCGGTCGTGTCAAAAAGAGGAATCCTGCAATTGCCTGGTTCTGAACGGTCATGAATTTCTAACTGTCATCCGCGCTGGCGGTTTCGTATTCTGCGACAATCCACGAGATGCGAAACAGAATTCTGATTGTCCTCGCGCTGGCGGCTTCGCTTTGCGGCGCTTTTGCTGGCGTCGGAGATCCGCAAATCCGCACCGACCATCCGTGGTATCCGGGAGAACTTGCATTCTCAAACTTCGAGCGACTGTTTGAAACCCAGGCGAAGATTTACGAGCGCGAACTGGGACAACGCCCCGAAACCGACGAGCAGAAGGCGCTGGCCTCCTGGTTCTGGCGCAACACTCACTATTGGCACGGCGAGACCGGCAAGCAGGACGTTTGGGGATTGGGCCTCAATCAAGGGCGCGATCTTCGTCTGCGAGAATATTGGACCGGCTTCTTTGCCTATGGCTTCGGCCTTTGCGGCACGACGCATTCCCAGTGGACCGCTGAAATGGAGCATCTGTTGGGCCACGGACGCGGACGCGGCGTTGGCGTTCACGCCCACAATGCGTTTGAAGTCTTTCTAACCGGCGGCGAATACGGCGACGGAAAATGGGCTCTGTTGGATCATGATCTGTCGACCGTCATTTTCGATCCAGCGGGGAAGCGTCTGCTTTCAATCCGGGAGGTGAAGGACGACCTGTCGCGGATGACCGACAGACAATTCAGGCCGGAGCGACAGCGTGGCTGGCTGGTGTGCGGATTGCATCCAAATGATGGCGCGGGATATCGCAAGTATGCCGTCGCCGAGTATCTGGCGGGCTACGCGGGGCCGCCGCCGATGGTCAACCTGCGTCAGGGAGAAAGCCTGCGACGGTATATCGAGCCTGGCCTGGAGGATGGGAAGACTTTCGTTTTCTGGGGTCGAAACTACAACACCGACGAAATCCCCGGCCCGGAGCGTTCGCGGACCTGGGTGAATCAACCTGAGGCGATGCACGGATCAAAAATGGGGACGGCGCACCAGAACGGGCAGGCGCGCTATGCCAATGCGGAATATGTTTATCGCCCTTCATTCCGGGGCAGCGCCTACAAAGATGGCGTGGTTGATGAAAGCGATGCCCACGTGACCTTCGAATTCAGGACTCCTTATGTCATTGGAGCGACGCCACCTGACAATGGCGCATGGGCCATCTATGAATCCGGTTGTCGCAATGGCCTGAAAGTTTCGGGCGCCGGCAATTGCAGCGTCGCCGTGTCAGTGGACAAGGGGACGACATGGACTGGCGGAGGGATGTTGAAAGATGGGCTCGATCTCACGGATCACGTGAAAGGCAGACAACAGTATTGGTTGCGTTTCGATTCCAGCGCGAAATCGCTCCGAAACGCGGCAATCGAGATTCGCACGGTGTGTCAGGCCAATGTCGCCGCGCTTCCGCGTCTGACTGACGACGGTTCGAGGGTTGAGTTTCAGGCTTCGGGGAATGCCGTCGTTTCCGCGGGGCCGGGCGCGGCGGAGGCAAAGCCGCACATCATCGCGGGGGCGTTTAATTCGCCCCGAGTCACGCTCCAGCTTGAGACGCCGAGGAGCGAGCCGGCGATTGCGGTTTACGCCGCCGCTCACGTAGCTTCAAGCAACCCGCCTGATCCCAAGGTCCGCTACCAGATCGAGTATTCGACCGACGGGGGAGCAACGTGGAAAGCGGTGACGAAAGACTGGAGCATTCCGCGTCGTGGCGATGAACCTGGCGACTTTTGGTCGCAGAGCTTCTGCTACGGCGCTATTCAATTTCCCGAGCCCGTTCTCTCGCCCGTGCAGGTCCGATTTCGCAATGATGGAGGTAAGCGCTATTTGCGGGCCGAAGCGCATCTGGTCTATGACGCCGGCGTGGCGAACGATCTCAATCTCACCTTCGCATGGACTGACAACGGCGGCCCTAAAACATTTTCAAAAAGAATTTCTCCTGGAACGGGTGAGAACGTTTCCTGGGAAGTTCCAACCGGAAGGAAAACCAAAACGCACTGGATCGAGTTTAGCGCTGGAACGACGGATTCTGAAAAATGAGCGCTCGCGACCTTTTAACCACGACTATGAAAAATCGACTTACCCGCAGTTTGCGAAGCTGGATTCAACAGAGCGTCTTGTCCGCCATTTTCCTTTCGATGCTGCTTCCTCGCGTCGAAGCGGCGCAGTCACGGATCACGCCGGTCAAAGGAAAGAACGGCATGGTCGTTTCGGTGAGCCCGCATGCCACGCGCGTGGGGCTCAACATACTCAAGCAGGGCGGCAGCGCCGTGGATGCGGCGATCGCCGTGGAGTTCGCGCTCGCGGTTGTTTGGCCCGAGGCGGGAAATATCGGCGGGGGCGGCTTCATGATGGTGCACCCCGGAGACGGACGTCGCCCAGTCTGCATCGACTATCGAGAGACAGCGCCCGGTGACGCGAGCGGGGTCATGTTCACGCCGGAGGACGGGAAGCACACCCATAAGATTGTGGGTGTTCCGGGCACTGTGCGTGGCATGGGCGAGGCCCATCGACGCTACGGAAAACTGCCCTGGAAAGCGCTGGTCGCGCCGGCGGTAAGATTGGCGGGCGAGGGCTTCGAAATGGATCGCCAACTGTGTTCATCGATCAATCGCGTGTTGAACTACGATTCCGTGAAGGAAGGAACGCATCATCAGGAATTGATTCGCGTCTACAGCCGACCTGGCGGAGGGGAATGGAAGCCCGGAGATCGCATCGTGTTGAACGATCTTTCCAAAACCTTGCAGGCAATCGCAGAACGCGGCGCGGACGCCTTCTATCAGGGTCCGATCGCGAAAGCTCTGGTCGCGGAGATGAAGCGCGGTGACGGGCTGATCTCGCTCGACGATCTCGCCAATTACCGGGCGCGGACTCGTGATGCGGAGCATGGTGTTTTTCGAGGACATGACGTCTATGGCGCGCCGCCGCCCAGCTCGGGCGGTGTTTGTCTCATTCAAATGTTGAACGTCCTTGAGGAGCTGAATCTCAAATCGTATGAGCGCTATTCAGCGCCGGCGCTCCACTTGATGGCCGAGGCGATGAAGCGCGCGTTTCGAGATCGCGCGACCTATCTGGGCGATCAGGATTTCGTGAAGATTCCGCCAACATTGACCGACAAGGCGTATGCAAAGTGGCTGGCATCCGGCATCTCCATGGATCGGGCCACACCCAGCGAAGAGCTCGCGGGCGAAATCAAATTGGTCGCGGAAAGCCCGGCGACCACACACTTTTCCGTCATTGATTCACGCGGCATGGCGGTCTCGAACACCACGACTCTGGAATCCAGTTGGGGCGCCCGCATCGTGGTCAAGGGCGCCGGCTTTGTCCTCAATAATGAAATGGGAGATTTCAACTGGTTCCCAGGGCAGACCAATCGCAAAGGCAGAATCGGAACGAAGCCCAATCAGATTGCGCCGGGCAAACGAATGCTCAGCTCGCAAACGCCAACGATCATCTCCAAGGACGGCAGGCCCGTCCTAATCACCGGAAGCCCCGGCGGACGCACGATCATCAACACCACGCTGCAGGTGACGCTCAATGTCCTGGAGTATGGCATGGACGTCGCGGACGCCGTCGCGGTCGAGCGCATCCACCACCAATGGTTTCCCGACACGTTGCGGATCGAGACTTTCGACGACCGCATCTCGCCCGAAACCATCGCAGCGCTGAAGAAGCTGGGACATCAAGTCGCGCCGCGATCGAAAGACAGCGCTCAGGGCGACGCGCACACGATCTGGATCGATCCCAAGACAGGCGTGTATCACGGCGCAGCAGACTGGCGGCGTGGCGGCGCGGCGATGGGGTATTAGAAACCGCTTCCTTCATGACGTCTTGCGGGGCGGAGCGCCTCTGTGCATGATGCCTCCCGTTCAATCGCAGATTTTCCATATGAAACGAATCTTAGTCGCCGGCCTTTCGCTGTTTTTCATCGGGCAAATTTGCGCCGCTCCAGACGGGCGTCTGGAACGCATCGAATACAACAACCCGGGTCTTGTCGTGGATCTGGGCGTCGGGCTTTGGGCCTGGCCCTTGCCCATGGATTTCGACCAGGACGGGGATAACGACCTCGTCGTGGTTTGCCCGGACAAGCCTTACAACGGAACCTATTTCTTCGAGAACAAACAGGGCGCCGCAAAGATGCCGGTGTTCGAACCGCCGGTGCGGATCAGCCAAGGCGCGCAGAATGTTCAGGTGTCCTACATCGACGGCAAACCGCGCGTGTTGACGCCCGGTTACGAGCACAAGGATTTCTTTACGAAGGGGATCGACACTCGTGTCAGTTTGCCGATCAAGAATGACGATATTTATCAGGCCAAGAAACTTCGGGCGAGACAGTGGAAATACGCGGACTTCGACGGCGACGGCAGGCTGGACATCGTGGCTGGATATGGCGACTGGACGCAGTACGGGTGGGACGACGCCTACAACGCCCAGGGGAAATGGACGAACGGTCCGCTGCACGGCTACGTTTTTTGGGTTCGTAACAAAGGATCGAACGAGAAACCGAGCTACGAGAAGGCGAAGCATGTCATGGCGGGCGGCAAGAAGGTGGATGTCTATGGCTGGCCCTCGCCGAACTTCGCCGATTTCGACGACGACGGCGATCTGGATTTGCTCTGCGGCGAATTTCGCGATTCGTTTACCTATTTTCAAAATACGGGCTCGCGCACAAAGCCGAACTACGCGGCCGGCCGAAAACTCATGGCCGGCAAGAAGCCCCTCAAGATGGATCTGGAAATGATCGTCCCGGTCGCCTTCGACTGGGACAAAGACGGCGATCTCGATTTGATCTGCGGCGACGAAGACGGCCGGGTGGCGTTCATCGAGAACACAGGCGAGTTCGAGCAGGGAGTCCCGAGCTTCAAACGCCCGGTCTATTTTCAGCAGCAGGCGAAAGAGATGAAATTCGGCGCGTTGGCGACGCCATTTGGCGTGGATTGGGACGGCGACGGCGACGAGGATATCATCTGCGGAAACACCGCCGGTTACGTCGCTTTTTTCGAGAATCTGGACGGCGCGAAGAAGCCAAAGTTCGCGCGCGAGAAGAGGCTGAAGGCGGATGGAAAAACTCTGCGAATCATGGCCGGCCCGAATGGCTCTATTCAGGGACCCTGCGAAGCCAAGTGGGGATACACCACTCAGACCGTCGCGGATTGGGATCACGATGGGCTTCTCGATTTGATCGTGAACTCCATCTGGGGAAAGATCGTGTGGTATCGCAACGTCGGAACGCCGGGGAAACCGCGTCTCGCAGCCGCTCTTCCGATCACGGTTGAATGGAAGGGCAAGACGCCCAAGCCCGCCTGGAACTGGTGGAACCCGAAGGGCAAGAACTTCGTCAGCCAATGGCGCACAACGCCCATGGCAGTCGACTGGAACCAGGACGGCCTGACCGACATCGTGATGCTGGACCACGAAGGCCAGCTCGCATTTTTCAAGCGGGCCAAGCGCGACGGTAAGTTGATCCTGTTGCCCGGCAGCCGGATTTTCGTCGGTGAGAATGGAAAGCCCATCAAGCTCATTCGCGGTCCTGCCGGAGGCAGCGGCCGTCGCAAGCTACAGGTCGTCGACTGGGACGGCGACGGTCGATTGGACGTGTTGTTCAACAGCGTGAATGCGGATTACTACCGCAACCTGGGAGAACGCGACGGCAAGACCGTTCTGAAGAATATGGGCCCGCTGGATGCTCGCAAGATCTCCGGGCATACTTCGAGCCCGACGGTTGTCGATTGGGACAAGAACGGCATTCCCGATTTGTTGGTCGGCGCCGAGGACGGACGCCTTTACTTTGCAAAGAATCCACGAGCCGACAAATAACGCGGCGCTAATTCAGCGAACCAAAACCATGAATAGACTGAAAAAAATCGTTGCCACCGGAGCGACCGCGTTGACGCTGGTCGCGCTTTCCGGTTGCGCCACCCAGCTTCCGAAGTATGCCGGCGAGTTCGAAGGCAAATCTGGCCTGCTTCACGAGGAATTTGTTTTTACGGATGTTCCTTTTCCGCAGTGTCACGCCTCGACGTTGGAGGAAACCAAGAAGGGACTGGTCGTCGCCTGGTTCGGCGGGACGCACGAGAAACACGCGGACGTGGGCATCTGGGTGGCTCATCAGACAGCGCATGGTTGGACCCACCCGATCGAGGTGGCCAATGGCATTCAACACACCGACAAGCGCTATCCCTGCTGGAATCCAGTTTTGTTTCAACCCAAGAAAGGGCCGCTGCTGCTTTTCTACAAAGCAGGTCCCAGTCCTCGGGAATGGTGGGGCATGCTGATGACCTCGGACGATTGCGGCCGCACCTGGTCGGAGCCGCGGCGTTTGCCGGAGGACATCCTGGGGCCCATTAAGAATAAGCCAATACAGCTGGCCAACGGGGACATTCTCTGCGGTTCCAGCACAGAGCATGTGGACAACGGCTGGATGGCGCACTTCGAGATCACTTCCGATCTTGGCAAGACCTGGCGTCGCATTGGGCCGGTGAACACCCAAGCGGAGTTTAACGCAATTCAGCCCGCGTTCATCCAACTCACGGACGGCAGGATCAAAGCGCTATGCAGGACGCAGGAGGACGTCGTTTCCGAAGTCAGTTCGAGCGACGGCGGAATCGTGTGGTCCTTGATGGGCGGTTCGAGCCTGCCCAATCCCAACGCGGGATTTGACACGGTGACGCTCGACAACGACACGCATGTGATCATTTACAATCACACCACCCGCGCCACGGGCGGGCGTGGCCGGTTGAATATCTCTGTCTCCGGCGACGGAGCCAATTGGCTGGCAGCGCTCGAACTGGAGCGGGAGAAGGCTGAGTTTTCCTATCCCGCGATCATTCAGACCTCCGACGGCATGCTGCACGCGACCTACACCTGGAAGCGTCAACGCATCAAGCACGTCGTCATCGACCCCGCGAAGCTGAACCCGGCGCCCATGAATAACGGCGATTGGCCTGATCAGCGCAAGCTGTGGTCGTTTCAGTAGTTCGCTGCGCGGATTGGAAAGACGGCCCCCCTGATCAAAATGGGACACTGAGGACGGCATCCGTCGCCCCGATTGGGAGGGACGCCGTCCTCGGTGTCCTATTGAGAATTATTGGTGAGGCAATCGGAAAGGGAGTTAACTTGGCGCCCCGGGAGGTCGGATTTGTTGTGACAACCGCGTCAACGGCCCATATTTTCACCACATGATCATGAATCGCAGAAGCATGCTTAAGGGAATGGCGGCCGGCGTTGGCGCCGCAATGGGATCCTCGATGTTCCCGGGGATTGGCCAGGCTGCTTCCACCGGGTCAGGTGGTCCGAAACGCGTGATCTTTTTCATGCAGAACCAGGGATTCGACCCGGCGACCTGCATTCCCTCGGGGATGACGAGCAGCGGCTCGTTGGCCAAGGCCAAGCTGCCAGAGCCGATTGAGGCGTTGGAGCCCTACAAGGAGCGACTGCACATTATCAACGGTCTGCACGGCCTCCATACCAGCCCCTCGCACAGCGCCTTCTTCGGCGCCCTCGGAGGCTATCGCGGTAGCGACGGCGTCCCGCCCAGCGGGTCCACGATAGATTACGAACTGAGTAAGGTCCTCCCGGAAACACTCCTGCCCCACCTCTGCATCGGCATGGACTCCATCGAGAACATGAGAGCCAAGCCCACAGTTGCGAATCTCTCGGCCAGCGGCGCGGGCCAGCCCATCTTCATGCACTCCAATCCGAACCATCTCTACCAGATGCTTTTCGGCGGCATTTCTCAGGGCGACATCCGCAAGCAGCACGAGGCCCGGTCCGGCATGTTCGACCGGATTGAACAACTGGCCTCCGCCAAGGGGGATTCCCTGCGCGGCGCGGCCAGGCAACGCTACGGCCAGTACGTCCGGGGCTTCAATGACATCAACGGCCTGCGGGAGCGCCTCGGCAAAGTCTCCGACCACCTGCGGAAGTTCGCGCCCAAGGTTGACGACCGCTATACCAAACCCGAATTCGAAACTGATTGGCACGACGCCATTTTGGACCTGGGTATCTCGGCCCTCAAGTCGGGCATCACCAACGTGCTCACCGTCGGCTCCGGTCGCGGCGAGATCTTCGGCGCGTGGAAGGGCCTCGGCGTTGACCAGCAGGGCCACAACCTCGGTCACATGAAGCAGCCGGACAATCCGATCTGGATCAAGATCCGCCAGTACAACAGCCGAATGTTGGTGAAGCTGATGGAGGAATTGGAGAGCGTCTCCGAAGGCAGCGGCACGATGATGGACAACACACTGATCGTCTACACCAGCAATAATGCCGACGCTCAGCATACCAGCGGCAAGACCTGGCCGGTGATGCTTCTGGGCAA
>JBLHKZ010000126.1:0-16268 GCA_047618185.1 Limisphaerales bacterium
ATCGTCTTTGGGCTTGGGCAATTCAACCAGCTGAAACCAGTAGTTGCCGAGCGCTTCCATGACTTTGACCAGACCGTCGAAGGTGACCGGTTTTCGGATGTAGGAACTGACGCCCAGTTCATAGGTCCTGAGGATATCCTCTTCGGCTTTGGAAGTGGTGAGGACGATTACGGGAATGGATTTGAGCGATGGGTCTTCCTTGATTTCGCGGAGCGCCTCGCGGCCGTCTTTGCGGGGCATATTGAGGTCGAGGAGAATGATGCCGGGTCGCGGAGAGGAATGAGGGTCGGCATACTCGTTGCGTCGGCGCAGGTAGTTCATGAGTTCCTCGCCGTCCTCGACGCAATGAAGGTCATTTGCGATGCGGCTCTCGGCCAGCGCGTCCCGGGCGAGGAGTCGGTCGTCCGCATCGTCTTCGGCCAGTAAAATGATGGGAGGATTTTTCATGGCGCAGTCTCGGTTTGATCGGCCTGGTTGACGGGCAGCGTTATGAGGAAGGTGGCGCCTTCGCCCGGCGCGCTGTTGGCGGTGATATCGCCGCGGTGGCGTTCGACCACTTTGCGGCAGATGGCGAGTCCGATGCCGGTGCCCTCGTAAGCGCTTTTTCCATGCAGCCGTTGAAACACGGTAAATATCCGCGAAGCATACTTTTCGTCAAATCCTATCCCGTTGTCTTTCACGCAGATTCGCACGCTGGCGTCGGCGTCGCGGGACTCGGCGCGGACCGTGACCACGGGCGGGGTGTCCGGGCGATGAAATTTCAGAGCGTTGCTGATCAGGTTCTGAAGCAATTGGCGCAACTGGGTTCGATCGCCCTCAATCGTGGGAAGTCCGCCAAGGTCGACGCGGCCTCCAGTTTGTTCGATGCGGGCTTCGAGATCGGAGACGACTTCGCGGGCGACGGCGTTGAGATCGACTGAGGAAAAGGGGTTGGCCTTGGTGGTGATGCGGGATAATTCCAGCAAGTCCGATATAAGTCCGGACATGCGGTTGGCGGCGTTGTTCATGCGGGTCAGGTAGTCCTGGCCCTGTTCGGGAATGTTGGCCGAGAATTTGTCGTTGATGCGGGCGCTGAAGGATTGGATCTTGCGCAGCGGTTCCTGGAGATCGTGAGAAGCGATGTAGGCGAAGTCCTGGAGTTCGGCGTTGGCGCGGCCGAGTTCTTCGTTGCCCTCGCGCAGCGCGGCATTGGCGCGGGTGAGGAGAGCGGTTCGTTGCTGAACGCGCAGCTCCAGCTCTTCCTTGGCGTTCTTGAGCGCGTCCTCGGCCTCTTTGCGGGCGGTGACATCCCAAAAAATGATTTGCACGCCGATGATGTCCCCGGCGGCGTCGTGCACCGGCGTCTTGAGCACTTCAACGTGGATGGTCCGTCCGTCCGGGGTGCGATGGGCTTCGATTTTTTCGAGCGTCTCGCCCGTCTCAGTGACCTGCAGATCGTCGATCCGATATTTGTCGGCGAGCGCGGCGGGATAGAGTTCGTAGTCGGTCTTGCCCAGGATTTCCTCCAGCGGCTTCCCGGTGGTCTGGCAATACATGCGATTGCCAAATGTGACTCGGCCTTTGAGATCCTTGCGGAATACGTTGAGCGGCAGGTTCTCGACGAGGGTGTGGTAAAGCGCTTCCGATTCGATCAGCGCCTGGTCTTTGAGCTTGCGCTCGGTGACGTCGCGGGAGACGCCGAAGGTGCCCCGGATGGCGCCGTCCGACTCGCGCAGCGGCATCTTCGTGGAGAGCATCCAACGGCGTTCTCCGTCGGGGCCGATTTCAGACTCTTCCTTGTCGATCAGTGGCTCGCCCGTCCGGATGATCTCCTGTTCGTCGGCGAGGGCCTGGCGGGCGTGCTCTTCGTCGAAGAAATCAAAGTCCGTCTTGCCGGCCGCGTCCTCGGGAGCGCTCAGCGCAAGGCGGCGGGCCATGGCGCCATTGACGCGAATGAACCGGGATTCGAGGTCTTTGAAGTAGACGTTGTAGGTGAGGCAATCCATGAGGTTGCCCAGCAAGGTCGGCTCCGAAAGAGGGGCGTTCTGGCTGTCGCTGTCGGGCATGGATGGGTTTGGGAAAGGAGTTTCCCGCGGGTCGGGGTCAGCCGATGCGGAAGGAAATGCGTTTGATGGCCTCGCGGCCGAAACTGGATTGCATTCGGCGAAGAATATCGTGCCGGCGATAGCGGGTGATCTCGTCCTTCCAAACGGGGCTGTCGACGTTCACGAACAGCGTTCCCTTGTGGAGGTTGACGGGTTGGGCGTGCGCGGTGACTTCAGGGTCGATCAGATCTTTCCAGACTCTGACGATCTCGGCCTCGGCGCGGCGACGATCCAGGCCGAGGGTTTTCATGACCCGCGGCATGAGCGCGCCCGCCGATCGCGCGCTGAGGGCGCGGGCCTTTTCGAGCGGGTCGAGGTCCACGCGCCGCCATTGGCGCAGGGCGCGCTGCCGGGCGTTGCTCCAGCCGCGGCCGTTCGAGCCGTTAGAACCGGTTCCGCTCATCGATCATCAGCACGCCGTGGGCGGGCATGTCGTAGTTGCCGCTGAATTTCTCTCCGGTAAGGAAATCGTGGGTGGTTTTGAGGAAGTTGATGCGCACCGGTCCGTTCTGATGGTTGATCACGAAATAAAGGCGGGACTCCTCGCTCTGACGCATGCTGACTTCGACGGTGTCCGGCACTTTGATGAGGGAATACAGACCGAGCTGGGCGCGCAGCCATGCAAACACGTCGCTGTAGAATTCCTGATGGCCGACGGTGCCGATGTAGATGGCTTTTCCGCTGCCGTACTCGTTGATGGTGACCGCCGGGCTGCCGGAGTAGAACTCCCGCGAAAAGGTGGCGAGCGTCTGGCATTCGCCGGGCTCGATAATGTCGCACCAGAGCTTGCCGAAATGTTGCTTGCTCGTCTTGAAGCTGCCCTTGAAGTTGAGCGAATTCTCCCGGCCGGGCGGCAGGATGTCCGATTCCTTCACGGTCAGGCCAAACATGTCGATCAGCTCCTGAGGGTAGCCTTTGGGCGCGATGTGGTGTTCGTCGATCAAGGCGGTGTTGCAGGTGCCGATCAAGGTGCCGCCCTCATAGACGTACCAGGCGAGACGTTGGGCCTGGCCCGGGTCGAGCATGTGCAGGGAAGGGGCGATGACGAGGCGGTATTTCTTCAGCTCCTCGAGGCCCTCGTCGTCGGATGGGGGGCGGGCGAAGTCCACCGGGATGTTCTTGTCGTGGAGGGCGCGATAATACGCGAGGATGTGTTCCTTCTGCTTGAAGAATTTGTTGTGGGCGAGTGGTTGATCGATGGCCCAGTTGTTTTCGAAGTTGATCAAGATACAGGTGTCGGCCACGACGTGCGTGCCTTTCAAGATCGGCGCCAGTTTCTTGATTTCCTCGCCGATCTGGCAGATCTCCTTGTACATCCGATTATTGCCGCTGCCTTCGTGATTGAGCACGCCGCCGTAGAATTTCTCGGGGCCTACGAGCGGCTGGCGCCAGTAGAAGAAGCAAACGCCGTTGGCGCCCCGGGAGATCAGCTGGTGGGTGAACTTGCGGATCACGCCGGGTCGGACCGTGGAGTTGACTCCCTCCCAGGCCGCCGATCCGGCTTTTTGCTCCATCACCCAGAAGCCGTCTTCGCCGCCGGGCGCCTTGATCTTGTCGTTCTTCTTGAGGCAACGAATCAAATCGATGCCAAAGGCGATCTCCGCGGCCTGCTCGCCAATCGCGGCCTGACTGTCGATGGAGACGAAGTCGATGGCGTCGGCGAGGTCGAAGAGGTCGATCTCGGCGGCGAAGGCCCGCATGGTCGTGGTCACGGGGATGTCCGGCGTGGCTTCGTGAAGCAGGTCGGCCTGCATGCGAATGTAGCTGACGCAAGTGTCGCTGGAGAATCGGCGCCAGTCCGTGACGAGAGCGGGATTGTGGACCGCTGGAGCGCGCATGGGCATCACGACTTGTTCCCAGTCGCTGACGACCTGGCCCCAGACGCAGAGGCCGAGTTTTTCATTCAGGTTTTCGATCGTCTCGTACTTGGCTTTGAGCCAGGCGTGCCAGTCTTTCCGGGTCTCGGGATTGAAGGAATACTCCGTGTCGTGGCGGCCGATGCCGTTGTCGATCTGCCATGCGATCACGGCCTCGTGCTTGCCCAACGCGTCGACCATCGCCTTCACAATTTTTTTGGAATACTCCCAATAGACGTCGCTGTTGAGGCAATAGGCGCGGCGCGTGCCTTCGCGGCGCGGCAGGCCATTCTCATCGAGCGGGAGAATCGCGGGGTGCTTCTGAAGCAGCCAGACGGGCGGCGCGGCGGTCGGTGTGCCGAGCACGACCTGGATGCCGGCCTTGTGCATCACGTCCATGCACCGCTTGAGCCAGGCGAAATCGAACTTGCCTTCTTCGCGTTCGCACAGGCCCCAGCTGAATTCGCCCAGGCGCACGACGTTGATGCCGGCTTTGGCCATGAGCTCCGCGTCGGTGTCCCAGCGGGATTCCGGCGCCTCCTCGGTTCCATCGTAGGGGAAGACCCAGTGTTCGGGATAGTAATCAGCTCCGATGTGCATATGCGGTGACGGTGTCTTGGGTTGGTGGTGAGGGGAGGATAGGAGACGACCGGTAAGGCGCAAATGAAAAAAAGGCGCAGTGACGCGGCGATATCGATCCCGTTGGAAGCCGCGTAGCGCAAGTTGGAATCCTGGTCTGGAATTTCCGCGCGCGGAGGCTAGACTGCGTCGACATGTGCAGCCGTTACTCGCTCACTGCCGGGGAATGGGATTTTTTCTCAAAATTCCTGCAGGAACTTCTGACCTTGAGATTTCAGGCCCGCTACAATATCGCGCCGACGCAGTCCGCCCCGGTAATCGCGATGCAGGAGGGCTCCCCAGTCGCTCGCGAGATGGGGTTTGGCTTCCAAACGCCCGCTTCTCCGGATCGCAAGGCTTCCATCGTCGTTAACGCCCGATCCGAAACCGTCGCCGAAAAGCCGATGTTTCGCGACGCCTTCAAAGAGCGCCGATGTCTTGTGCCAGCCACGGGATTCTTCGAATGGCAAAAGCTGGGTTCGCGCAAACAACCGATGAATATCCGCCTCGCTGACGGTGAGCCGTTCTATTTTGCGGGTCTGTGGCGGACGTCGTTGATCGCGCTGAAATCCGCAGCGGGCGCGGCCGGCGCGGAGCCGGAGCCGGCGGACACCTTTGTCATCATGACCACTGAGCCCAATCGACTCATGGCGCCGATTCACAATCGCATGCCGGTGATTCTCGATCGGGCTGGGCGCGACCAGTGGCTGGATGAAGGCGCGAACGACACGGCGGCGCGGGAATTGTTGCGCCCCTTCGACGCCGACGCGATGGAGGCCTGGCCGGTTGGTTCGGCCGTCGGCTCGCCGACGCATGAGACGCCGGATTGTCTGGAGCGGGTCGAGGTGAAACCCGAGCCGGTCCAGCAGAATCTGTTTGACGATTTTTGATGTGTGGATTGGGCGTAATTCGCTTCAAACTTTCTGGACGCGTGGGTGAGCTTTGTCTAAAAATGCTGCATCTGGCGGAGCCAACGTCATAAACAATTTTCAAAAAGAAACCCCTAAGACCGTCATGAACAGCATCAAGAACGTCAAGAAAGTCACCAAGAACATCCGCGGCCTGGTAGATCGTGAGTTGGAGAAGAATGACGGCCTGTTGCGTGTCGCGCCCTGTTGGGTGCCGCGTTCTTTTCTTCAGCCCGGCAAGCGCCTCAAGCTGCATCCGGACGATCTTTACGCCTACGGCCTCAATCGCGGCGGCATCGACGAACGCTGGTTTTCCTCCACCACCGAAGCGGCCAATGACAATCGCGAGCCGGACGAGGGGCTGAGCTACGTCGTCTCCGGCAAGAAGCGCTTCACCCTGCGCGACGCCGTCGCCGAGATGGGCGGGGACCTGATCGGCTCCAAGATTTGGAAAAAATACGGCAAGTGGCCCGTATATTCCAAATACTTCGACAACATGGGCCCGATTCCGCACCACATGCACCAGAACGCCGCCCAGGCAAAACTGGTCGGTCAGGAAGGCAAGCCCGAGTCCTATTACTTCCCGCCGCAGCACAATAACGTCGGCAATAATTTCCCCTACACCTTCATGGGCCTGGAGCCCGGGACATCCAAGGCCGACGTTCGCCGTTGTCTGGAAAATTGGAACAAGGGCGATAATGGAATTCAGGATCTCAGCCGGGCCTACCGGCTCAAGCCTGGAACGGGCTGGCTGATTCCGCCCTGCGTCCTCCACGCGCCCGGCTCGCTCTGCACCTACGAGCCGCAGTGGGGCTCTGATGTCTTTGGCATGTATCAGTCCCTCGTTGAGGGCCGCGAAGTGCCGTGGGATCTGCTCGTCAAGGACATGCCCAAAAAGAAGCACAAGGATCTGGACTTCATCGTCGACCAGCTCGATTGGGAAGGAAACCTGGACCCGAACTTCAAGGACAACCACTACCTCGAGCCCGTGCCCGTCGCCGACACCGCCGCTGAGGGCTATGTCGATCGCTGGATTGTCTACGGCCGCATCAAGGGAAAGCAGTATTTCACGGCGAAAGAGCTGACACTCGATCCGGGCGCCAAATGCACGATCACCGACAAGGGAGCCTACGGCCTGATCGTCACGCAGGGCGCGGGCAAGATGAACAACCTCAAACTGGATTGCCCGAAGCTGATCCGCTTCGTCGAATTGACCGAGGACGAAGTCTTCTGCACCGAGGGCGCCGCCAAAGCGGGTGTGACCTTCGAGAATACCTCGGCCACCGAGCCGCTGGTCTGCCTGCGTTACTTCGGTCCCGAGGTGAATCCCGACGCGCCGGAGATGGGCGCGCATAAGGCCTTGTAGAATTTCAGATTGAAGATTTGAGATTTCAGATCCCGCGTCGCGAGTGGCGCGGGATTTTTTTGTGCCGAGAGTGGAGACGCTTTGGCGAAGCGTCTCAAAAAATTAAGCCGCCAAGAATCGCTGTAGTCGCGCATCTAGCCGGCCCCAATCCTTGATCCGGGACATCACCTCTGACCGTTTCGATTTGATGAAGACGTCAGGCATGCGCGTGTTAATCCTCGTCGTCGAACTCCGCCGCGCGCCGTCGGCAGATCTGCCACGCCTCGCTCAACCGATTTGTCAGCGCCTCATCCTCCGTCGCCGCGATCAGCCTATCAATCGTGGAGGGGTGAATCATGCGATGCCGGATTAGCTCAGCCACGAAGGCCAGATCCTTTTCCCGCCGCGCCGCCAATTTGCTGTAGGCGATATCGACGGGATCCAGACACCAGCCGATGGCATGGCCTGTGTTTTCGTTGCTGACCCGGACCAGGCGCTCCTCCCAGTCCTTCGGCAGTGTGGCTGTTGTCGGGGAGACACCGTCCGCATGGTAACCATACGTCGTGTCGAATTGCGAATAACGGCCCAGACTCCCCTCGATCAACTCCGACAGTTCGGGCTGAAATCGTGGATAGACATCCGCCTCCATAGACCGCCTCAGAACGCGCGGGGCATCGGGAAAGCGGCCCAGAACAGCCTGGCTGCCGACGACAATGAATTCCGTCTCCCCGGTGACGCCGCTACACGCTCGCAATATGTGTTCGAGGTCGACGCGCTTCATATTTCGCAAGAATCCGCTTTCGTTCGTCCTGCGGCATGACGACCGCGAAGGGGCTGTTTTGCCGCATCCGACGCCCTTCCTCGCTGCCGTCGACCAGTGCTTCGAGCGCCCGCGGAAGGCCGCCCTCGCGAATCAATTCCAGCCATTCGGTCAACGTGTCCTTTGAATGAATTGAATATTCCGGGTCTGCGAGAAAACGCTCAATCCACGCGACGACGAGCTCGAGCTTCGCGGGGTCCGCCCGCAATTCGCGCGCGATAACCGCGTCCATCTCCAACGCCCGCTCGTCAATGATCTCGTGCCAGTTCACGCGATTGTGGTAGCACGTGAACGCGGTTCGCGCAACGCCGGCGTGACCTTCGAGAACACCTCGGGCGTGATTGCGGGAGGGATGAGCAGGATGAAAAACCGTTCTTCGACGTTGTCGGTGAAACAGCCGATCGGCGTTGGACAAACTGGGGCTTTGAGCATGCTTGCGGGGAGCATACGCGCCCTCGCGTGTTGAACTTGGCGCCCCCGCCGAATTCTCCTGTTCCCGCGATCGAGCCGGTGAAATCCAAGCCGCTAGGCGCCATGGCTCATCGGCGAGGCGCCAATGAGGGCACGCGGGGCGCGCGCGCTCCCCGGAAGCCGTCGTAGAACCAGGTGCGCCGACCTTTCGAAGACTTTCAACTGCTTCTCCTCCCATCCGCAATCATACCCGAACACCTCGGCCACTGAGCCGCTGGTCGTCCTGCGCTACTTCGGTCCCGAAGTGAATCCCGACGCGCCGGAGATGGGCGCGCATAACGCGCTGGCTTCCTGATAGTCCGGGGAGGAAGTTGAAATTTTAAAATCCCGCGCCTTGATCGGCGTGGGATTTTTTTGTGACGCTAGCGCGCCCAGCGTGAGATTTGTTCCGGTCATCGGGTCTTGCGTTTGTTGGTCGGCTGTTCGTTTAATGTCGGCCCATGAAAAAATTCCTCCTTCTCCTCCTGTGCTTTTCCATCGCCTCGGCGGCCGTGGCGGCGAATCCCATCAAGGGCGTCAAAAACCTGTTCAAACGTGAGCCGAAGAATCGGGTTGTGTGGTCGATTGCCGAGGGATTGAAGGCGCCGGAGAGCGCTTATGTTGACCCGGTGTCGGGCTTTCTTTTTCTGTCGCAGATCGGCGAGGGCGGGGGGAAGGGGAAGGACGGCGATGGCTGGATTTCCAAGCTCTCGGTCGAGGGCAAGATGATCAAGAATAAGTGGGTGACCGGTCTGAACGCGCCGAAGGGTTTGCGCAGTCATGGCAAACTTCTTTGGGTCAGCGATATCGACCAGATCGTGGCGATCGATATTGCCGGCGGAACGATCTTGCAGCGGGTCCCGATCAAGGGCGCTCAGTTTCTGAATGATCTGGCGACGGGACCGGACGGCTCGGTGTTTGTCTCCGACATGGCCGCGAGCGCGATCTATCGACACAAGGGCGGTCGCACGACGTTGTTCGCGGCCGGCGAGGAGCTCGAGCATCCGAATGGCCTGCTCGTTCACAACGGCAAGCTCATCATCGGCGGTTGGGGGCGGGGCTTGCAGGACGATTTCACGACCTTGACGCCGGGGCGGTTGTTGTCGATCGACCTTCGAACGGGGCGGCAGCGAACGATCACGCCGAAGCCGACGGGCAATCTCGACGGCATCGAGGCCGACGGCAAGGGCGGCTACATCGTGACCGATTGGATTGCGGGCAAGGTGTTTCGCGTTTCGAAGAGCGGCAAGGCGAAGGTCATCATGGAGTTTCCCAAGGGCGCCGCGGATCACGCCTATTTGGCCGATCGCCGCTGGCTGATTCTGCCGGAGATGCTGGAGAACAAATTGACGGCGTTTCAGTTGAAGTGAGACTTGAGGGTTTGAGATCAGGCAGGCGTTCGCTTCTTGCGCTTGTTGGGGCGGTAATTAGACTTTCGGGCCGATGACGTTGTTGCCGATTGTGGGGCGGGAGTTGCGGGTCCGCGCGAGGAAGGCGTCGACCTATTGGTTTCGTGTTTCCGCGGCGACCACGGCGGTGTTGCTGGTTCTGCTGATGAATCTCACGATGGGGGACAACACCTCGTCGGCGGCGATGGGATCAGCCATTTTTAACGTGCTGGCCTGGGCCGCGCTTTTTCTTTGCCTGCTGGCGGGCATGATCAACACCTGCGACTGTGTGAGCCAAGAGCGGCGCGAGGGCACGCTGGGGCTGCTTTTTCTGACGGATCTCAAAGGGTTCGATATCGTTTTCGGCAAGCTGGCGGTGACGTCGCTCAACGCCGTTTTCGCCTTGATCGCAATTTTTCCGCTGTTGGCGATTCCCCTGCTGCTGGGCGGGCTGGGCGTCGATGAGTTGATTCGGGTTTTGTTGACCCTCGGCAACGCGATGTTCCTCTCGTTGGCGATCGGCATGGCGGTCTCGACGATCAGTGTTAAGGAGCGGCGGGCATTGACCGCGACCGTGCTGGCAGTGTTGTTTTTCACGATTGGGCTGCCGTTGATCGTCTGGGCGATCGCGGAGTTTTCGGACGCTGGTTTCGCGGAAGAGGCAGCCCAACTCGTTTTGCTGCCCTCGCCCGGTTATACGCTGGTACTCGCGACTGTCGATTCCCTGGCCAATCCTGCCAGACTGCGGGACTTCAAGATTTCCCTGGGAGTGATTCATGGGATCGCGTGGTTTCTGATTCTGTTCAGTTGCTGGCGGCTTCCCCGTTCGTGGAAGGACAAACCGGCGAGCGCAGGAGGCCTGCGGCTGCGTGAGCGTTGGAAACAGTGGAGTTT
Source organism: Limisphaerales bacterium (assembly GCA_047618185.1). GTDB lineage: Bacteria > Verrucomicrobiota > Verrucomicrobiia > Limisphaerales > JAYPEY01 > JAYPEY01. Next base: position 10,364 of record JBLHKZ010000126.1, read on the forward strand.
CGGCACGGGCGAACAGAGGCGGGCGTTTCAGACCCGGCTCATGGAGATCAACAGCTTTTTCTGGGTGGCCGCCCGGGATCGCATCAAGCCGATGATTGTCTGGGGCGTGTTTGGTTTGCTGGGCGCGCTGTGGCTCTGGGGTTTTCTGGAGCACCGCCGCGATTGGATGGACGCGCCCATGAATGTATTCACGATTTTCACCTGCCATACGGTATTGAAAATCTGGGTGATGGTGGAGGCCTGTCATCGGTTTGGCGAGGACCGGCAAAGCGGAGCGTTGGAATTGTTGCTGGCCACTCCGATCGGCGTCGCCCGATTGGTGGAGGGGCAATTGCTGGCGTTGCGACGGCAGTTTGCCGGCCCCGTTCTACTGATGCTCACGGTGGACTTCCTCTTTCTCCTGTCGGAGCGGACGGATCGTAATTGGGTTTTGCTGGTGTTGGCCGGCATGATCGTGTTCGTGATCGATCTGGTCGCGCTCGCCTGGGTGGGAATGTGGTTTGGCCTTCGGGCGCGTTCGGGAATTCGGGCGACCTGGGCCGCGTTTTGGCGGCTGTTGGCAATGCCCTGGGTGATGTTCATCATGCTGCTCATCTTTGCGGAAATCGTTGCGGAAATCGTTGCCCATGGTTTGAACGTGGGGGAGTCCGGCGCGATTGGCGTTTGGTTCGCGATCAGTGTCTTGATCGGTTTGTTTTTTGGTTTCGAATCGCGGCATCGCCTGCTGGCCGAATTCAGAACGGTCGCCACCCAGCGTTTTCAATCGGGCAAACCCTCGCGCCGGCAAGCCGGCTCCGCAGCGCATCCGACCGGCTAGTGTCGATGTCCTGAAGTGCGGGAGTTTTGCCTGTTCCCGGGCGGGGGCGCATGCAACCATCCGGTCCAATCTATGAAATGGTATAAGCAGCTTCACTGGCAGATCATCGTCGGCCTCATTCTCGGATTGATCTTCGGTTCGGCCGCCGCCGCCTGGGGATTTGGCGGATTTGTCGAGGACTGGATCGCGCCTTGGGGCACTATTTTTCTTCGACTCCTCAAGCTCATCGCGGTGCCGCTGGTGCTGACGTCGTTGATCACCGGCGTGGCTTCGTTGTCCGACGTCAAGAAGCTCAGTCGCATGGGCGGCAAGACCATCGCCATCTACGTGGGCACGACGGCGGTCGCGGTGGTCATCGGCCTGCTGGTCGTGAACATCGTCAATCCCGGCGAAAAGCTGGCGCCCGAAACGCGTGAGAAGCTGGCGGAGGACTACAAGGAAGTGGCGGACGCGCGCGCGGACACGGCAAAAGAGGTCAAGGACCGGCCGGCGTTGCAGCCGCTCGTCGACATGGTGCCGGACAATTTCTTCGGCTCGGCCTCGAGTAATCGCAACATGCTGCAGATGGTCTTCTTCGCAATTCTCGCGGGCGTCGCGCTGGTGAGAATGCCCCGCGAAAGGGGGAAGCCCACGCTGGATGTGATCGGCAGTTTAAACGATCTGGTCATCGCCATGGTGCGGATGATCATGGTCATCGCGCCGGTGGGCGTTTTTGCGTTGATCGCCGACACCATCACCTCGCTCGCGCAGGACAACCCCAGCCAGATTATCGATCTGATAAAATCGCTGGGCTATTACTCGCTTTGCGTCGTCGTTGGACTGGCGCTTCACACCTGCCTTGTTTATCTGGTCCTGCTGAAACTGTTTACGCCCTTTTCAATCAAACGGTTCCTGAGCGGAATTGGCCCGGCGCAATTGCTGGCCTTCTCGACCAGTTCCAGCGGGGCGACGCTGCCGGTGACGATGAAACGCTGTGAGGAGAACCTCGGTATCTCCAAAGAGGTTTCGTCCTTTGTGCTGCCACTGGGCGCGACGATCAACATGGATGGGACCGCTCTCTACCAGGCTGTTGCGGCGGTGTTTATCGGCCAGGCCATGGGAATGGAAATGACGATGAGTATCCAGATCACGATCGTGCTGACGGCCGTGCTGGCTTCGATCGGCACAGCCGCAGTGCCAGGCGCCGGAATGGTGATGCTGATCGTAATTCTCGAAGCCATCGGCGTGCCGGGCGCGGGCATTGCGCTGATCGCCGGCGTGGACCGCATTCTCGATATGCTCCGAACGGTGACCAACGTGACCGGCGATGCCACGGTGACGGCGATCGTGGCCGCATCGGAGAATCAGATTCGCGATCCTGCCGGGGTTTGAAGCGGCGCCTGTTTCTAGCGCGGATTCCCGGCGCCGCTTTCGATGACGGCCACGACATGCCAACGGGAATGAATCCGCCAATTCAGATTCCAGCGAACGCGCTTCGACAGGTGGAGACGCATGCGTTGCGGGAGTATCCGAACGAATGCTGCGGGCTGATGCTCGGGCCAGCCAGTCGGCCGCATATCGCGCAGCGGTTGCGCGAGTGTGTCAACGCCCAGGACGTTTATCATCGGCGGGATCCAGTCGCTTTTCCCCGCACGGGCCGCAACACCTATTTCATCGATCCCGCCGAATTGTTGGCCATTGAGCGGGATCGGGCGGCCAGGGAAGAGGTGATCCGAGTGATCTACCACTCGCATTGCGACGCGGATGCCTATTTTTCAAGAGAGGATGTCAGACGGGCGTTGTTCGAGGGGGAGCCGGTTTATCCTGGCGCGGCCTACCTGATCGTGTCGATCAGGGCTGAAGAGATGGCGGGAATAAAGATCTTTCATTGGCGCCGCGAGTTGCGTCGGTTCGTGTCCGAATGCGGTGAACTGGCGCGCGATTGAGTTTTTTTGTCCAGGTCACAGCTTTTTTAGGCGTATTTCCATGGAAAGAATTGTTGCATTTTTACGAAAGCGCATGAATCTGTGCGCTGTTCTGGGACATCGCGGGAAACCGCGCCGTGAGTTCTGCGGGTCGATGCGATCGCATCAACCCTAACGGAGCTTGTGGACGCGGACGTCGTTCGGCGCTCCGGGACATCGAAGAAACAACATTAGAAAAAAGTTAGAGTAGATATGAGCAAGAAACTGTATGTCGGGAATCTGTCCTATTCGGTCACTGATTCATCGCTGGAGGAACAATTCTCCGAATTTGGTGCCGTTGTGGAGGCAGTCGTAGTTCAGGATCGCGAAACCGGACGTTCCCGCGGATTTGGATTTGTCACCATGAATGACGGAGCCGAGGGCGACGCCGCGATCGAAGCGCTTAACGGCAAAGATGTCGATGGTCGCGCCTTGACCGTCAACGAAGCGCGTCCGCGTGAAGATCGCCCGCGTGGCGGCGGCGGCGGTGGCGGCGGCGGCGGTGGATACCGTGGCGGCGGCGGCGGCGGTGGCGGTGGCGGACATCGTGGCGGCGGCGGCGGCGGTGGTGGCGGCGGACGCTACTAAGCCAACTTCAATCAATTACCCACGGCGCGAGTTTCGTTCAAACGAGATTCGCGCCGTGTTTGGTTTCCTCCAATGAATGCAAAGCAAAGCTAAGTAACTTATGTATCGCTATCCCTGGAAACAAGTCGACTGGTCGAACAGCGTCTTCCTGATTTCAACGTTTCTGATCACGGTTACGGCCGTGCCCGCTTACATCTGGCATTTCGGTGTGGACTGGTTCATGGCGGGTCTGTTCCTGACGTTTTTCATTGCGACCGGACTGAGTATTACGCTGGGATATCATCGGTTATTTTCGCATCTCTCGTTCAAGGCCAAATGGCCGGTGCGATTGGCGACGCTGCTCTTCGGCGCCGCTGCGTTTGAAAATTCCGCGCTGCGCTGGACGGCGGATCACCGTCGTCACCATAAACACACGGATCACGACGAGGATCCCTACGACATCACCAAAGGATTTTTCCATGCCCACATTGGCTGGATTCTTTTTCGCATCAACGAGCGGACGCCGTTGACCTGGGTGAAAGATCTTCAAAAAGACGAGTTGGTCGTTTGGCAGCACAAGTATTACCTGCCGGTCGCCATTTTGGTTGGCTTTGTCCTGCCGACGGTTCTGGGCGGGCTTTGGAACGGCGCGACGGGCGCTCTGGGCGGCTTCCTGATCGCCGGCGTGGCGCGCGTGGTGTTTGTTCATCACATGACGTTCTTCATTAATTCCCTGTGCCACATGGTGGGCAAGCGCCCGTACTCGACGAAATGCACAGCGCGCGACAGCGGCTTCATGGCGCTATTCACCTTTGGCGAGGGCTACCACAATTTCCACCATGAGTTTCAGCACGATTACCGCAATGGCGCGAAGGCCTGGCAGTTCGATCCGACCAAGTGGTCGATCTGGCTGCTTTCCCGATTGGGATTGGCGGACGATCTGCGGATGGTGGCGAAGGAGAAAATCATGCTGACTGAACTCGCGGAGAAGCGGCGTCAATTTGACGCCCGTCTCGAATCGAACGCGATCAGTCTGTCGGAGTCCGCGCAGCAGTTGCTGGAGTCCGCTCAGTCGCGCCTACAGCAGGCCATGAAGAACTGGGAGGAGCGCATGGCTGAGTACCGCAAGGCCGCCGGCAAACAGGTGGAGGCTTCCAAAGAGAAGCTGGCGGAGATTCGTCGTGAGTTGCGGGCCGCGAAAAAGCGATTGCGAGTCGCGATTCAGGAATGGAAGGACGCGCACAAGTCTGTCCAACTGCAATTTCAATTCGCCTGATCAGGCCTGGGTCTCCAGAATTTCAACTTTCAGAAGGACGCTCCTCGGAGCGTCCTTTTTTTGTGAGCGGCGCAACCGATGAGTGGCGTGGCCGCCGTGGTCAGCAGATGTGCGCGCCCTGTGTTTCGACGTAGACGGCGTAAAGCGACTGGCTGGCCGTCATGAACAGGCGATTGCGCTTGGTCCCTCCGAAGCAGACGTTCGAGCAAATCTCCGGCAGCAGAATCTGGCCGATGAGATCGCCGTCGGGGGCGAAGATAAAGACGCCGTCGAAGCCGGCGCCCGTCCAGCCGGCGCTGGCCCAGAGATTGCCGTCCACGTCGCAGCGAATGCCGTCGGAGCCGCCGCCGATCCGCTTAAGAACATGGGCAACTCTGTCCGTGATGTTCATTTTGGGAATAGGCCGATGGGTTGATTGCCAAACGTCGACCTCCATTTTGCAAAACACCTTGCCGTTGCGCAGCTTCTTCTCGTCGGCCACATCCCAGACCCAGGTGGGCTTGGGCGCGGCTGTTCCGGTGTCGGCGACGTAGAGCTTTTTGTAATCGGGCGAGAAACAAAGCCCGTTTGGCTTCACCAGCTCATCGGTAACCTTGGAGATTTTCCCTGACTTGCCGTCGATGCGGTAGACCGACTCCTTCAAATGCAGCGGGCCCTTGTTGCCCTCGTAATTCATCATGCTGCCGTAGCCCGGATCGGTGAACCAGATGTCGCCGTTGGGATGCACGACCGCGTCGTTGGGCGCGTTGAAGGGCTTGCCCTCAAACTTCTCGGCCAGGACGGTGATCTTGCCGTTGTATTCGTAGCGCACGACGCGGCGGTTTCCGTGTTCGCAGGAAATCTGGCGGCCCTCCCAGTCGAAGGTGTTGCCGTTGCTGTTGCCCGAAGGATGGCGAAAGACGCTCGTGTGACCGTCTTCCTCCATGTAGCGATGCTGCACGTTGTTAGGGATGTCGCTCCAGACAAGGTATTTCCCGACGCCATTCCATGCCGGCCCCTCGGCCCAGAGCGTCCCGGTATGCACGCGCTGGATCGGCGTATTGCCGAGCTTGTATTTCGCGAAGCGCTTGTCGTGCACGATGATATCCGGATCGGGATAACGCACGGGTGTCTTTCCGGTCCAGTCGCGTTCGGCGCCGTCGCTCTTTGCGAAGGGCGCGATTAGCGCGCCGGCCGCGGCAGTCGCCGCGCCGAGGAAGGAGCGGCGATTGAGGGCGTTGGATTTCGTGGAGGCCGTGGAGTCGTCCGTCGGATGGGGAAATTCCTTTTTCATGAATGAATTCGGGGAAACAGGGTTTTCAA
>JBLHKZ010000127.1:0-16190 GCA_047618185.1 Limisphaerales bacterium
GCTCCGACGATGGCTGTTTCTATTGCGTCGATTTGGCCGACGGCACACTGCGTTGGAAACACCGCGTCGTCCCGAGCGATCGACGGCTGCTGGGAAATCGTCGGCTGATTTCCGTCTGGCCGATTCGAGGCGGCCCCGTCGTGGCTGACGGAAAGGTCTACTTCGCGGCCGGCGTGTGGCCTTTCGAAGGCGTCTTCGTCTGCGCCATGGACATTGCGACCGGCAAGCTTGCGTGGCGCAATGAGCGACTGGGATACATTTTCGGGCAACAACCGCACGACACCAAAGCCATCGGAGGACTGGCGCCGCAGGGTTACCTGATCGTGAACGGCGACGAACTCATCGTGCCTTGTTCGACCGCCTACCCCGCCCGCCTGAATCGCGAGACCGGCGAGTTGATCGAGTTTGAGCTCCCGGCTCCGGGCGGATTGCCGGGCGGGTGGTTCGCCTCGCTCGACGCTGAGACTTCCCGCGCGATCCGACGGGGAAAACTGACCTTCGATGACGTCGTCAACAGCCAACTGCACGAGGACAAGGTTCGCATGGGCAAAGGCTCTCCCGGAATCAGCCGTATGATCCGCGCCGGCGACCAAATATTAAAATTCGACGCGCCGCTGGACGACGTTGAGGGAACGCTTCACTCCATGATCGTGGCCGATGAGCGGCTCTTTGTTTCGACCCAGTCGGGGAAGATTTATTGTTTCCGCGAGGCGATTCCGGGCAAACCGAGTGCCGTTAAAATCTGGAAGAACACGATCCTGCCATTGTCGGCAACTCCTTCAATGCTGGCGAAGGCGGAATCGTTGATCAAGGAAGCCGGCGGAACGCATGGCGTCGCGGTGGTGGCCGGCTTGCAAGACGGAGCTCTGACAAAGGCGCTGACGCTGAAATCGAGTTATCACGTCATCGCCATCGATGACGATTCCGGACGCGTCGAGCGACTCCGCAATGAACTGAAACGAGCCGGCGTCTACGGAACGCGCGTGGCGGTCATCCAGGCCGATCCACGCTCCATTTCGCTGCCTCCCTATCTTGCCAACCTCATCACGACCGAAACGCCTGATCGCATGGCGGATTCGTGGGGCGAACTCCTGCCCTCCCTGCGACCGTATGGCGGAGTTGCCGCATTGGACGTCTGGCCGGGAGTCGGCATCGCGACCGCGGACAAGCTCAAGACTCTGAATCCGGGCAGCTTTGAGTTAACGGCGCAGAAGGGGAATGCGCAGATTCGACGCGTCGGCGCCCTGCCCGGCTCAGCGCAATACCAGGGCGGCTATGAGCACTGCGAGGATACGCTGGTGCGATTTCCGCTGGGCGTTCTTTGGTTCGACGACACCCTCTCCCATTTCAAACGCTCACCCCAACCGCAGTTCATGGACGGCGTCATGGTGTCCCGCCCCAAGGACTGGCAGGCGCCGCGGGTCAAGGGCGACTGGTCCATCGACTACCCGCTGCGCGCCGCCGTTCTTTCAGACATGTACACCGGCCGCATTCTCCACAAATCCGAGGCGCCGACCTTGCGGAAAAAGCTGCCCGACGTCGGCCGCTCCACGCCGCAGCCGAGCTACTACCACGCGCCTCATCAGAAGACCTACCTGAGTCCCGATCCACCGCTGGCCGGAGAACGCGTCAATCCGCTGACGGGTTTGAAAGAGCCGCGCGTCTTCCCGAAAACCTACGGCTGCGACGGCGGCGTGGACTACGGACTTTTCTATACCCTGCGAAGCGGAACGGCGGCGTTCTATGACAAGACCCTCGAAAGCGGCACGGTGTTTATCAGCGGACCGCGCAGCGGCTGCTCGAACAGCATCATTCCCTCGGGCGGCTTACTGAACGTCCCCTATTTCTACGAAGGCTGCACCTGTAGCTATCCCCTGCCCAGCGGTCTGGCAATGGTCGCCATGCCGGAGACCTACGAACAATGGGCCTCCTGGGGCGCCGATCCGATCGCGCCCGATTCCATTCAACGCATCGGCCTCAACTTCGGAGCCCCCGGTGATCGGAAGACTCGCGATGGAACGCTTTGGCTCGACTATCCCTCCGTCGGCGGACCGTCGCCGAAGATCCGGGTTGAGACGAGTCCCGCGAATCCGACCTTTCATTATCGGCACAGTCTTTGGACAAAAAGCGGCGCAGGCTGGCCCTGGGTCGGAGCCTCGGCGGTCGAAGGTCTTCGTGAACTAACGCTGCGCGATCTGAAACCGGGGAGCTACACCGTTCGACTTCACTTCGCCGAAACGGAAGGAACTCTTCCGGGCGCGCGCAGGCAAAACATTTATTTTCAAGGGAAGAAAGTCCTCAACGATCTCGATATCCTCACTGAAGCCAAGCGGCCCCTGACGGGAATCGTCCGTCAATTCGATGGCGTGAAAATCGAAGGCTCACTGACTCTGAAGCTGGACGCCTCCGCCGGTGAAACGCTCATCAGCGGAATCGAACTTATCCGGAATCCTTGAACGGAAACGACCGCGGTCGGGCTTGTTCAATTATCACCCAGGCAATCCTCGCGGCGCTATTTACGGCTCCGCAGCTTGCCTTCCACTTTCCTGGCAAGCCGCGCGGCCTGGATCACTCGAAGCTTATGCGTGCCGCGGGCGATCGGCTCGTGCTCGTCGTGAGCCTCCAGTTGAAAGGAGATCTGCGGCCCATCGACATTGATCACCCGCGCCGTGCAAACAACATTTTCGCCGAGAGGCGTCGCCGCAAGATGTTGGACGTTAACGACGATTCCGACAGTGCTTTCTCCCGGCTCCAGCAGGGGCAGCACGGCGTTGCGGGCCGCATGCTCCAGAAACCAAATCAGCCACGGCGTGCTCAGAATCTCCGGCATCCCGTCGTGAGCGAAGTCGATCAGATGCGACTCCTCAACGACGAATTTCTCCTCGCCGACCGTTCCAGTTCTTATATTTTATTTCACGTTTCAGTCTTAATTCACTCGGGCGCCCGATCAGACGAGGAGATTGCTATGAGGCATTCGAAGCATCAAGCACGCAGGTTTATAGCGGCCGGATCGCATCGCGCCCTCCGACCAGACAGCAGGCCGAAAAAACAAATCTTGTGCGTTTGTAAGAAATCGCTCCATGCGCATCACTAGTTGGGTTGAGAATGATTCAGAAGATGACTGAGAATGAACAACAACGCCTGTTCGGCGAATGGCTCAAGACCCACAAGGGTCTGTTTTTTAAAGTCGTCCGCGCCTATGCCTTCAACCCGCACGACCAAGAGGATCTATTTCAGGAAATCGCCACCCAGGTCTGGAATTCGGTCCCGAACTATCGCGGCGATTCAAAAGTCACCACTTGGATCTATCGCGTGGCGCTGTATTCGGCAATCGCGTGGCTGAGAAAAGAAAACCGACATCGCGAAAAGCTCAAAAAGATAGACGGATACGGCGAGGCGCTTTTGCAGGCTTCCACGACAAGGCATCCACGAATCGAGTGGCTTTATGACCAGATTAGCCAACTGGAGCCGATCGACCGCTCGCTCACTTTGATGATGCTCGATGGATACAGCTACAAGGCAATCTCAGCCACACTGGGCATCACGGTAAGCAATGTTGGCGTGAAGCTGAACCGCATCAAGAAACGACTGACCGAAAAAAGCAACGAGGAGACCCACCATGGAATTTGAAGACATGAAAGTCATTTGGGATTCGCAGGAAAAAGCGCCCCTTTACGCCATGAACGAAGAGGGACTGCACGACCTCCTGCGCGGCAAGGGCAGGAAGTTCCGACGGTTGATTTTCTGGCAGCAATGGCAGTCCTACCTCAGCAGCCTGTTTGTCGTCCTCGTCATTTTCGCGATTCTCGGAGCCCACTTTCTGGGAGCCTTCAACGAACCGGGCGAACTGGCCCCAACAACCGGCTGGGATGTGATGGCGCTGCTCGTGGCTGCCGCGTGCTGGATTCAATTCGCCGTCAGCATTTACATCGGGCAGAAGCGACAGGAACGCCGCGAACGCGAATTTGCTGGAACGCTGCTGGGCGATGTTGATCGTGATATCGAACAGACCCGATATCAGATCACGACCCGACGAAATATCGTGACAGGCTTCATTCCCCCGTATGTCGGCGCCTGCCTGATTCAGCTGGTCGTCTTCCGTTCACAGGGTTTGTCGGAGTGGACCATGGTTCCTGTGATCGCCTTGTTAATTTTCTGTCTGATCGTTGAATCGCGATCCCAACAGCGTCTCGTTGACCAGACGATGCATCCCCGGTTGCGCGAGCTCGAAACCCTCCGCGCGAAACTCACCGATCCCGAAAGCTGAGCGGGAACGCGCCTGCAATCGACAACCGCTCGATTCGGAAGTCGATTCACGCGATCGGATCGGCGACGGCCGTGCCGATGCCCGTCGAGCCATAACCGTTGCCGCAGTAGAACAAGCGCAATTTCGATCCCTCGCGAACGACGTGCGGATACTCGACCATCTTGTTCTCCCACGCGGCCTTGCCGGGCGCGAGCGACAGATTCTCTCCAGGTTTTCCGCGGCTCCAGTTCAAACCGTCCGCGCTCGTCGCTTCACAAATCGAATAGGCGCCAAACCGCGTGCCAATGCCCGCGTAAATAGCCCGCCAGCCCTCCTTCACCGGCCACACATTAAGCGCGATCGTGGCGGCGTTCTCATAGGGCGCCTCCGCACGCGGCCGCAGGACCACGCGCTTGTCAGTCCACTCCATGCCGTCGTAGGAATGCGCGATCACGGACTGTTTGGCCTGGTTCACTTGAAGCGCTTTGCCCGGCCGCCCCGTCGCCAGAGTGTAATGCATGCGATACCGCGTTCGCCCGTCGGGCTGCTTCAGTTCAACGATGGAGCCGCCACCGGCAATGCCCCTATTTTCCGGCCATTCGTCAAAGCCGTCGCCGCGCAGCACGACCTGTCCCGTCTTTCGCCAATTGCGCAGATCGTCGCTGACCGCCAGCCCGATGCCAGTGAACGATTGCAGCCCTCCGGCGCCCGCCCCGCGCCCGGTGTAGTAAAGATGCCACTTGCCGCCGATGCGATGAACGCAGGGCAGCACACACCACAATTCGTCAAAATCGCCTTTACCGCCAACGTCGAACAAAGGCCCGTGGCGCTTCCATTGGGTCACGTCGCCGATCGGACAAGTCGCCAGACAAATTCGCTGCCGGCGTTTGGCGTCCGCGCCGGAATAGAAGAGCCAATACTCCTCGCCGCGCGTAACGACGAAGGGATTCATGCAGCGGTTCATGTCGAAACCGTTGGGGCCGGGAGGGAGAATCGGATTGAGCGGATCCCGTCGCCACTGATGAACCTTGAAGGGGCGCTGTTCTGATTGGGCTCCTTCCGCCGCGCCGCTGATCCCGACGCCGCCCATCCAAAGCAGTGATGCGGCGCTTGCATTGCGCAGGAACGTTCGACGGCTGGCGCTATAATTTTCGCTGCTCGGCTTCATCAGGCCATACTTGTCCGTCCCCGTTCCGCGGTCAATCCGAGGCTCGGCCAGCGCCGCATGCCAGCTTCTTGAGAAATCCGTCCCGTTCGCCGAAGACGTCACTCCGCATCTCAACTCTGATCAATCGGGAACACGCAGGTTGACCGCGCCCTGCATTCGAATACGATTCATAGCCGGACTGACAACCGCGACCATCAGACGACTGAAGCCGCCAACAACTTGTCTACCCCATGAATTCTGAAACAAATCTGAGCCGCCGCAAGCTTCTTGCGACCGGCGGCCTCGCCATTGGAGGAGCCGCCCTTTTTCCCAATCTCTGCCATTCCGCGGATAAAAGCGCCCCGGCAAAACCGAAAACCCATCCCGGACTGTTGTGGCCGGAACGCCGGAAGAAAATCGAACGGGCGTGGCTGGATCTGCTCGGCGATTTTCCGACCGAAATACCCGCGCTGCGTCCGATCATGAAAAAGGTCGCAGAGGAAAATGGGATCACGCGCTACCACGTCAGTTTCCAGGCTGAATCGGATGATCGCGTGACCGCCTGGCTGCTCGTTCCGGACGCGGCCCGAAAGAAACCCACGCCCGCGATCGTCTGCATTCACAGCACCACCTGGGGCTCCGGCAAGGACAGCACGATCGGGCTCTCAGGTAGGCGACCGGTCGATCCGCCGCGCGATCCCCAGGTGGGCGCCGCCTACGGCATGGAGCTGGCGCGGCACGGATTCGTGACCTTGAGCATCGACCTGCTCACCGACGGCGAACGGATCAAACCCGACGAGCGCATCATGGACACGCGGGGCTTCTATCTCAAACATCCCGAGTGGTCGATCATCGGCAAAAGCATTTGGGACATCATGCGCAGCGTCGATTTTCTTCAAACGCTGAATTTCGTGGATCACAAACAAATCGGCTGCACCGGCTGGTCACTGGGCGGACACACCGCGCTTTTCGCGGCGGCGTTCGAGCCTCGGATCACGGCGACGATCACCAATGGCGGCGTCCTCGATTGGCATCGAAAGGTGTCGCACTGGTCCAGAATTCCTCCCACATGGACGCCCTGGAAAAAGGGAGATCCACCCTCGAACAGCAAGACACTGGAGAAGCGGTTTGGCTTCAAGACCAACAGCGGGCCCTACATTTACATTAAGAAATTCCGCCCCTACATCGAAGACCAGACCAAACCCATCCCGGTGGATTTCGACGAGTTAATGATGATGGTGGCGCCCCGGCCGTTGATGATCATTTCCACCGAATACGAGTTCCACAATCACAAGGTTTTCCCGAAATGCCTGGAGGCATTCAAAGTCTACATGAACTGGCGCGACACCGAGGGCCTGCCCAGCGTAGTGGCCGCGCGCCAGGCGCGCATCGGCCACCAGGAAACCTTGGAATATTACGAGAGCCAACATCGCGTCGCGCCCAAACGCATCCCCGACATTTTGAGTGGCATCGGCGCGGGCGATTGTTTCAGCTGGTTCTCCTTTCCCGGCGGGCACAGCTACCCCGGAGTCGCTCGACGGCTGACTTTCGCATGGTATGACCGCTGGCTGAGCCGGACGCTGATTTGATGAAAACGCTTTCCGCCCGCCGAACGGGTTCATTACCATTCCTTTGAAATGAAAATGAGAGACATGATCCGTCCCACCGGACTCGCAGCGCTCGCGTCGCGTCAGCTTGCCGTCCTGGGTTGCCTGGTATTCGCCTCGGCGGCTCTCTCCGCGCAGGACGTTCAATTCAATCGCGACATTCGCCCGATCCTCTCCGATCGCTGCTTCCAGTGTCACGGCCCCGACGCCCCGGAACGAAAGGCAAAGCTGCGCCTCGACCGGGCCGACGGCCCCGAAGGCGCCCACCGGATTCGAAAGGAGACCGCCGCGATCAAACCCGGCTCCCCCGAGGAAAGCGCGCTCTGGCATCGCATCACATCGGATGACGCCGAGGAGGTGATGCCGCCGCCCGGGTCGCACAAGAAGGAACTGACCGCGCATGAACAAGAGCTCTTTCGGCGCTGGATTCAGGCGGGCGGAAAATACCAGGACTTCTGGGCCTTTGTGCCTCCGAGCAAGCCCGAAGCGCCCCAGGTCAAGAACGACCGCTGGAGTCAGCGCGCCCTCGATCGCTTCGTCCTGCGCAAACTTGAAACCAAAGGAATGACGCCGAGCCAAACCGCCGATCGACGCGCGGTAATCCGCCGCGTCACATTGGACCTCACCGGACTCCCCCCGACGCGTGAAGAGATTCGCGCTTTTCTCGCCGACGAATCGGACCTGGCCTACGAACGCATGGTCGACCGACTGCTGGCCAGCCCGCGATACGGCGAGCACATGACCAAGTACTGGCTCGACCTCGTGCGCTTCTCAGACACCAACGGCATCCACCACGATCACTACCGCGAGCTCACGCCTTATCGCGACTGGGTGATGCGCGCCTTCAACGCCAACCTGCCCTACGACGATTTCGTAAAGTACCAACTCGCGGGCGACCTGTACCCCGAGCCAACGCGCGATCAACTCATCGCCTCCGGCTTCAACCGGCTGCACTTGATCATCGACGTCGGGACGGCCTTGCCGGAGGAAAGCTACACGCGCAACGTCATCGATCGCGTCACCTCGGTGGGCACAGCCTTCATGGGCCTGACCGTGCAATGCGCGGTCTGCCACGACCACAAGTACGACCCCATCAAGTCGAAGGATTTTTATCAACTCTTCGCCTTCTTCAACAATCTCGACGCGAAGCCGGAGACCGGCGGCCGCAGCGGGACCGACTTCAAACGCGGCCTTCAGCCGCCCTATATCAATCTGACAACCGCCGCACAGGAGGCCCGGATCAAGGAGCTGGATAAGCGAGTATCGGAGGCGGACAAACGGGCAAAACTGAGCAAGCATGACCTGACCAAATCGACGGATGCCACCAGGAAGAAGACTCTGACCGCTCAGGTGAAGCAGGCGGAGAAAGACCTGAAGGCGGTGAAGGCCGAGCGCGACGCATTCATGATGGGGATTCCCGGCGCCATGGTCATGAAGGAAAAGGCGGAGAAACGCCCCGCCTACATGCTGATCCGCGGCGCCTACGACAATCGCGGCGAACAGGTCGAGCGCGGCGCTCCGGCCTTCCTCCCGCCTTTGCCGAAGAAGGACGGCGACAGGACTCGGATGGACCTGGCGCGGTGGTTCGTTTCACCTGAGAATCCGCTGACGGCCCGCGTCGCGGTCAACCGTTTCTGGCAGCAGTTCTTCGGAGTCGGCATCGTCAAGACCTCGGAGGATTTCGGAGCCCAGGGAGAATGGCCCAGTCATCCCGATCTGCTGGATTTTCTCACCGTGTCGTTCGTCGAATCGGGCTGGGACACCAAATCGCTGATGAAGCGCATCGTCATGTCGGAGACTTACAAACAGGATTCCAGGGCGACGCCCGAGCAGTTCGTGCGCGATCCAGAAAATCGCCTGCTCGCGCGAGGTTCGCGCTTCCGCATGGACTCCGAAATGATTCGCGATCAGGCGCTCGCCACCAGCGGCCTTCTGAGCGCCGCGCTTTACGGCAAAAGCGTGAAGCCGCCGCAGCCGAAGGGACTTTGGAAGTCCGTCGGAATGCCAAGTTCCTACCCCAGCGTCTACGTGCAGGACACCGGCGAGAAGATCTACCGGCGCAGCGTCTATACCTTTTGGAAACGGGGAATGCCTCCGCCGCAGATGACCATTCTCAACGCGCCCTCCCGCGAGGAGTGCATCGCGCGCCGTGAGCGAACCAACACCCCGCTCCAGGCGCTGCTCCTGATGAATGAACAGGAATACTTGAAGGCGGCGCGACGCCTGGCCCACCGAACGCTGACCGATCGCAGCCTGGATTCGGCCGCCCGACTGAATGCGATTTACGAAACCATCACCACGCAGCTCCCCGACGCAAAGGAAAGCAAGACCCTGCTGACTGCGGTCAAGGATCTGGAAGCGGTCTATCGAGAAAGCCCGGCGCTCGCGGCTCAACTTTGCGAAGGCGCGCCCCCGCCCCCCGGCTCCACGCAGGCGGACCTGGCCGCCTGGACGCTGCTGGTCAGCTCGATCTACAACCTGGACATCGTCAAAACCCGCCAATAGCCATGAACGACATTCGCGAAGAGCACAATAGGCTGCAGGCGCGGCGGCAGTTTCTCAAAACCTCGGCCATGGGCCTGGGCGCCACGGTCCTCGGCTCCATGCTGCCCCAAACCAGCATGGCCTTGGGCGCGCCTCATCGCGTCCCAAAGGCCAAGCACGTCATCTTCCTGTTCATGGCCGGCGCGCCCAGCCATATCGACATTCTCGACTACAAGCCGCAGATGGAGAAAATGTTTCGCAAACCTCTGCCCGAAAGCGTGCACATGGGTCAGCGCGTGACGGCCATGACAAAGGGCAAGGAGAAGCTGGTGGCCCCCTCCATGTTCAAGTTCCGCCAGAAAGGTCAGAATGGCGTCTGGATGAGCGAGCTGCTGCCGCACCTTTCCAACATTTCCGACGATCTCTGCGTGATCAACTCGATGCGCACCAACGCCATCAACCACGACCCCGGCAAGACCTTCGTCTGCACCGGCTCGGAGATCCCCGGCAAGCCGAGCATGGGCGCCTGGTTGAGCTACGGCCTCGGCTCCATGAATCGCGACCTGCCGGACTTCATCGTCCTCAACTCGGCCTACTGGACCGGCGGCACACGCAACACCCAGGGACTCTACAACCGACTTTGGGGCAGCGGTTTCCTGCCCTCAAAACACCAGGGCGTAGCCTTCCAGACCGCTGGCGATCCCGTGCTCTTTCTCTCCAACCCGAAAGGCATCGACGCCCGTGTTCGTCGCCGCATGCTCGACGCCGTCGGCGCGCTGAACCAGAAACACTTTGATGAAATTGGCGACGCCGAAATCCAGACCACCATTGCCCAGCAGGAATTGGCATTCCGAATGCAGGCCTCCGTGCCGGAACTCACTGAAGTGTCCAACGAGCCCGATCACATCCAGGAACTCTACGGCCCCGAAGTCCGCAAGAACGGCTCCTTCGCGCGCAACTGCCTGCTCGCCCGCCGCATGATCGAGCGCGGCGTGCGCTTCATCCAGATTTTCCATCGAGGCTGGGACCATCACACCATTCTCCCCAAACAATTGCCGGGGCAGTGCTTCGACATCGACCAGCCCTCCGCCGCGCTGATCCAAGACCTCAAACAGCGCGGACTCCTGGAAGACACCATCATCGTCTTCGCCGGCGAATTCGGGCGAACATCCTTCTGTCAGGGCAAACTGGAGCGCGACAACTACGGCCGCGACCATCACCCGCGCGCATTCTCCGCATGGATGGCCGGAGGCGGAATCAAAGGCGGAATCACCCACGGCGAAACCGACGATTTCAGCTACAACGTCGTCAAGGACACGGTCAACGTCCGCGACCTTCACGCGACCCTCCTCCATCAGTTGGGCGTCAATCACGAAAGGCTCACGTTCCCGTTCCAGGGATTGGACCAGCGGCTCACCGGCGTCGAGCACGCCCGCGTCGTGAAAGAAATCCTCGCCTGATTCGAGATCACTGCTGCGCGGAGCAGCTGTGCCCTATCGTCATCACGCAAGAATTGCTGATTCACAGCGCTAAGACATTGCGGTGGCAGAGCCTTAACTCGTCCTCACAATTAATCTCCCGATACTTTGATCGACACAGCCTGTCGGGAAGCAGGCATTCCTTCCTCCATGGAAGTGCATCCACTTCGATTTCGTAGCTCTACGAAATGTTTCCTGCGTTCCACGTTCAGGAATTGGGATTTAAACTCGTCCAACGATTCTGCGGCCTTCGCGTTCTCTTCCAGCGTTCGCAATTCCGGGGCGTCCACGACCGAAGCAAATACGCATCGGTCGCCCTCTCGGTGTTTGTTCAGGAAATAGGTAAGAACATCTTTCAGGCTGGTTACCGACCAGTTTTTTTGACCGGTGATCTGGCGTTTCGCTTGCCAATATTCTTTGAACCCGCCTCGCAACAGAGAGAATTCCGCACCGTCTTCACCCGGTTCCTCAATTCGAATCGATTCCGCTTCGCCTTCGAGAACGAAACGAAAACCACGCACGCCCCACAGTGCTTCGTGGACTATGCCTGCCTTGTCAGCCGCTCCGCCAGTATGTGTGCTGAGCGCCATCAAGTATTGGCTTCACCGTGCCGGCCAGATCGAATCGCGATCGAGTCGCACCGCGATCACCTGGGCGTTGACTCCGAATCGCGGGGCGACTTTATCGGCGAATTGATCGCGAAGGGGGCCGCTGGCGACGAAGTTCGGGAGCAGGTTTTCCGCTTCACGGGCGAACTCGTCGAAGTATTCAGCCAGCCGTTCAGTCGGGACGAGCAGAAGCCCGGCGAATTCGTTCGCTTCCTGCTCGATGGTGTATTTCTGACCTCCGTGTGAGTCCGTCCATTTCGCGAAATCGTGGAGGGTGGAGAAGTTTTCCGGCTGCGGCAGGTCGCGATGAAGAAAGTAGTGCGCCAGTTCGTGAGCCACCGTAAAACGGAGCCGGTTAAGTTTCCAATCCGGACCACGCTCCATCAGGGCATACTGTTCAGCGTCGAGATAAATGCCGCTGAAATCGGCCTTGATCGAGGCCTCGACGCGATACTTTTGGGCGAGTCCATCGAATGGGATCGCGTCGAGGCCAAGATCGATTTCGAGAAACGTGAAAACGTCGATCGGCGTTCGATCCACGCGTAGGATTTCATATTTCTCCCGCAACTCCCCCACTTTCCTCCTTACCTGATCCATCCCGGCTACGATTGGCGCCGATCGGCGGTGTGGAGCTGTTTGATGTCGTCCGCGAGATCCCGCAGTTCCGTTTCGCTGAGTTGATGCCCGCGGGCCGCGCGAAAGAACGCAGGAAGGGCTTTCTGCAGGATCTCATTGTCGGCGACGTCAGCCGGTATCTCACGACGCTGGAGGGCGGCCGAATCGATGAACTTCAGTTTCTCGTCGCCGGTCAACTCGAAGAAATCGGCCAGTCGCCCCAACAAATCCGCGTCGCCCGGAGGCGGATTCACACCTCGCTCGACCTTGCTCCAATTGCTGGCGTCCAATCCGACGTGCGCGCAAAAATCCCTCAATGTCAGGCGCTTTTCGATGCGCAGTTGCTTGATGGTTTCGTTAAACATGTTGCTTGCCTTTTCGTGTGGTAGAAATTTACCACACTTGTCAATACGGCTCGGACGGCATCGTCCCATCGGTTCACTCGAACTCGCACACCACCCACATTCCCAGATCGAAATACCGGTAGGAGCCGTTGTTTCGGTGGCGGGAGGCGCGGCGCGAGTAACCGTTGCGTGTTCCACTGCGCGCGTGGTATTTGTCCGCGAGCAATATGAAAGCAAGAATTTCTGTTTCACCGTGCTACGGCGTCTTTGCCAAATGCCAAGACCCGTTTCCGGATTTGCGAAGCGGCTGGGGCGAAGCTCCTATTGAACCGGAGGCCAGCGGAAATGCCTGGCACGGCTCAGCGGGAGCTTCGCCCCACCGAGCCGATTCGTAATTCCCGGCTCTTTTCAGAGATTTTCTTTAGTTTTCACTCTATGCCCTTCCCATTTGACAACACCTACGCCCGCCTGCCTTCCGGCTTCTTCTCGCCGATCGAGCCCACGCCGGTCAGCGCGCCGACCGTGATCCGTCTGAACCGCGATCTCGCCGCAGAGCTCGGGCTCGATGTCGATCGTCTCGATTCACCCGAAGGCCTGGCGATTCTCTCGGGCAATCAACGCCCGGATGGGGCCGAGCCTCTGGCCATGGCCTACGCGGGGCACCAGTTCGGCGGATTCGCGGGACAGCTCGGCGATGGTCGCGCCATCCTGCTTGGCGAGGTCGTCGGCAAGGACGGCGCCCGAAGGGACATTCAGCTGAAAGGCTCCGGCCCGACGCCCTTCTCGCGACGCGGGGACGGCCGTTCGGCGCTGGGTCCTGTCCTGCGGGAATACATCGTCTCCGAAGCGATGGCTGCGCTCGGCGTTCCGACCACGCGCGCGCTCGCCGCAGTGGCCAGCGGAGAACAAGTGGCCCGAACGAGCATGGAGCCCGGTGGGGTGTTCACCCGCGTCGCGCAATCGCACATTCGCGTCGGCACCTTCGAGCACTTCGCTTCCCGCGAGGAGAACGACAACCTCCGGATTCTCGCCGACTACGCCATCGACCGCCATTATCCCGACGCGCGCAAGACAGAGAACCCCTACCGCGCCCTGCTCGAGGGTGTCATCCAACGTCAGGCCAACCTGGTCGCCCATTGGATGCAGCTGGGATTCATCCACGGCGTGATGAACACCGACAACACAACCGTTTCCGGCGAGACGATCGACTACGGTCCGTGCGCCTTTCTCGACGATTACGATCCGGCGAAGGTGTTCAGCTCGATCGACCAACAAGGACGCTACGCCTACGGCAATCAGGGACAGATCGCCAACTGGAATTTGACCCGCTTTGCGGAAACGCTGCTGCCGCTCCTCGCCGACAATCAGGAAGACGCCATCGCCGAAGCCGAAGCGGCGCTGAAGGGTTACTCCGCCCTTTTTCAAGGCGCGCTGCAAACTCGCTTCACGGCGAAAATCGGCATGGAAGGAGGCGCGACTGACGACTGGAATCTGGTAAAATCCCTATTGACTGCGATGACCGAGGAAGCAGCCGACTTCACGCTAGTCTTCCGGCATCTCTCAACCGCGCTCGAAAGTGGCGACGACCAAAACGTCACTCGCCTCTTCGAAGATCCCGGAGCTGTCGCCGCATGGCTGAGCCAATGGCGCGCACGTCTGAGCGACGTCGACCGCAGCAAGGCGATCGCGCTAATGCGCCGAACAAATCCGATCCTCATCCCCCGAAATCATCGCGTGGAAGAGGCAATCCAGGCCGGCAACCAGGGTGACTTCAATCCCTTTCATCGACTCAACGATGCCTTGCAACGCCCCTTCGAAGATCGACCGGAATTCGCCGACTACGAAGCCGCGCCGAAACAGGACGAAATCGTGCAAGCCACCTTCTGTGGCACCTGAGCCCAGGACATGCCCACCGGATCCGAACCTGGATGTTTTCTCACCAGTGTCGATGACATCGAACGCTTTCGGCCTGGGCTCTACAATTTCAGCAGGCAGCCATCCACGTAGGTCTTGTGCAGGCCAGGCAGCTTCGGGTCATGGGCGTAGAACACGATGTAGAGCATGTCGCCGCCCATCGTGATCATGGCTTGCGAACCGCCGGTCGCGGAGTTGGCGGGAAGGCCCTTTGTGCGTGAGTAGTAGGGATGCCCTCGATAGCTCCACTCGACGCCATCGTCGCTCGTAAAAAACGACGTTGTCCGCCGGCCAACTTCGGAATCCCGCAAGCCGCAAGCCATCACGAAGGCGCCTGAAGGAAGCCGAGTGATCACAGGATAGATTCCCGCGATCTCCGTTTTGACCGGCGTGGTCCACGTCGCCCCCTGATCTTCGGACCGACTGGTCCACAGTTTATTCTTCCGGTATTCAGCGCCCTTGTGAATATCGACTCGGGCATACGCGACGACAACGCCATCATCTCGAACGGCAAACGCGGCTTCATTGAAATTCTGCTTTGCGCTCTCGTTCGAAGGCGGATCTTGAAAGGCGACTTCCATGCGCCCCCACCTGGCGCCGCCATTCGAGCTGCGAAAGAATCCCGATCCCTCCCGGTATCCGGGCTCCATGCTCGACTGTTTGGTGTAGCAGTAGGCCGGAATGATCAGGTCGCCGTTTTTCAACCGATAGATGGCGCCGCTCGTCGAAGTGAGGCTTTTAGGCGCGGTGTCCAGAAAGCCGATGGATTGAAACGAATCGCCATTGTCACGACTGGTCTTCAGCTCGATGGTGGATTCGCGATAGCCAAAGACGCCTTTGCGACTCGCGTCCCGATGCCAGATGCGGATGACAAGCATGAGCAAGTCGCCGTTGGGAAGCTGGACCAACTCCGTAAACACTCCCTCATTTTTACTGGTTGGCTCCACTGTCATGTACGGTTGTGACCAGGTCTTTCCCTCGTCACTGGAGCGAACCAAAAAGCATTTCGAGCCGGCTGCCGCATCGCCCTTGTTGACAAAGGTCGTGATCAGATCTCCGGATCGAGTCCGAACCAACCCTCCCGGCGAAAGAGCATCGACGACCTGATCATTCACCGCCCCGGAGCGCAACACCTTCAAGCCGGCTTGCCCAGCCGGCGCCCCAACTAATTCGCCGGCGCCGAACAGACAAGACAGAACGACAAAGACTGTTTCCATTCTCATTCGCGCATTATCTTCGCGACGAAGGCTCTGGCGAGCAAAGTCGTCCCTGGATGAGTAAACCGGAGATCCGGCCATCTCCAAGGGGGTTGCCATCTCTGGCCAATCAGTCAAGTCTATCAAGCCCTCAACGGGCGGATCAGAGCCTGGGCGGCCAGACCGAAGCGTTGGTAAGATCTACGTGAAACAACTGTTTATGAAACGATTCTCCGCCACATTGGCGCTGGCGATCCTGACGACCGCCTCCGGTCCACAAGCCTGGTCACAACAGAACGCCGCCGAGGCCGCGATGGACATCGGACAACGACGCGAGTTGTTCGTCGGCCGGCAATTGATCGGCAAGATGGAGAACGTGGACTTTCGCCTTCACGAACCCGCGCCTCAGCCGCGCCCGAAGAATCCCCTGCCCATCATCTACGGAACGGTGATCAAAGACGGCGATCTTTATCGAGGCTACTACCGAGCCGTTCGCAACGGCCACCCCGGCAAGCAATTCGACGGCCACCCCGGGGAGATCACCTGCTACG
>JBLHKZ010000128.1:0-15847 GCA_047618185.1 Limisphaerales bacterium
GCCTTCGAATATAGAAAGCTAGTAGCCGCAACCTTTAGGTTGCGTTGACGCTTCAATTTTCCAACCAGCGGAGACTTGATTCCAAGAACGCCATCGGCTAACACAATTCCATGGTCGTCATCAGGGAGAAACGTCATCGTTTGCCGGCAAATTCATATAAAGGGCAGGTCACGGTCGCGTTCACAATCAACACTTTTCCGCCCGGCGCCGCCTACTTCCAAAACGAAGCGATTGTCCAGATCGGGGAGGCTGCGTTGGCGGAGGCATTCGAAAACAACCATGGGCATGTCGCTGTCTACGTCATCATGCCCGATCACGTGCATCTCATCGTGTCGGGATCGAGCCCCGAATCTGATCTCTTGCGTCTCGTTAAAGAATTTAAGCAAAAGACGACTTTTCGTGTTCGAAAGTCCGGCGCAGCGTTCGCGTGGCAAAAGGATTTCTGGGATCACGTGATCCGTGATCGGCAGGATTACGCGAATCAAGTTCATTACATTTTACGCAATCCGGTGCGGAAGGGGCTTTGCTTGCGTTGGGAAGATTGGGCGCATCGAGGAGTTTTGGGGCAAACGTGGGAGGATCTCGCACGAAACATTGCGATGGTTTAGGAGGCGATGCTTGCGCATCGCGCAACCTAAAGGTTGCGGCTACGAGGTTACGAAGACTGGGAGATCATTCCGACTGGCTCAAGCGTTTCGCCGGTTTGTCGTGGAGCAGAGCGTGGGCCTCGCGAAGAATGTCCGGAATGCGATCGGCAAAGGGGCTGTTGGCCAAGATGGGCGCGAGCGTCGCGTCGTCGATGTCTCTCGCCATTTCGCCGGGAAACCAGTCTCCGCCTTCGCCGCTCAGGAGGTTGTAGCGCATCTTTCCCCAGCCAACGATGTCGAGCGCCTTGGAATACATCCACAGTCGGAGGATTTCGACGATGTTGATGCGGCCGGGAACGTCGACGTATTCGGGCAATCCTTCGGACCAACTTTGATTCCAATCGGCGCCGAGAACATGATCCATCTCAGCGCGGATCCGGCTTTCGATGGGGGCGATGGTTGACTCGATTTGGTCGTAGAATTCCAGCGTGCGCAGATGTTCGTCAAAATCGCTCGGTCGAGCGGCGCCGCAGCTGAGGGTGTGGACCTCGGGGCGGGCGAAACAATAGAGCGCGTTGAACTGCATTGGCGACAATGGCGCGCAGAGATCGACGAGCCTGGGGGGCGGACTGAAGAGTTGGCCGCCCTTGTCGTTGGGGCTGATGATGAACACGCCCATGTCGCGCTGTTTGGCGGCTTCAATGGATGACCAGTTGAGATCGTTCACGAAATACCAATGCACGTTGATGTAGTCGAAGGCGTCGCTCTCGACGGCTTCCCGGATGAGATCCGGAGTGGCATGGGTGGAGAAGCCGACGTGCCGGCAACGGCCTTCGGCCTGGAGCTTGCGCGCGGCTTCCAGGCTGCCGCCTTTCCGCAGTGACCAGTCAAGATGTTGACGGTCGTTGACGCCGTGCAACGAGAGCAGATCGACATGGTCGAGCTTCAGATAGTCCATCGACTGTTCGAAAGTTTCGTAAAACTCCTTCTGCGTGGCGCAGGGGCGAACCTTGGTCTGGACGATGATCTTCTCTCGCGGAATGTGCGGCAGGACCCAGCCGAGCTGCATTTCCGAGGAGCCGTATCCACGGGCGGTTTCGATGTGATTGATGCCCAGATCGACGGCGCGATGAATCGTGGCCTCGAGGTTGTCCTGGTTGGCTTTGGGGACGTCCTTGGGATCGATGTCCCCCCACTTGTGCTGGTAGCGCATGCCGCCGCAGGAATAGACCGGCATCTGAAGCTCGGTGCGGCCGAAACGGCGGTAACGCATTTGGGGGAGATCTGGCATTGGCGGGGGCGCGTGGCTGGGGTGGATAGGTCGGATACGATCTATTCCACGAATTCCAGCTCAGGCTGCTCCGGGATCAATCCGCGTTCCTTGCCCATCGCCAGGAAGCGACGAATCGATTCGCGGCCTTTGTCGCCGTAGTCGAGGGTCCAGTGATTGACGTACATGCCGACGAATTTGTCGGCCAAATCCTTGCCCATGTCGCGAGCGTATTGCAGCGCGTGTTCGACGGCCTCGTCGCGGTGGTCGAGGCTGTATTGAATGCTGGCGGTGAGGATGTCTGAAATGGCCTTGCGGGCCTGGGGCTCGTGCCGCTTGTGAATGACGTTGCCGCCCAGGGGCAGGGGGAGTCCGTCGTTGATCTCGCCCCACCAGACGCCCATGTCCTTGCAGACTTGCAGGCCTTCGTTGGCGTAGGTCAATTGCCCTTCGTGAATGATGAGTCCGACATCGGCCTGTCCCGATTTTACGGCGTCAAAAATCTGGTCGAAGGGCACGACAATGTAGTCGAAGTCGGCGGCGGGTTTCTCCAGCCAGATTTGGAGCGCAAGAAAGGCGCTGGTCAGGGTCCCGGGCACGGCGATCTTCTTGCCGGCGATTTCGTCTTTCGTGAATTCTTCTTTGGCCACGAGCATGGGGCCATAGCCGTCGCCCATGCTGGCGCCGGCGGGGAGCAGGGCGTATTGGTCGCTGACGTGGGCGTAGGCGTGAATGCTGATCGCCGAGATGTCCAGTTCGCCGCGCGTCGCGCGCTCGTTGAGCGTCTGAATGTCCTGGAGGGTGTGCTCGAACTGATAGCCGCCGTTGGGAATCAGATCTTTTGCCAGCGCGTAGAACATGAACGCGTCGTCCGGGTCGGGCGAGTGTCCGAGAGTGAGTTTCTGTGGGTCCATGCGCGGAAGGTACGCGGCCCGACGGCATTGTCCAGCGGGTATTTATTTTGAAATAGATGAACGATTCATCGGCTACAAAACGCGCCTTTGAATGGGCTGATTGAAACCCTTCGCGGCGTCGCAGCGTCGCAACGTCCGATTGACAGTGGGTCGGTAAGGAGGCCATCAAGCGGGTTGTCGAGGAGGGCGGGGAACTGGCTCTGGCGGAGGTGCTGCGAATTCGGATTCGGTATTTCAGCGATGGCGTCGCCCTCGGGTCACGGGAATTTGTGAACGGCGTGTTTGCGGAGTTTCGAGACCGTTTTGGCGCGCGTCGCAAGTCCGGCGCGCGAGAGTTGTGTGGGTTGGGTCCGTTGGTGGGATTGAAAACTCTTCGCAACTTGCAAGTGGCGCCGTTCGGTTAGTAGCGTTGTCTCACCTCCCGGCGCTGCCAGTCGCCGGGATCCGCGACGAGGGGGATGCCGTGCCGGCATGCAACGGCTCCTTGAAGGTGGGCCGGTAGGTTTCTCGTATTTTTGGAGAACCGGCTGCAGGAGCTGTTCGTCGCCGATTTTCTTCCGGTCTAGGCGTCGATTTCTCCGAGTCGGTCGCAGGCGGCCTGACTGTCTTGCCCGGTGTCTTGCAACGTGGGGATCGTTTTCTTGCAGGCGTCGGTGGCGTAGGCGCAACGGGGATTAAAGGCGCAGCCGCTGGGCGGATTCATGGGCGAGGGGGGGTCGCCCTGAAGCAGGATCCGTTTGCGTTCGCGTTCTTTGTAGGGATCGGGAATGGGGACGGCGCTGACCAACGCCCGGGTATAGGGATGACGCGGATTCTCGATTACCTGGGTCGCGGGGCCGATCTCGACGATCTTTCCGAGATACATCACCGCGATGCGATCTGCGATGTGCTTCACCACTGAAAGGTCATGGGAGATAAAGATCATCGTCAGCTCCATCTCGCGGGATAGTTTTTCCAGGAGATTGATAATCTGCGCCTGAATGGAGACGTCGAGAGCGCTGACCGGCTCGTCGGCGATGATGAGTCGAGGCTCGACCGCCAGCGCGCGGGCGATGGCGATGCGTTGCCGCTGGCCGCCGGAAAATTCGTGCGGGTATTTCCGCATGTAGCGTGGCGAGAGCCCGACTGTCTCCATGAGGGTGGAGACTTTTGCGGCGATGCCCGCCGAGCCGAGTTTTCCGTGGGTCGAGATGGCTTCGGCGAGCGCGGCGAAGACCGTCATGCGTGGATTCAACGAGGCGTAAGGGTCCTGGAAGATCATCTGGAAATCGGCGCGCGCGGCGCGGAGATCCTTGCCGTCGAGGGAGGTCAGGTCGCGTCCATTAAGGGCGACCCGTCCGCGCGTCGGCTTGATTAATTGCAGGACGCTGCGTCCGAGCGTGGATTTTCCGCATCCGGATTCGCCAACGAGTCCAAGGATCTCGCCTTTCTTGAGCGAGAGACTGACTCCATCCACAGCGCGAACGGTGGCGATGCGTTTGCGAAACAAGATGCCGCGCTCCACCGGAAAGTGGGTGGCCAGGTCGTGAATTTCAAGAAAGGCGTCAGGCATGACAGGCGGATTTTCGATCAAGCGGAGCCGAGGGCAATTTCGTTTTCCTGCGCCCGGCGGCAAGCCGTTTGGTGGTTGTCGCTCACGACGCTCAACTCAAGGGTTCCGGCTCGGCAGGCGTCCTGAACGTAATCGCAGCGGGGGGCGAAGGCGCAACCGGCGGCGGCCTGACTCAAATCCGGCGGCATGCCGGGGATGGTGTAGAGTTCCCTGCCTTTCGGTTGCAGCGCCGGAATCGATTTCTGGAGCGCCTCGTTGTAGGGGTGTCTGGGTCGATGGTAGACCGCGCTGGTGGGGCCGGTTTCGACCACGCGTCCCGCGTACATCACGTTGACGCGATCGACGAATCCGGCGACGACACCGAGGTCATGGCTGACAAGAATCACCGCCGTGCCGTGTTTTTCCTGCATCGCCTTGATGAGGTCGAGCACTTGAGCCTGGACGGTTACGTCGAGCGCGGTCGTGGGCTCGTCGGCGATCAGCAGTTCCGGATTTGTGATCAGAGCCATCGCGATCATCACACGCTGGCGCATGCCTCCTGAGAACTCATGAGGGTGCTGCCGAATTCGACGCGGGGCGTCGGGCACGCCCACTTCCTCCAACGCCTGAATGCCGCGCTTGATGGCCTCGGATTTGGCGATGTTCTCGTGGATCAGAAGCGGTTCAATGAGCTGATCCTGAATGCGCATGAAGGGATTCAGCGAAGTCATCGGATCCTGGAAAATCATGGATACGCGCTTGCCGCGGATGGAACGCAATTCCTTTTCTGAAAGGCTCAGCAAGTCGAGATCATCGAAGATGGCCTTGCCGCTTTCGATCTTTCCCGGAGGCTGGGGAACCAGACCCAGCAGGGAGTAGCAGGTCACGGACTTGCCCGATCCCGACTCGCCGACGATGCCCAGCGTCTCGCCTTTTTCGATGTCGAACGACACGTCGTTGACCGCGCGGACGATGCCGTCGCGCGTGTGGAACGAGGTTCTGAGGTTCTGGACGCTTAGCAAAGGCATTTGAATGCGGAGTCAGGAAGGGGGATTGCGGAATGGCGAAGCGCGGGTTTCATCAGTCTTTGGAAGTCCTCACGTCGAGGGCGTCGCGCAGGCCGTCACCGAAGAAGTTCAGGG
This sequence comes from Limisphaerales bacterium, assembly GCA_047618185.1. GTDB lineage: Bacteria > Verrucomicrobiota > Verrucomicrobiia > Limisphaerales > JAYPEY01 > JAYPEY01. The sequence goes on from JBLHKZ010000128.1 coordinate 5,445, forward strand.
AAAAGAGAGTGGCGGCGAAGAGGACGCCGGGGTAGAGGAGCATCCACGGAGCTTCCTCCATCCGCTCCGCGCCGTCCTTGATAAGGAGGCCCCAGGAACTCATGGGGGGTTGAACACCCAGGCCGAGAAAACTGAGAAAGGCCTCCAGGAGCATGATGGCGGGGATGGTCAGGGTGGTGTAGACGATCACCGGGCCGAGCACGTTTGGAACCATGTGGCGGAGGATGATGCGGCGATTGGAAAGTCCGAGGCTCAGACAGGCCTCGATGAACTCCTGTCGGCGAAGACTGAGAACCTGGCCCCGGACAATTCGCGCCATGGTGAGCCACTCGACAGCGCCGATGGCTCCGAACAGAAGCAGCAGGTTCCAGCGGCGGGCGATGTCCGTGTCCCAGCCGATGCCGCGAAGCCAGGCTTCCAGGGAGTCGCCGAAATCCTTGGCGAAAACCATGAGCAGAATTACGAAGATGGTGAAGGGAAGGGCGTAGAAGGTGTCGACGATCCGCATCATCAGACTGTCGATCTTGCCGCCGAGGTAACCCGCGACGGCGCCGTAGAGGACGCCGACGGTGAGTGAAACGGCGGTGGCCGCGAGGGCGACCAAAACGGAGACGCGTCCGCCGCTGAGTATGCGGGAGAATTGGTCGCGGCCGAGGTGATCCGTGCCGAGCCAGTAGTCCGTGCTCGGGGGGCTTAAGGCCTGGGACAAATCCTGGTCGCTGTAGGATTTGTCAAGGAACAGGGGGCCTACAAAGCAGAGCAGCACCACGCCGATAAGGAAGGCCGCGCCGGCGACTGCCATCGTGTTCTTCTGAAGCCGGCGCCAGGCGTCCTGCCACAAGGACTGCCCTTTTTCGATCTGGTCGGGATCGGGCGGTCTGTCGGTCATTGCGGGATCGGTTGCCATGTCAGTTCTCAAACTTGAGCTTGGGATTGAGGAGCACGAGGAGAATATCCACCAACAGATTGAGCATGATGATGAGGAAGGAGTAAAACAGGACCGTGCCGAGGACGAGCGTGTAGTCTCGGTTAAAGGCGCTTTGAACGAAGAAGCGCCCCAGGCCTGGAATGTGAAAAATGGTTTCGATGACGAAAGATCCGGAGATGAGCCCGGCGACGGCCGGGCCCAGGAAAGAGATCACCGGGATGAGGCCGCCCTTGAGCCCGTGAACCAGAACAATGCGGCGCTCTGACGCTCCTTTGGCGCGGGCGGTTCGGATGAAGTCCTGGGAGAGTATTTCCAACATGCCTCCTCGCGTGAGACGGGCGATATAGGCGGCGTAGAAGCCTCCCAGTGTCAGCGCAGGCAGGATTTTGTCGGTTGGGAAATGCCAGCCCGATGCGTTGAACCACTGGAGTTTTATTGAGAATACGAGGATCAGCAGGGGGCCGAGGACAAAGGTGGGCAGGCAGATTCCGGTCATGGCGAGGGCGGATGGGACATAGTCGGTGGCGGTATTGGGACGGAGGCTGGCGATGAGGCCTACGCCGAGGCCGAACATCAGGGCGACCGCAAGGGAGTAGCAGGCCAGTTCCAGCGAGACAGGGAAGGCTTCGCCGATCAGCTCATTGACCGAGCGGTTGGGATATTTGAAGGAGGGCCCAAGGTCGCCCTGGAGCAACCCCGTTATATAGTCAAAATATTGGGTGTGCAGGGGCTTATCCAGGCCATAATGCGCTTCGAGATCGGCCAGGATTTCAGGTGACACAACCTTGTCGTCGTCGAAGGGGCCGCCGGGCGCCATGCGAAGCATGAAGAAGGTGAGGGTCGCCACAGTCAGCATCACCGGCGCTGTCTCCAGTAGTCGCTTGAGGATGAATCGAATCATGAGTGGAGCGCGTCGGGCGTATCAGAGATTCTTGAACACTGACGGGTCGAGCCGGATATACTTGTAAGGGTGGTGGTCCAGGATGTTGGAGCGCCAGCCTTTGACACTGGGGTGAAGGGCATAGACTCGGGTGTAGATGTAGATGGGGATGATGGGGGCCTCGTCGAGCAGGATGGCCTCGGCCTGCTGAAATATTTCCAGACGCGCGTTCATGTCCTGGGTTCGGCTCGCCTTGCGGATGAGGCCGTCGTATTCCGCGTTGGACCAGCCGGTCTGGTTCTGCTGGCTCCAGGATGTCCACATGTCGAGGAAGGTGTTGGGATCGACATAGTCCCCGATCCAGCCGGCCCGGCAAACCTGGTAATCGAGCTGGCGTTGCGCGGCGAGGTAGACCTTCCATTCCTGGTTAACCAGGACCACGTCGATGTTGAGCGACTTCTTCCACATTTCCTGGATGGCCTCGGCAATGTTCCTGTGTCCTTCGTTGGTGTTGTAAAGAATCTCCAATTTTGGAAAACCTTCGCCGTTGGGATAGCCCGCCTTGGCGAGGAGCTTGCGCGCCGCTTCGAGATCGGATGAGATGCGGGCGCGGGCGGTGTAGCCCGCAGTGCCTGGAGGCGTGAAAAACAAGCCAGGGAGCTGACCACCCCGAGTGACATTCTTCACGATGGCCTCGCGATCAATGGCCATGATCAGGGCCTTGCGGACGAGGGGATTGTCGGTGGGCGGTTTATTGACGTTGACTCGATAGAAGTAGGTGCCGGCGTAAGGCTCGATCCGAAGCAGATGCGGATAGTCGCGCTTGTAGGTCGCGATCTTGGTTTGCGGCATGGTGTAGATGTTGTGGAGTTGTCCGGCGCGGAAGCTGCGCTCCTCGGTGTCTTCCTTGTCAATGGCGTGAAAGTGAATCCCGTTCAGTCCGACGTTTTTGGCGTCCCAGTAGGTGGAGCTTTTTTCAACGATGACGACATCGTTCAGCCGCCACTCCTTGAGAACAAAAGGGCCGTTGCCGACGAAGTTTTCGGGCCGTGTCCACTTGTTGCCGCGTTGGGTGACGGGGCCATATTTGGCGACGGTCGGGAGGTGCACAGGAAACCAGGTGTAGTGATTGAGCAGGGAGAGAAAATAGGGGGTGGGGCTTTCGAGAGTGATTTCCAGCGTGCGCTCATCGATAACCCGGGCCCCGACCTGGGAAAAATCGTCAATTTTCCCCAGGTTGAACGGCTCGGCGTTTTTCATCGAATACAGCATATAGGAGTATTCCGAAGCCATGGCCGGCGTCAGCATGCGCTTAAAGGAATTGTGAAAGTCCTGAGCGGTGACGGGTTCTCCGTTCGACCATAGAGCGTTGGAGCGGAGGTGAAAGGTGTAGACCGTGCCGTCTTCCGATATGTCCCAGCGTTCGGCGACGCCGGGAACAGGGTGAAGGTCCTCGAGGTCTTCGGAAACCAGTCCCTCGATCAGCGACGTGATGATGTTGTGCTCCGGAATTCCTGTGACCAGATGCGGATCGAGATCCTCCGGTTCCGTGCCGTTGGACAACAGAAGGATGCCTCTTTTCGTGGCGTCCTCGACCCGGGATTCCCTATGGCCAAAGCCCGAAAGAGCCCAGAGGCAGAACACAAAAACAGCAGCGACGGACAGCGCACCCAGGAGAGCTCTTAGTGTCTCATTGAATTTCATGTTCTTGTCAGGCCTGCAGCGGACTCGCGCGGCTGATCGTGTGGGCAAAGCGGCGCGGCGTCAATTTTGGAAACGGAATGGATTGTCGCTTCATCGGGCGGGCGTCAATTCCCTTCGATGCCAATTTTCTTCAGGAACGGTTCAATCGACCGTTCGCGGCCGAGAAATATTCGGATGGATTCTTCCACATCTCTGGAGCCGCCGGGCGCGTAGATCTCATCCCGCAGTCGGCGGCCGGCTGCTTTGTCGTAAAAGCCGTAGGGAGCCTCCTTGAAGACCGTCTCCATATCCGCGGCAATCGCGTCGGCCCAGGCGTAGCCGTAGTAGCCGGCATCGTAGCCCATGAGATGCCCGAAATAGGTTACGAAGGTGGTGCCTTCGGGGACGGGCAGGAACACGTCGCTGAGAATCTTGTTGGAAAGCTCAACGGCGTTCTCCTTGTTCATGGAGTTGATCTGAGAATGGAGAGCCAGATCGAGCAGGCCGAAGGAGAGTTGGCGTCGGTAGAAGGTTCCGATCGTGGCGAGTTTGGCCTCCTCCATTTTGGCGAGAATGGATTCGGGAATCTTTTTCGAGGGATCGCGATAGTCCGCGGCGAAAGCATCGAGCACGGATTTGTCCCAGATCCAGGCTTCCAGCATTTGCGAGGGGGCTTCGACAAAATCACGCGGCACACTGGTGCCGGAGAAACGGCTGAACTCCGCGCGCGTCAGGACGGAGTGCAGGGCGTGGCCAAATTCGTGAAAGAGCGTCTCGACCTCGCCATGGGAAAGCAGCGAAGGCTTGTCGGCTTCGGCGGGCGGAAAGTTGCAAATCAGCGCGACGGTGGGGCGTTGGTATTCTCCCGAGGGAAGCCGTTTGCCCTCGATGATGCCGAACTGCGCGAAGTGGTTGAATTTCCCTTCGCGTGGAAACATGTCGAGGTAAACCAGGCCCAGCGGCTCGCCGGTTTCGGAATCCGAGATCAGATGCAATGTGAGATCGGCGACCCATTTGTAGCCGGGATCGATTGGTGAAATCGTGAGTCCGAAGCAATGTTCGTAAATGTCGAACATGCCTTGAAGGACTTTTTTGTAGGGGAAGTAAACGCGGAGTTTTTCGGTGTCGACGGTGTATTTTTCCTTCTTCAACTGGTTGCTGTAGTAGCGCCAGTCCCAGATGTTGATTTTCGCGTTTGGGTTGCCCGTGTCACGAGCCTTGAGTTTGCGGAATTCGTTGAGTTCGGTGGCGAGCTTGGGCTGGAGGCCGTCCTTGAGATCGCGGATGAATTGGATGGCCGCGTCGCCCGTCTTCGCCATTTTGGGCTCGGTCTTGTAATCGGCCCAAGTTGCGTAGCCCAGCTTGCGCGCGATGTTGTCGCGCAACAGGACGATCTGTTGAAGCAGCGCGGCGTTCTCTTTCTCGGCCAGTGTGTAGCGGGCGATTTTCAGTTTCTTGCGAGTGGCTTCCGAGGTCGCGTTCTCCATCACCACCAGATAGTGAAAGGTGATGTTGGCCATGACGGTGTATTCGTCGTCGCCAGTCTTGACGCCCTTTTGACCTAGAAAGCTCTCGGGCGCTCCGGCGAGTTCGGCTTTGGTGAAGGTCATCGGCTTGCGCGCCTTGGTGACATGCGTCCGGAAATCCGTCGTCAATCCGGCGAGTTTCTTTCGCAGGGCTTCGATTACGTCGCGCTCCGGCTTGGCGAGGCTCAGGCCCGCGCGTTTGTAGTCGCGCAGCGTTTCTTCGAAGAGTCTCTGCGATTCGCCTGAAAGTTGCGGGTTCGAGTCGGCGTAGGCTCGAACGGCTTTGTAAACATCCTCGCGATAGTCGAGCCCGACGGACCAGGCTTCAAAGCGCTTGGTCGCTTCGGTAGCCGCGTCCCGCAGCTCCGGGTCTTGGCTGGTTTCCTTGAGGAGGTAGATTCGATTGGCGACGGTCATCGCGTCGTAACCGATGTCGTCGAGCGCGCGAATCGTGTTTTCGAATGTCGTCTGATCGGGCGGCAGTTTTCCAACTTGGTCGAGGGCGCTGTCGGCTTTGGCGATCGCCAGATCGACGGAAGCCTGGATCTGAGCCGGGGTTGTCTCAAAGATAGGGATCGTCAGCAGGCTGTCGAATTTTGCGGCGCGCTTCTGGGCGTTGACAAGCGACGGCTGAGTGTCCGTAGAGGGTGAGTGAAACGTGGAGCAGGCGGAAAGCGCGCCAACGGCGATCGCCGCCAGAATCAATCCGAATCGCATAAGCTCTGGAAAGTATGGATGCCCGATGCGGCGCGCAAGCCGATTCAATCCGAATTCGTTGTTGCGTTGGATTTGCGTCGAAGGTGAATCTCGGTTGTCTCCCGGAAGTCCGAAAAGAACCCGAGTATGTTTAACCAAACTGTTTCTCCCGTTAATCGCCGCGCGATCCTTGCGATGCTGGTGTTTCTAGCGCTGCTCGTTGAATCATCGTCGGCGGCGCGCTACGGCGTTGGGCCGGGGCAAAGTCATTCGGAAGTGGACGAAGTTCCCTGGGAGTCGTTGTTGCCGGGCGATGAAGTGGAAATCCACTGGCGTAAGGAACCCTATCGTTCGAAGTGGGTGATCTGTCGACGCGGCACCGAGGAACAGCCGATCGTCGTTCGTGGGTATCCGGGGCCGGGCGGACAGTTGCCGGTGATTGACGGCCGCGGCGCCACCACGCGCAAGGAACTGAATTTCTGGCATGAGGCGCGCGGCGTCATCCGGATTGGCGGAGCGAATCGGCCGAAAGATCTGATGCCGGCGCATATTGTCATCGAGAGATTGGATATTCGGGGAGCGCGGCCGCCCTATTCGTTCACTGGCCGGCAGGGGGAATTGAGCTATTCAAAGAACGCCGCGGCGATCTTTGTTTCCAAGGGCGAGCAGATCACGATACGGGGCTGCACCTTGCGCGACAGCGGTAATGGGCTCCTCGTGTCCGCGGAATCGAGTGAGATCCTGATCGAGAAATGCTGGATCCATGACAATGGAATTGAGGGCAGCGCCTACGAGCACAATAGCTACACCGCCGCCGCAGGAATCACATTTCAGTTTAATCGCTACGGACCTTTGCGGGCGGGTTGCCGGGGAAATAATTTAAAGGACCGATCGGCGGGGACGGTAATTCGCCACAATTGGATTGAGGGAGGCAACCGCCAGCTTGATCTCGTCGATGCGGAGGACAGCCAACGCCTGCGTTCCGATCCGCGGTATCAACGCGCCTATGTTTACGGAAACGTCCTGATCGAGCCCGACGGGACGGACAATAACCAGATCGTCCATTTTGGCGGGGATAGCGGGAAGCTCGACTGGTATCGGCCCGGGATTCTACATTTCTTCAACAATACGGTGGTTTCACGGCGCAAAAGCACGACGACTTTGTTCAAGCTTTCGAGTGGTCGTGAGCGTGTCGATTGCCGAAACAATCTGATTTACGTCACGGGTCCAGGGCGAAATCTGTCGATCTTGGCGAAAGATGGAACTGTTTTTCTAAACAAGAACTGGTTCAAACAGGGATGGGTGATGCGGCGAGGCGAACGCCCGGCTGGCGATTCAAAGTCCAATCTCGCTGGTTCGGACCCGGGATTCGTCGATCTATCAGCGAACGATTTCCGTCTACGAGCCGGAGCTTCAGCGGTCCGGGCTGGCAGCGTTTTGGATCCGCGCCGATTTGCCGAGCATCCCTTGGGGGCAGTTTATGCGCCGCATCAGAGCTCGCGGGCTCGAAAAATGACAGCTGACGAGGTTCCACATATTGGCGCCTTGGAAGTGATCGGCGAATTGCCCTAACGGGAGGCGCCATGACGAGGGCGCCCTTAATGTCGTCTCGATGCGAGGGTTAGGTTCTTGATAATTCAATTGAAAAAGGGCTAGGTTGGCCACTTGACTACCGTGGGACAAAAATGCGATTCAATCGTCGAACGGGCGGTCTATTCTGAAACCGGCTCCGTGAAAAGCGAAGGGAATGACGGCCCAGAATCCGCAAACGTCGAGGAATCCTGGTTCTGTTTGCGCACCAAGCCGCGGAGGGAGGAGTTTGCCAGGACCCATCTTGAACGGCAGGGAATTGAGTCGTTTCTGCCGAAAATTAAACAAAAACGACTTCGGGGAACGGAAGTTCGGTGGAAAGTAGTCCCGCTGTTTTCGCGCTATCTGTTTTTTAAGCATCCCACCGAGGCAAGTTTTCGGTCGATTGAGGCGACCCGCGGCGTCTCCGGAATTGTATCGTTTGGAGGCTCCGCCGCATCAGTTCCGCTGGCGATTATTGACGAGATTCGCCGTCGCTGCGTCGATGATGTCGTTGACTTGGCAGACGCAGACTTCAAAAAGGGCGAATCGGTGCAAATTCTGGCCGGACCCTACGAAGGAATGGAGGCGGTTTTCGACCGTCAGACATCGGATCGAGATCGCGTCGTGGTGTTACTCGACACCATGGCATCCGTGGCGCGGGTGTCGATCAATAGGAACTTGCTGGATGCCACTTGACGGGCGCTGTATGCTCTCACGCTCTTTAAAAACGTATGCTCGAGTTTTTCTACAAATTTAGTTGGGAATCGATCAAGTTCGATTATCAGGTTTTGGCGTGTCTGATATTGGTCTGGACCGCAGTCGTGGTTTGCGCGGTCTTCAGCATCATGAGTCGTCCGTTCGACCTGTGGCAGCGTGTCTTCTGGATCACACTTGTGATTTGCCTGCCTGCGCTTGGATTGTTGTTTTACCTTCCCTTCTCCTTAAAGGCAGAAAGCTCGCCGGAATTCTTCTTCGCACGCAAAGTTCGCAACAAGTGACCTGGCCGTAGCGGCGCGAATGAGATCACAAACAGGTGACAAATCGCGGTGCAATCAAAGGATTGATGCCGTGAGACGGTTTTTTTTGCGGGACGATCCTTGCTAAATTGACATCATGTGACGAAAATAGGCGGCCGTGAAATCACCCAGCGTTGGGCTGTCCAGTGATTCACCCACCATGTCCCGATAGAGGACAGGACGGGTTCTAGTTCCCTTTGGGGCCTTCGCGCCGCGTCGACATTTTGATTTATACATGAGCCGCTTGAAAACCCGATTTTGTCTGGTGGTCCTGCTGATCAGCTGTTGGCTGATGGCGTGGAGCGTCAGCGCTCAATCGGGCGGCGAAGTGGATGTCAGCGAAGGCGGGATTCCGGTTTCTCGTATTGTGGGAGATACGGGAATGCCGTATGAAAACGTCTTTCGTAACCAACGCGTCCTGGGAGGCACCCAAAGCCCCAAGGTGGGGCCTGGCGGCACGCTGACGTTCGGACTTCCGGGCGGGTTGTTGAGTTCAGGCGCTTCGCTTCCCTTCGTCACTCGCGGGTTCTCACCGAGCGATGCGATGATCAAGCTAGGGCGCTTCTATATGGATGTCGGCCCGCTGTCGGGCTCCGTGCTTTGGACGGACAACCAGAATCGGAGCAGTGTGAATCGCGAGTCCGGTATCATTTCCGTCGCGCGCCTGGAATTTCGAGGATTGATTCAATGGAATGAGGGGCTCCAATTCGCGATTCGCGGCGCGGCCATCTGGCTGCCGTTCCAGAATAAAGCCGGGCTCGACGGATTTGGACTCTTCGATCCGATTAATGCCCGCTTTGGCGCCGCTGGCGGCCGTATTCCTTTCCGCGCGCAGTTCGTCTACGATTTCGTCCTCAGTAAGTGGGACATGCAGTTCATCGATGATTTGTCCGCGGATTTCACGGACGGATTTTTTGGAATACGCGGTGAGTTCGCAGACGAGCTTATCGTTACCGAGCCGATCGCATTTAATGAACAGGACCGAGCTGGCAGGTATCGATTCGGCGGCAATGGCGCGTCGACGACGAGTCGGTCGGGCCGGACGACACAATTGGATACGGCGCAGCAGTTGGATACTCGGTCTTTGATAGTTCGAAATCTAGTTGGTCTGTCCGCAACGCGGACCGTGCCAACGAACACCCGGATGACCCTATTCGCCAGTCACACAGACCAATGGTATTTTGACAATAGCCAGGCAGTGCCGGCGAATATCGATGCGGCGGGCGTGATCGCCATCAATCAACGTGAGAACATGCGATTCAAGCCTTTTGCATCGTATCGGATTCAACGCGTCAGCAATCGAAAGGGAGTGGATCAGATCGCGGCGGGTGGAGTCTTTGGCCCGGTCACCGATCAATTGGATTTCCTTGGTTCCGCCGGTTGGTCCAAAGCCGGCCGCAGCAGCCAGGAGAATTTAATCTGGCAAATTAACTTCAATCACGCTGCCGGGCCCTACACGACCCAGAATCTCACGTTCAGCCGGCAGGTTTCGAGCCCCGAGCCGAATAGCGACCTGGTTGAGGTCCTTTCATATGGAATCACGCAGATTCTGGGTCCCGATCTATCCGGGCAAATCTTTGCGCGATGGATTTCCTTCGAGGATCTTGACAACAATCTGATGACCAGCTCTCAATGGGCTGTTGGCGCGAGGCTGCTCTTTCAGATCAGCCCCAAAACAGATATTGTTGGCCAGGTCGTTCGCACGCAGATAAATGAAGAGGACCCGACTGTGGGCGACTCACTCTTTTGGACTGCGCGACTCGCCATGGGGCATAAGTTTAGTGAAAGCCTCACGGGCAGGTTGGTTTACAGCTACGAAAATCGCGATGGGGGAGTGGTGGGGAACAGCTACGAAGAGAACGTCGTTGTTTTCACAATTGAGAAACAATTCCGTTAGAGCGCGACGTTAGCATCGTGAAACGCCGAAGAATCCGGCGAGATCGATCGGATTCAGCAAATTTTGATGACGAATTACAGTATCACCGGGCATATTGATGGGAGCCTTGCAGGCGGCAATCCCGGTAGTGAAATTCCAGTTGTGAGTCGGTGAAAACTATTTTGAACAAAAACTTTCGAATTTGCAAACTACACGCGCCATTTGT
>JBLHKZ010000129.1:0-15847 GCA_047618185.1 Limisphaerales bacterium
CGCACTCGAACCGGCCCCTCCACCTGGCCTGAGAGGAAGTCCAAATCTCCATCGCCGTCCAGATCCGCGAGCGTGACGCCGAAGGTCGCCAGACTATCCGCCGACAGTGCAAATCCCGGGCTGCCTAAAAAGGGGGTTCCCCCGCCGCCATTGAGATAATACCGATCCTGTCTCGTCGGCCCATTCGCCTGACCAACGACCAGATCAAAGTCGCCATCCAGATCCACGTCGCCGACAACCAATCTCAGGGCGTTGATGCTCGGCCCTTCCAACGAGGACGCCGCCACGCCCGCAAAGGGATCGCCCGTGCCGTTGTTCAGCAGGATGTTCACCGTCAATTTCGACGGGTCGGACACCGCCAGATCCTTGAAGCCATCGCCATTGAAATCTGCAGCCACCGCGGAAAACGGATTTCCAAGACCGGAAATGACGCGCGGGGCGACTCCGGCAAATGGAGCGGGTCCGCCATTGTTCAAATAGAGATAAACCGTGCCGGGCGCATTCAGCGTGAAAAGATCCAGATCCCCGTCGCGATCAAAATCCTCAAGCAGCAACTCCTGGGTCTGCCCGGCCTCTGGGCTCACCTCCACGCCGGCGACCCCGCCGAAGGCGTCCGCCGTGCCGTTGTTCAGAAAATAGCGATTAGGTTCGCTGAGATTCCCAACCACCAGATCGGGGAGCCCGTCTCCGTCAATGTCTCCGACGGCCAACGCCGATCGGTTCGCGGTGTCGAGACCGAATTCCGCCCCAGCGACTCCCGTAAAAGGATTCTCCACAAACCCGCTGATCTCCCGCAGTTCGACCCTGAGATCGAAACGCGGCGTCGTTTCGTAATCCAACGCGCTTGAGTCCGAAACCGTGATCTCGCCGGACTCGCGATCGATGAGAAAGGCTCCATTCACATTACCGCCGACAATGGCAAAATCCCGCTGGCCTGCGAGCGCGGAGACAAACCCCACGCTGGTTCCGATCGGGCTGTTCTCCGTAATCGAAAACCCGCCCTGGTCTTCAATCAAATCAAGCTCCGTTCGATCGGTCGTGACGCTCAACGTCGCCCAGTCGATCGCTTCGTCCTCCGCGACGAGCACGTTCAAGCGGCCATCCTGAAGCAGATCCAAATCCGCGCCGAGGATCTCGATAACGACTGCCTGACCGACCGTACTTGGCAATTCCACATCGCCCAACCCCAGTCCCGCGAAGGAAATCTGTCGCCCCGCGCTTTCAAGCCAGAGGAAGTCGTCACGCGTTGAACCGCCCAGGCGTCGCATGGAAAGCGTCAACGTCGCGGCGACGACCCGTTCGTCGGAGGCGAGCGCGAAATCAAAGGTGAACGGCGTCGCCTGATTCCCGGTCGCGCCGGTCTCATCGAAGCCCGCCAGCGTCCAGCCATTGGCCGCGATCGACTGGGCGATCGCCAACCAGTCCGGAGCAACCGGAACGTCATCCACACTGCCGGGACCGTCATGCGTGAAGCCGTCGAAGTCGCCCAGGACATATTCGCGTGTTTCACCCAATGGCAGGCCAAGGCGCTCGTTCAACTGTTCGAGGTAGAGGCTGTCCCGAGGATTGTTGAACGTGTCGACGAGTCAGACGCGTTGGCCATGAGAGTCGAACACACCGAGCGGGCCGTTAAGAAAGTCGGGGTGATCGATCTGCGTTCCGATTCCTCCCACAACCCAGTTCTGCGCCGTGAACGGACTCTCGACCCGGAACCCCGTCGCCTCGCAGTTCCAATACACCATATTGGCGCCCGACCAGCCGTGCCCCGTGCCAAAATTCGCCCGATTGTACGCCGCCAACTCATGCTCCACGACCAGGTTGTCGTAGAGCGTCCCGGTCGACCAACGCTGATGCGGGCCCGACTCCGCAAATTGATTGGCCGCCATGCCGTCAAAGAAAACATTCGGACCGCGCGAGGGGGAATTGTTGACGAAGTCGTGCCGGCCGTTTTCCGACATCATGCGCGTCATCAGATTCAACTGGCCCTGATTATTGAACGCGTATCGCCGCCCGCCGGAGATAATCGATTTGGGATCCAGATTGACCAGATCCTCGCAGGTCACCTGAACGGCCCGAGTGCCGAGCAGAACCGCGCTGAAACCGAAATGCTGCGCGGTAATGTTCCGCACCCAGCAATTCCTTGCACGATTCAGTTCGATAAAGGTCCACGCGTGGTTTTCATCGGCATCGGACGCGAACGCCGACACACCTCGAAGATTTTCAATGCCGATTTGCTCCGTTCGCTCGGTAAAGGTGTATCGATAAATCGTGCCTCCGCCATAGCGTTGCTCAAAGGAGTTTGGCAACGGCGTATCGATGAAGATGCGGTCGCCCTCGATCCGCGTGATCACCCGTTCGTAAAGCTGATCTCTCGATCCCTGAGCCCATTGGGTGACCGTGCCGCCGTCGCCGCGAGGAGGAATTCTGTCCATCCCTAGGTCGCTGATCCATGCCGCCGTGCTGGGACGATGCACGATCACCTCGTCGCCAACCGCGAATGCATCGGTGGAATCCACCCGAAAACTCTTCGCGCCGACCGGCACATATTTGTCGATCAGATTGCGCTCCGTTCCAGACACCATTCGCGGCGAGCCCGATGCCGCCCCGGCCTCGATCAGGCTGATTTGATTGGGCGGCCCCACCGTGGACGTGGAACGCAGGATCGTCCCGGCCGGTCCGTCTCCAACGCCTCTAAGGACGATGCCCCCGGCGCGGATCCTTAGTTGATTGGGAATCACATACTCGCCCGCCTCCAGCTGCACGACACCGCGAAATCCGTTTTCATCGGGAATCCTCGTTGAAAGATAATCGATTACCGTCTGGATCGCCGCCTCATCATCCCCCGAGCCCGGACTCACGGTGAAGATGCGGTTGGCGTCGACGAGGCTGGTCGCATCCGGCAACACAACGCCGCGGCCCCGAAACCCGACCCCTGAAAAATCCAGAATGCGATCGCCCAATTCGTCCGGCTGATAGACCAGGCGTCCCGACCGACCGCGAAAGACCAGCGCGCTGGTGTTGGGCGTCGGGGCGTTGAATATCTGGTTAACGCTGTAGCGAACTCCAAACCCGTTCGAAACCGCCAACCGGTAATGGTAGTTCCCACCCATCGCGAGGCCATAGAGCTTTTCGGAAATGGCGTTATCCGCGGCCGCGTGCCCCAGGTGGCGCACCCGAGTCGAATTGCCATACGCCATGGTCGGCCCCCATTCGATCCAGACACGAGTCTCGCTGTGATTGTTGGGATTGACCGTGGCGTTCAAGGTCGCGGTGTCGCCGTCCAAATCGGTAATGGGGTCGATGGAAAAGGTCGGGGTCGCAGTGATCCAATCGGCGAGCAGGGCGAGCCCGGCGGCATCCAGCTCGGAACTGGCCAGGGGCGGCATGCGCGTTTCGTCCAACGCGCCAATACGGGAATGCGTCATGGAATTGGCGACCGATCCCGGCGACAGAAGGCGGTTGTCCGAATCGCCAAAATCATTTGCGAGCATGCCGTCAAGAATGCCCGCGTTGGACCAGGGAGTGGTGAAGCGCGCGTCCCAATCCGCGCCGCCCGTGCCGCCGGGCTGATGACACTGCGCGCAATTCGACGCCAGATAAGACCGCCCGCGATGCTGGAGGCTGGCGCTCGTATCGGCGGCCGCGGCCAGTCGCGGCAACGGTTCGGGATCATCCGGCGCCCCGGTCAGGTAGCCGACTCGATTCAAGGCTGAAATCTGATTCTCCGGTCCCGCCCCGTAATCGTGAAGTTTGTTCAACTGCGTCGTGTTGAATCCCAGCACAGAGCCGGCGGCCTTCGTATGGCAGGCCATGCATTCCGTGCGCGCCGGATAGCGCCACGTCTGCGCGCGTAGAAGGGTTCCATCGGGATTGCGAATTTCGAATTCCTCATCCATCCCCTCGTCCGGCACAAGCGTGGCGATGCCGGTCGAAGCGCCCCATCGATAGGTCATGCCATACACGCCGTTGGTGTCGCGCACGAGCAAGCGCGTCTCCAGCCGCTTGCGCGACGAAGGATCTCCGTCCACCAGCTCCAATTCGAAATGCTGAATCCAAACCGCGCCTGTCGGGGAATGCCAGTTGCCCTCCTCGTTGAAGCCAAATCGAAGACTCGCCTCGGGAATCGAAAACCAGCGTCGCTTGATCGCGTGATCGGACCAGAATGGCACGTTGACGTCGTAGGGAACCACGCCCGGATTGACCTCCAGCAACGCGGTGTCGCGGAAGATCCCGGTGTCCGCCAACGTGGGCGGAAAGGGAGCTCCCTCAATTCCGCCGTCGCGGGTCAGCCGCCGGATCTTGTTGTCCTCCATGTCGGCCATCAGCACATCGCCGTTAAATGGATCGCGTCCAAAAGCGACGATTCCGGCCTCGCCGCCAATGCGCTCGAAGGGGACGACATTGGTGGACACGGCATCGGTCTCGTAGCGCAGAGCCCAGATGTTACCGCTGACAAAATCGCTGAAGATGTAGCTCCCGTGCAGGTCGGCAAATCGCAGTCCCCGGTAGACAAGTCCGCCCGTGACGGACGAGCCCTGCTTCGGACCGAAACCGGGTTCGTATTCCTGAATCGGCGGCAGATAATCCACGAAAGCCCGCCACTTGTCCGGCCTTGGCCCCGCGATCGTCCCCTCATGGACCGCCCAACCGTAGTTACCGCCGGGTTCGATGATATTGATCTCCTCGCGCGCGCCCTGCCCCTCGTCTCCGGTATAAAGCAGGCCCGTCGCGGGATCGAAGGACATCCGCCTAGGGTTGCGCAATCCGGTCGCCCAAAACTCCGTGCGCACGGTCGCGGGATTGACGGTCGCCCCGTCGATGAAGTTCAGCCCGACAAAAGGATTGTCCGGTGGGATGCTGTAGTTGCCTATCGCCGCCGGATGAACATTTGGCGGACGACTGCCGGGTAAACTGTCGACATCGATGCGCAGAATGCCGGCCATAAAATCCTTGATCACCGTCTGGCTGTTGTTGTGTTGATCATTCTCCCCGCCGCCATCGCCGACGGAGATGTAGAGGTAGCCGTCGGGACCGAATTGAAGATCGCCCCCGTTGTGATCGACCCCATTGTCCTTCTGGCTGATGAGCACGATCTCGGTGGCGGGATCGGCGACGTTTCCATCGCCGGACGAGATCTGAAAACGCGAAACGCGCTGGTGCAAAGACGCGCCCGGATCGGCGATCGTCGAATAGTACAAAAAGAAATATCCGTTCACCGCGAAGTCTGGATGAAACGCGATACACAGCAGACCGCCCTCTCCAGAGAGGTCCACATGCTCGGAAATATCCATCACCACCGAGCGGGTCGGTGAGGTGAGGTCGGGGATCACCGAGACAACACCGCCGCGCTCGGCCACGAACAAACGGTTCGTCTCCCCGGCAGGCGTGGCCATCGCGATCGGCGCCACAAACCCCAGCCCAGGAAATGCCTCGATGGCGCTGTAACCCAGAATTGGCGGAGCCTCGGGAAGGTCAATCGTATCGCTCTGCCGACGTTCGTTGAGTCCCGGCGCGGGCACGGTCGAGAAGCTCCAGATTTCGCCTTTGACCGTCTCGGTAGAAGTGACGGTATCAACCCTCCAAAAATAGGTTCGCCCCGCCTCCAGTTGCGCCGGTCGATATACGTTGTTCGGATCTGACAGCGTCGCCTTGAACTCCGTCGAACTGCGCGTCGCCAGGACCACCGCAGACGGGCTTTCGCCGAGATAGATGTCCGCATCGATCCCCCCGTATCCGAGCAGAAAGATCAGGTCCCGATCGACTGGCTGATCCACCGCTCGGAGATTGGGAATCGGCCGACTCGCGCGCCGTCCGCGTCGTCCGGGTATCCAATATTCATCTGCGCCCAATTCGTAGGCGCCAATATCGGGCGCCGCGCCAACGAAGCCGCCGGTCAATGCCCTCGCGTGCGCCTGAACATTTCCGAATGGCAGCCCCGCTCCCGCAAAATCACCGGGCTCAAACCCATCGATCACGGTCCCGGCGTCCACCAGCGAACTGCCGGGTTTCGGTCGGAAGTCCCGCTGCGGAAAATCCATCAGATTCTTCCGCACGATTTCGCCGTCGCGTTCGCCGATGTAGTTCCCATCCGCGATTCCGGGAAAGACTCCATTGACGCCGGAATTACTGGACGTGATCTGGTCCGCCGCATTATTGGCGACCACGGTTCGCGTATTAAATCCGTTAAAGTTCTCCTGAT
The DNA here is from genome assembly GCA_047618185.1 of Limisphaerales bacterium. GTDB lineage: Bacteria > Verrucomicrobiota > Verrucomicrobiia > Limisphaerales > JAYPEY01 > JAYPEY01. The sequence goes on from JBLHKZ010000129.1 coordinate 6,200, forward strand.
TGTAGATGATGATATCCGGCTGGGAACCGTCGACCGAGGTGTTGTTGACAACGAAATGCGAATCGCCTTTGACGGAGATTTTCCGGGTGTTCCAGACCACGTTGTGATGCATCGTCCCATTGACGCCCGGGGTGACCGGCCAGCCGCCGCCGCCATCAAATCGCAGCCCGTTCTTGTCCGAATCGTGCGCCCAGTTGTAGCGGACAATCGCGCCGGGCATGCCCGCCGGATTAAATTGAATGTGCGCCCCATCGCTCTGAATCGTCCCCATGTTATAGAGATCGTTCAGCTCAAAAATATTGGGATAAACCTCGTCGCAGGAAATCGCCGGCGCTTCCAGCCAGCCGTCGCCATTTGTGGTGAAGTCGCCAACGTGCGAGAGATTATCCGCCGCGAATCCGCCGCTGACTCCCTCCGCCCCTCCCGTCGTGTGCATCGTGTTTCGGCGAAACAGAAACTCCGCGCACTGGTCCGAGCCGATCGGCTTGCTGTCGCCATGCGCGGTCGACCAGTCGATATGATGGAACAGGCAATTCTCGATTGTATTGCCAATGCCTGACAGCTGGATCGCGGGGCCGTCGGTGTGCTTGATGACGCAATTCCGCAGCACGCTGTAGCTCGGGCTGAAGCGAAACGTGTCCTTGTTCAGCGTCGTCAGATACTCCCCGTCCAGATCGCCCAACATGCGGCGACTGGTATGGGGATGCGACAACACCGAGTCTTCAATGACGATGAACTGGCTGTCGCTGACGCTAAACGTCGAGGCGAAGAAATTGATTCCGCGCACGATGACATGCTCCGAGTTCTCGACCCGCAAGCCATAGCTGCGCACCTTGCATCGAATATCCCCAAACGGCTCACTGCCGCCCTCTCCCCATAAATAAAGAATCCTGGTCTCCCGGTCGAAATACCATTCTCGCTCCGCGTCGAGAAACTCCAACTTGCCCTCCAGAAAGAATCGGTTTTCCCGGCTCTGAATCGATTCCGCGTCGACCGCCGGCTCAAAGGTGAATTGGTCCCCATTGCGGGACGTGACTTTCCTCGCCCAGGTTTTCCAACTCCCGATATTCAAAATGGCGCTGGCTCCGACGATATCGACTGGCGGGATCACTGCGAGACTCTGCATGACGCCCGCAGGCGTCGTGTGCGCGTCGCCCGCCGCCCAGCGCGTGTGATCGTAGATCGAATCGTCATGAAAAAATGCATTGGGCCAACGCGCTGGAACCATCTCCTCATCATCATCAAACAGCTGCCAGATATCCTCGGTCAGTTGGATCCGGAAAATCTCGCCGCTGTGTCGAATCCACCTTCCGCCCACTCCCGTTAATTCCTTCAGACTCCGGGTCCCATTAAATTCGACCTTTTCTCCGCGTTGGGCGCGGATCGTGACGGGAGCGTTGGCTTCGCCCTTCAAGCCGCGCAGGCGAATCGCCTCCTCGTATGTTCCTTCTCGCAGGACGATTGAATCGCCAGGAGCAACGCCACGCCTCAGGGCCTCGGCCACAGTCTTCAGCGGAGTCTCCATGGCGCCCGCGCCGGCGTCGCTGCCGGCTGCCGGCTGCCGGCGAAACGTGAATTTCCAGCGGCGCTGATCGCAAAATCAACTGCGCCGTATGAATCAGAGTTCCGGCGCTGTCGCGCGCCTCCAACGTCAGGACCGTCGATCCCATCGCCCCGTTGGCGGACACGACCACCCGACCGCGCGCGACATCGGGAATGCCGACCGTTCCGACGAACGCGGGATTGCTTGATTCGATTTGAAAAGTGGAGCCTTCGGGCGCCTCCGGGACGTCCCAGCCGAGAGTGACGTTCTCCGTTCCCACAATCAGCGTCTTGTCCGCGCCAAATCGCGGTGTGCGAAGGACCCCGATGCCCAGCAAGACGTCCTCAAACCGATCCGACATGCGAACCTCGTCGATGTGGTCTTTGGCATAGCTGAGAAAGCTTACGTGCCGCAACGCCGACGGGTCGGCATGATCGAATGTCAGCTCGATGCCCGGCTCGGTCAGTAGATCGAATTCCGCGAGCGACGACTGGTCCAACGGAAGCTGGTAGAGCGCCATGCGGTGGCCAACGCCATTCACGCTCCAGTCGATGCGCCCCAACATCAGCCTCGATTCCGTGCCGCTCAACCCCGGGAAGCCCGCCGCTGAAAAAGCCGTCGCGTTCGGTTGCGCCGGATTCGCGCCGAGGGTTCCATCGAAGGCCGCCAGTTGAATTGCCTCACTTGTTGCGCCCTGAGTATGACCGTGCCGCACGCCCACCGCCGCCCCGCCGAACAAGGCCTGGTTGTTGACCAACCTCACCTCGCCTTCGGACAAGGCGAAGTAACTGGGTTCCTGCTGAAAGTTCAGCCCTACCCGATAACTAAACCACAGCGTCGATCCGCCGGCGGTCAAGCTGGTCGCGACCGCCGGATCCAGCTCCCGCGAAACACCGCCGCTCAGGGCGCTGGTCGGCTCCCTCTCCAGTCGAGCGCCCGCGCAAATCAGATTTCCGTCGGCGGGCGACGAATTCAATTGGAGATGATTCACGTCGTCCCCGTCCACCGCCGACCAGACGCTTCCCGGAGCAAATCCGCGGCCGTCGGTTTCATCCGGTTGCAACCCGCCGCCTTTGCCGCTCAGGGCGTCGCCAACGCGATACTGAAATCCCTCGTAGACAGGAGGCCCCGTCAGGCCCTCAGCCGCGACCGTCACCGATCGCAAAGTGGGCGACGCGATCGGAGTCAGGGAATTCATTTGCGCCTTCCAGCGCAGGTCTGCGCCCGGCTTTGAAAAAACGAATTCAGCCCCCGGCAGCACGAGAAAGTACTGCCTTCCTCCGTCATTGCTCAGAAAGAAATCGACGCTCGTATGCAACGGAGCGTCGAAGTCCGCCGTCAGCGTGGCCCGCCTCACCAGGGCGCCCGCGTCATTGATCCGACGGGATTCGACTCTTCCAAGATGCGCGCGATAGAGCGTTGTCGTCGCCTCCGTTTCGGGCGATTCCGTGACCGCCGCCCGGTTATCCAACAGAAAGAGCGGTTGGCTATGCCCGTACACCACGGAGTGCGCCAACACGGCGTCCACATCCCCATCCCCGTCAAAGTCTCCAACCCCTACGCCGCGATGAGACGATCCCAAATCCCCCTCTCCCCCGTGCCCCCCGATCACCACCCGGTCCAACGGAGGCGCAAAGGGCGCGGTCGTGCCGTTGTTCAATGAGACCTCCGACGCGTGCGACCCCGAAACGGCGATTACATCCAACCGACCGTCCAGGGAAAAATCCACGGCCTGGCTCGCGACGGCGTTGGGGGGATTGAGCCCGAAAACCTTTGCGCCGCCGTAAGGATCGCCGGTCCCGTTGTGGAGAATAAAGAGACTGCCGTTCTCGCGGGTCAGCAGAATGTCGAGAAATCCGTCCTCATTGAGATCCATCAATTGCGCATCCCTGCCCAGATCCGGCAGTGTGCCAATCGGCGTCCCCGGCGAACCGGAAAAGGGATTGGTTCCGCCGCCCTGATTCAGATACAGGCGGCTCGTCCCATCCATCCCCGTTTGCCCTTCCACGTCCTCCCGGGCGTTGGCGGCGATCAGATCCAGATCTCCGTCGCCGTCCACATCGCCCAGCGCAAGGCCCATTGTGGATTCGAGAACCGGCGATACATCCATGCCTTCAACTCCGCGAAACGGATCCAGGGAGCCGTTGTTCAAGTACAGGCGGTTGACTTTGTTCCCCAACCCCATGTTGCCGGCGATCAAATCAATATCGCCGTCGCCGTCGACATCGCCCAGGGCCAGTGCCCGTGTGTTCTGCCGGTCCGACGAAATATTAAATGGCAGCACGGCTCCAAAGGGATCGGCCGTTCCGTTGTTCAGAAAGATTCGATTCAATCCGTCCGTTGCGGCGACAATGTCGACGCCCCCATCGCCGTTGACATCGCCAACAACAACTCGATAGGTCGGTTCGTCGAAAAGTTCCAAATCTCGCGCGTTGAATGTCACGCCTCCCCCCGAATCGCCTTGATTTAAATAGACCCGATTTGTGGAGTGAAAGGTGGAGACCGCGAAGTCGAGGCGGCCGTCGCCATTTAGATCCGCGACCGCGACTGAAGTGAAATTCGTCAAAACCTCACCCAGGGATCTCGACGGGCCGCCGACTCCGTCCGTGCGAGCGCGAATCGAAGCCAGATGAAGGACGCTTTCGCCGGCGTTCCATTCCGCCGTCGTCCGACCTGGATCAAGTCCCTCAATCGACATAAAATCGTCCGTGACAGACTGGCCGTAACTGGCGAAAATAAGGGGGATAACCGCAAGCGCCACCGCCAGAAATCGGAGCGATTTCAGACAAATTTCAAGGCGGTTGGTGCGACTCATCACAATCAATTCCAGCCGCTGTAAGCTGGATTCCATCACCCTAACGAACGAGGAGCCGACAGCAAGACAATGAAACTGACAAAAATGGGTCCTTTTGAAGCAATATCGGGAGATCTCAATCCATGCTCTGACGTCGTGGATCCGGTGGAAATCGGCTCACTTAGGCGAATATCGCGAACTCCAAACATCCAGTCATCAGAAGCGCGCCCCTCATGGCTCCGACACACCGACGGCGTCATCCCTCTCCTCGTGCGCGCGCCCCTATTTCTCCACAATACAATAAAGATTGTTGTGCCCTCGAAGATAGAGATGATTTCCAACGATCGCAGGCGACGCATCGAATCGGTCGTCCAGTTTGTTCCGGCCAACGATCGTCAATTCCGGAGAATCCTTGATCACGACCGACGCCCCCTGCCGCCCCAGGATATAGACGTATCCGTTCGCTCCGACCGGCGAGGCGTAAACGCCGCGCAAACCCTCCAATCGCTCCTCCTCGTAATGCGCCTTGCCGGTCGGCGCCGCAAAGCATGAGATCATCGCGTCGTTGCCCTTGAGAAAATACAACCGCTCGCCGGACAACAGCGTCGAGGGCACGTAGGGAGTTCCCCGGTCATGCCGCCAGACAATGGCGCCCGTTCCAGACACGTCGCCTTTGGCCGTCAGTTTAATCGCCTGAAGCGCGTTGCCGCGAAAGCCGCTCGCAAGGAAGACCAAGCCATGACCGACAACCGGCGTTGGAATCATATTTGCGGTCTGCCCCGAAGCTTCCCACACGACTTCTCCCGATTCCACATCGTAACTGCGCGTCTTTTTCGTGCCGGCGACGATCGCCTGTTTCTTCCCTTCGATTTCGACGATGAATGGCGTTGTCCATGAGGTTTGCTCGTCCCGGTTCTTCCGCCAAATCTCACGGCCTGTTTGCTTGTCCAGCGCCACGATGAAGGACTGCCCCTCATGGTCCCAGTTGACAATGAGCCGGTCGCCAGCCAACGCCGGCGAGACGCCCTCGCCAAAGCCCGCTCGCGTGCGCATGTCGCCCAGATCCTTGTCCCATTTCAGCTCGCCGTTCAGATCGTAGCAATACAACCCGCGCGAACCGAAGTGCGCGAACAACAGCTCGCCGTCGGTCACCGGCGAGGAAGAGGCAAAGCCATGATCGCGGTGATGCCCCTCGTGCGGAAATTCTTCGCGCGCGGTCTTTTGCCAGATCGTTTTCCCCGTGTTGCGATCCAAAGCCAGGGTCACGAATCGATGAGATTGAGTCGGAGCCTGGCTCATGGTGAAACCGCCGGAGCGGCCGCCGCGTCGCCGACCGCCCGTGCGATCGACGCCGCCCTTGCGCGGCGCTCCCGGGCGAAACGTCGGCGCGGAGGCTTCGCGTTTTTCTCCGAAAGGAACCGCCGTCAGCACGAACAACTGATCGCCCCAGATCGTCGGCGTCGCCATTCCTCGGCCCGGCAACGCCGCCTTCCACTTGATGTTCTTGGTTTCACTCCATTCCACCGGCGGTTTTCCCGCAGGGGAAATCCCGTTGGCGAGCGGCCCGCGCCATTGCGGCCAATTTTCGCCCGGCGCGGCGGAGGCGGCAGACGCAACGGCATTCGAAATCAACAGGAGGAGGGCGGCAAGGCAAGGCTTCAGGGTTTTCATTTCGTGAATAGGATTTAATCTCAATCGACTCTCAGGCCAAACGGCCAACGCTGGAATCGGGTTTCAAAAATCTGAGCCTCGAGCGGCTCTGCCGACCGGACGCGTCCGGTCCCTCGCCGATGCCAGGTCGGCATATTCGCCATTGTTAATCGTGTTCGGCATGGGTTATTCATACCAATCATGTCTGGAGCCACGAACACCCACGGCGTTTCATCGGCGCAGAAAACCCTTCCCGTTCATTTCCACGTTGGAATATCCGCCGCATAGCAGGATCAAAGAGAGACAACGCCCACATTGTTGTTAGAAAACACACCCACCCGAATATTATGAGCAATTCACACGCCGCGCAGGACGAAGTCAAAAAATTCATGAACGGCCTCACGAAGCGTAATCCCGGCGAGCCGGAATTCGTGCAAGCCGTCTAGGAAGTCACCGAGTCCCTGATGCCCTTCATGCTGGATCGTCCCAAATATCGGGAAGCCCAGATCCTCGAGCGCATGACCGAGCCCGACCGAATTATCATTTTTCGAGTCACCTAGGAGGACGACGCCGGCGGCATTCGCGCCAACCGCGCATGGCGGGTGCAGTTCAACAACTCCATCGGCCCCTACAAAGGCGGCATGCGTTTTCATCCCTCCGTCACCCTGAGCGTTCTGAAATTTCTCGGTTTCGAACAAGTGTTCAAGAACAGCCTCACCGGCCTGCCCATGGGAGGCGGCAAAGGCGGCTCCAATTTTAACCCCAAGGGCAAGAGCGATCGGGAGATCATGCGCTTCTGCCAGTCGCTCATGATCGAATTGCACCGCCACATTGGCGAGGACACGGATATCCCGGCCGGAGACATCGGCGTCGGCGGGCGCGAAATCAGCTACATGTTCGGCCAGTACAAACGCCTGGAAAATCGCTTTGTGGGCACGCTCACCGGGAAAGGCCTGGCTTTCGGCGGCAGCCTCGTTCGCATGGAAGCCACCGGCTACGGAGCGGTCTACTTCATGCAAAACATGCTTCACGCCTCCTCCGACGACATAAAGGGCAAACGGGCCGCCATCTCCGGCTCCGGCAACGTCGCCATCTACTGCGCCGAAAAACTCATTGAACTGGGAGCCACGGTTCTCACCCTTTCCGATTCCGGCGGTTTCATTCACGACAAGGACGGAATCGATCGTGAAAAACTGGCCTGGATCAAGGAACTGAAAGAAGTCCGCCGAGGCCGCGTCGAGGAATATGCTGAACAATTCAAGAGCGCCGAATATTACCCCGGCAAAAAACCCTGGCATGTGCCCGTCGATCTGGCCTTCCCCTGTGCAACTCAGAACGAACTCGACGACGCCGACGCCCGCGCGCTGATCGGCAATGGTCTGACCGGTCTCGCCGAGGGCGCCAACATGCCCTGCACGCTCAAGGCCGTGGGCGAATTTCTCAATGCCAAGGTCGTCTTTGGTCCCGCCAAGGCCGCCAACGCCGGCGGCGTCGCAGTCTCAGGCCTCGAACAAAGCCAGAACGCCATGCGCATTGCCTGGTCCCGCGAAGAAGTCGACAACCGGCTCCACCAGATCATGCTCGACGTCCACGGAAAGTGCGTCGAGTACGGCACAGAAGACGACGGTTTCGTCAACTACGTCAAGGGCGCCAATGTCGCTGGTTTCGTTAAAGTCGCCGACGCCATGCTCGCCTACGGCGCTGTTTGAGGCGCACTCCAAAGCGATTTTCCAGGAAGCGTTGAACATTGGCAAACGACCCGTAGCAGCGGACGTGAGTCCGCTCAAATCGGATAAAGGATCCGACTCACGTCGAGATGCTAAAAACTTTTTGAATCGCTGACGCTACTTGCTGTAAATTTCTGGGATTCTTTGGCGCATTTCCAGTTAACCTGACGCGCATGTGCTGAGCCGGAGCTTCGCCCCAGCCGCTTCGCGCACCCGGAAACGACTTCTGATAGTTGCGATAGTCAGCCACGGACGATCGCCACTGACATAAGACTGAATAATCCTAAACCCTTATACTCGCCACGCCAGCGGTGCGTCTTTCACCCAATATTACGGTCTTTTTTCCCAAACTTAGGATAAGTTGACTTAATCGTTTTCACGTGCTCCACTATTTCAATGCAGATTGAAACGTTGAAAGTTTTCAGCGATTTGGCCGAAACCGAAAGTTTCACCAAGGCCGCCCAGATCAACAATATCACCCAGTCGGCCGTCAGCCAGCAGATCGGTTCATTGGAGAAGAATCTCTCCTGCGTGCTGATCGAGCGGAGCAAGAAGAAGTTCCGCCTCACCCGCGAAGGCGGCGTCCTCTACGAATACAGCAAGCAAATCGTCCAGTCCTACGAGGAGCTGCACAATCAGATCCAGGAGATCAAAAACATCGTCTCCGGAACGGTCCGCGTTGCGACAATCTATTCGATCGGATTGCACGACCTCCCGCCCTACATCAAGAAGTTCATGAAGGACTATCCGACCGTCAATGTTCACGTCGAATACCGACGCTCGAACCAGGTCTACGAGGATGTCCTCGGAAACGTGGTAGACCTCGGACTCGTCGCCTACCCCGTCAAGGATCCGCGCCTGGAAATCGTGCCCCTGCGCAAGGATCGGCTCGTGCTCATCTGCCACCCCGAGCACAAACTCGCCAACGCACGATCCGCCCGCCTCAAGGATTTGATGGGCCACAAATTCATCGCCTTCGAATCCGATATCCCGACCCGACGCGCCATCGACAAGAAGCTGAAAGATCAGAAGATCGAGGTGAAGCACGTGATGGAGTTCGACAACATCGAAACGGTGAAGCGCGCGGTCGAGATCGACGCCGGCATTTCGATTGTCCCTCACAACACGATCGTCCAGGAAGTCGCCAAGAAGACCCTGATTGAAATTCGACTTCAGGACTCCGGCCTGCTCCGCCCCCTGGCCGCGATCCACAAAAAGAAGAAAGTCCTCTCCCCCGCGATCAAACAGTTTATCGCGACGCTGAAGGCAGATTGATTATCTCTTCACAACCCAGCCGCCGTGTTGGGCGCCGTGATGAATTGGAGAACGTTCACGGGCGAACGCAGCTCGTCCTCGCGGCCGCTTCTCGGGTTGTAGGTCAACGCGTCCCGGCGGCGGCCAGCAAAACCATTGTGCCTCCGGTGCTGTGCCCGCCCAGATAGATTTGATCGGGATCCACATAGGGAACCGTCTTCAAGTATTTCAGCGCCGACAGAATATCGTCGACCTCGCCAAAGAAGGTCTCCTGAAAACCGGGATTGCCGGCCTTGTCGGCTTTGCGCCAAGATAAGCCGCCATATCCTCGATGTCGGTCGGGTATTTCACGAGGGAAAATATTTTCCGGGCGGTTTCGCGAGCGGTTCTGACTCGCGTTCTTTGCGCGTCAAACGCGTTCTAAATCCGGCCCGATCGATACTCCGCGAAGGATTCGGGGATACCGCAGTCGCTGGCGCCTCGGCGCGCGGGCTTGTTTCCGTGGTTTCCTGCCTGTTGCCGCATGACACGCTCAACATCAGTGGAATCAGCGCTAATGCCGCGGCCCCATTTTTTATTCCTTTTGCTTTCAGACTTTCATTAAACCAAACGCCGCGACGACAACCAAAACATGGACGTCGAAGGCAATATCGCGGACGCGCGGCAGCGCATCCCTACCG
>JBLHKZ010000130.1:0-15795 GCA_047618185.1 Limisphaerales bacterium
CGGTAGATCTGGGTGATTCTGATATTGTTGACGAATGAAGGCGGCGTGTTTGCGTTCCATGACCAGTACGAGATCGGCCCAGGTCAGGTCCTTTTCCGAGAGACGCCGCTTGGCGGAGGAGGCCACGCCGGCGGAGCGAACTTCGATGCGCGGGTCGTTGCGGTAGATTCGTTCGGCGGTGGGACTGCGCCATTGATTGCGGCTGCAGACGAACAGGACCCGGGGTTTGCCTCGGCCGCTCAAATCAAATCAAGGTTTGGCTGGGCCGGGTTTCTTTTTCGGCTTGGCCGAGGAATTGGCGGGTTCCGGGCCAGTGAAGATCTTCTGAAAAGTACTTTTCGGCTGGAGGAACGGAAGGAGAAAACTGGGCATGTAGAGCGGCTTCAAGACGGGTTCGGTGATGGAGCCGTCGACCTTGAGGACCATCAGCTTGGTGAAGGGCGTGGCGACGAGTCCGATGACCTTCAACAAAGAATTCCCCTTCTTGAACAGTTCCGCCTCGACCTTGGCGTTAACGCCGCCCTGGTGACTGATCGAGCCCCGGTAGTGCAGGCGCATCGCCGGGCTGTCGAGTTTGAGATCGCGAGTGTGCATGATGCTGTTTGTCATGGTGAACGTGCCGACGCCCCTCGTGATGGGACTTTTTCCCACGCCTTTCACGACTTCGTTCAGGGCGTCCGACAAAAAGCCGAATAAGGGCAGCGACCAGAGGTAGCCCTCGCGCAGATCCACGGCGCCCCTACCCTGCCATGACGCGAAGTCGCCGCTCTCCGCGGAGTCGACCGTCAACGAGCCGGAAAGGACTCCGGTCATTTCGTTGGTGGTCTGAAACAGGTCCTTCATCAAAGGCGCGAAGTTCGCGTTGGTGACGTCGGTGTGAAATTGAATCTGCGATCCGGGCCGGTCGCGTTGAAAATCAAACTTGCCGCCGCCGCCGAGTTGGCCGCCATAGGCGTCGGCTTTGATGTTGGACAGGCGGAGTTCGTTGGTCGTCCAATGCACGCCGCCGCCGATCTTGTCGAAGTTCAGTTGCCACCAAGTGAAGGGCCCGCTCTGGACTTCAAAATGCATGTCGGCGGTCCGAGCGTTTTTGATTCCGATCGAGCCGTTGAGGACGATTCGGGGCGGCGTTCCCCAACGGAAGGGCTCGATGGAAGCGGCCGTCTTGGGACTGATCGCCTGCGCTGCCAGATGGGGATCGACATTGCCGACGACGTTGGTGAACCACGCTCGGCTGGCTTCCGAATTGGTAGAGACGTGAATGCCGAAGCCTTCGGCGACGACGGATCGGCCGTCCAGCCAGGCTTCGCCCTCGGTGACACGGACAACGCGATTGGTGTATTGAATCCGTCCGCGGGCGCGGTCGGCGAAGATGCCGCGATAGGTGAGGTTGGTCAGCGCAAGGCGGAGATCGATGCCGGTGTTTTCGCGATGAAACCACTGTCCCCAGACATGGCCTTTGATGTGCGGGGCCTGGGTGAATTCAAAACGATCCAGCGCCGCCTGTTGCTTTTCTGATTCCAGCAGGTGGCGAGCGGCCTTGGCGCTGAGTTGGGCGTCGACCTCCCAATGGTAATATTTGGTCAGCGCATTGGATGTGAATTTGACCTTGGCGGGTCCTTCGGGTCGGCGCACCTCGAGATTGGGAAAATGCCACTCGGCGTTGCTCAGGCTTAGATCCGTCTCGGCGGAGTCGAACATGTAATCCTTGTAGCCGCCGTCGATGGCTTTGATGTGCGCGTCGACTTTTACGACGGGCACGACCTCATTTCGCCAATCGATTTGCTGGCCTTTCCAGCGAGGCCATTCGGGCAGGCGGCCGGTCGCGCTCCGGACTTGGATTTCAGGCGGGGCGCCGAAGGAGTAGCGCGCGATCCACTTCTCGCCCTTGGGCCCGAGGAGATGTTGGATGAAGTGCGGCGTGAAGTGAACGTAGGCGTCGGCCATGGCGTCGCGCGTAGCCACGTCAACGCCCGCGTTTAGTTTGACTTCGCCGTCATAAAGCTCGACGTGAACGTCCGAAAGCTTAAGCCGGGGCGCGCTCCAATCCCCGTTGAGCGCGGCTTTCTTCAGCTCCAGCTCTTTCCCCGGATAGATCGACTTGATCCCGGCGAGGTCGAGTTTCCAGTCCAGCAGGTAGGGCTCGAGTCGGGCCCACCACGCCCAGGATTCATCGGCGATAACGGGTCGATCTTTCGGCGCCAGGGAATAGTTTGCGGCCAGGGTGAGGCTGTTCGCGGAGCCGAAGGCATTGACGACGTTCGAGACGGTCAGTTGCGCGGAGGCGGAAAGGGGCGGCGCGTTGGTCGCAAAATGTTTTACCTCGGCGGCCAGGGTGACCGAACCCACGCGGCTGAGCAGCAGCGGCGCGTTAAATTTTTGAATACTTAGCGCCAGGCGGGTGTTGAGCGGTTCGTCGGGATCGGTCGGCCGGTCGTTGTGCGCGGTGAAATCGATTTCCCCTGTCCCGGCATAAAGGGTCTTCAGGCCCTTGACGTTCAGTTCGATGTCGATCGCCGTTGGGATGGGATCGTTCAATGGCTGAAGCAGGCTGATGTTGATGCGGGAGGCTTCGAGAATGGCCTGGTCGGTCACCGCCTTGTCGAAGCTCAGTTTGATCTGGGAAAGGATGTGGTTGTCGGGCGCGGGTCGGATGGGCGTCGTGAGCAGAAGATTGTCGACGGTGCCCCAGGGGGTGAGGGCGCGGGTCGCAGCCAGCGTGAGATCGATGGCGAAATCGTTGGTGTTTTTCGCGTCGCCCGAGATGTTGAGATAGAGCTCGGGCGGCTCGATGAATTCAATGCGCTCAATGGTCCTGGCGACCTTGCTGAGTTGCGCCTGCCAGGCCTGGGCGGTTTGGTTGGTGTCGCGCTGCCGCTTCCAATTGCTGAGATAGTTGGCGTTGGTGATGGCGCCGGCGAAGTGGAATTTCACGCCCATGCAATCGCCCTTGAGTTCCGCCAGCTCCCAGGCGTCGTCCGCGTGAAGGCGGATTTCGGTTTGCAGATTTTTGATCGTGAATTGATAGGTCGGCTGGTTGGAAACGATCAACGGCGCGACCATGTGGCCGCCTTTGAGCTGGATGGAATCCAATTGAAAATCGCCGCTCCAGACGCTGCCGTCCTTGAGCTTGAGCGAGGCTTCATCGACGGTGAGTTGGGGACCGTTGGGATCGTTGGACGAGCCGATGGTGACGGATTCGGCCACGAGACCTTCGAACCAGCGGAAGCGCAGCCGTTCGAAATCCAGCGTGATGCCCTTGTCCTGCAGTTTTGAGATGATCGTCGTTTTGACGAAGCCAGGCAGGCCGACCTGATTCAGGTAGATGCCGAGAATGACCGCGAGGAGAATGAACAACAGCAGGACGATTCTGAACCAGCGGAAGGCCCGCTTGCAGATTCGCCAATAGCGCGACTTGGCGGGCTCGGACATAACCTATTCTTTGGGCGCCACGAGGAATTCGGAGAGCGTCAGGTAGTCGGCGAGCGGATATTGAAACACCGTCGTGCGGCCCTCCAACTTGACGGCCGCGTACTTGATGTTGGGCGGGACCATCTTGCCGAATTGGATCTGAAAGAGATTGGTTGCTCCGTTTTCATGCGTCTCAATGGAGATGGCGTAGCTCTGGTCGGAGAATCCAAGCAGACTCAGGAAACGCGGGTCTTCGCTTTGGTGGGCCCAGTGCGCAGCGCGCAGCTGGCCGAGCCACAGAACTTGCGCGTCGATCGCGGCGGAGTTGATGATGCCTTGCGATCCTTCGGCGAAGATCCAGGCTTTCTGGCCGTTGCGAATGAGTTTTCGTTTTGCGCCCTTGTCCGAAATTGTGATGGCCTTGGCCTCGCGGTGGTTGAAGTTCCAGATCTGCCGGTCGCGCAGTTGGAAGGCCTTTTTTGGCAGTCGATTCTCAATGCCCAGCGCTACCTTGTAAACGGGCTCTTCAGGCAGGCGCCGGGCGAGCACGGTGTCGAACTCATTGGTCGGTTGAAGGCCGATGGCGATGGTGGCGAAGGGACTGTTGGTCGCCGCCGCGGGAATCTCCTTGAAGATCGAATAGCTGCGCCTGGGCGGCGCCAGCCCGAATTGGGAGTAGTCGGCGACGACATCGCTGACCCAGCCGTTGGTCACGACGTTAAGCGACATGAGATTGGTCATGAAGCGCCCCACGAGTTCCTTGTCGGCCGGCATTGGAAAAGGACTGGTAATCTTCCAGGCATCGTTGGTCTGACGCTGAAGGGAGATGACTTCCTCTGCCTTAATGTCGATTTGTTGAATGGTCTCAGGCAGGAAGCTGAGCAGTTGACGATCGCGGAACATCGAGAAGGGCGTGTTCAAATCGTTCAGGAGGGCCTTGGGCACGACCACGATGTTGGTATGGGTCGAGCGACGGGCATAGACGAAGTTGGTCTGATTGGTCGGGCTTCCTCCAAACTGCACGACGGCGATGGGGGCGTTGGTCCCCTGGCTGAAGGAGAGCGTGGCGGCCGGTGTCTTGAGGCCATAGGCGTCGAGATCGGCCTTGGGGTCGTCGGTCACGAAGTCTGTGATTTTCTGGATTAAAAGAAATTGAATGAGTTTGGCGACGCGGAAATTGTCAGCCCGCTTGACGGGCGGCGGCAGGGAGATGTTCCAGGTTGCATTGGAGCTGATGCGCGACAGCTCAAAACCACCGGAGCCGGTCTGGATGGCGAGCCGATCGAAGGGCGTGTCGTCCAGCGCCACCAGGTCTCGATTTCGCCAGTCCTTGGAGGTGACGGGAATGGTGTTGAGGAAGCCCGCGTCCACGATCTTGATGCCGTCCGTCCCGTCGGCCCGCACGTAGACGAACTTCTCGCTGGGCGATTTCTTGCCGATCTCCATGACAACGTCTCCCGATTGCTGGGTGATCCGGATCTTGATTTGCGGCGGATCGAAGCCGTAGTCGGCGGCTCCCTGCGGCTGGGTTTCGGTCGTTGTGGCGGAGATCGAGGTGTGGGGCGTCAACTCGGAGCAGGCCTTGAGCAAGGCTTCGATGTAGAGTTTTTCGGCGGGATAAGCGAGTGGTTGAACGAGGCGCCAGCGAGCGTCTCGAAGTTCGACGCGATTGGTCGCGCCCTTGGCGATGACCTCGATGGCGGAGACCGAGGCCGCGTCCAGACCGGGCGCCAGTTTGACGGGCGGCGGCGGCGGCGGCGTCTTGCCGAGGTGGCGTTCGTAAAAAAAGATGAAGGCAAACAACCCTATGGTTGCCCCGAGCAAACACCATGTGCTTTTCCAATTCATTCTAACTAACGACTAAAACAATACGCGGCGTCAACGCCGTCGCCGGAACCAGACCAGGATTCCGAATCCCAGAATGGCGCCGGGGATGATCCCGATGAGAGTAATGTTGGCGGCGCGAAGCTGACCGGGCGTCAACACCCATTTGTGTTCCTCAACCTTGCGCGGACCGATGCCGCCGACGAGATAGGATCGATCGAGCAGCCAGTTAATGGAGGAGACGGCGAAATCCCGATTGGCGGCGGATTCGATCATCTCGTTGTCAAAAATCTTGGAGCCGCCGATGATCAACATGCGGGTCGAACCGAGGACGCCCTCGATTTTGCCCGATTCCACCGCCGCCATCAGCGGAATCGCCACGCCCACCTTGTCCTTGAATGGATTGGGCCGGATCTGGCCTGTGGCGAGATTGAATTCGCCGCGGGCCTCTCCGTTCACGCTGGTGAGGGCGAGTTCCTGCACCTGCGGCGCGTCCGCGGCTTGAGAGGCGGACTCCAGGCGTCCGACGGAGCGCGGCAGCGCCATGTGCAGATAGCTCTGTTGCAGCGGTCGGATGACTTCGTGGCTGGTGAAGTTGGTGACGAGGATACCCAGGCCGCTGCGCGACATTTCCGGATCGAACACTGTGTTATTGCCCACATCGACGCCCCATTCCCGCATCATTTGTTCCAGGCCGGTCTGGATTTCGGTCTCGGTTTGAAATTTGAACAGCAGCAGCAGGCGTCCGTTCTGCTCAAGGTAGCCTCTCAAAAAGGCCAATTCTCGCGGGTGAAAAGCGGGTCTCTCCGGACCGGCGATAATCATCATCGCGCAATCGTCCGGCACCTTGACGGCGGTCATGAGATTGAGCCGCGCGGAATCGACGTTGTTCAGCTTCAACAGCTCGGTAAATTTGGAGTAGCCGGAATGGGCGATGGCGCGTTCAGGATTGTGCTCGCCGTGACCCTCCAGAAAATAGGCTTTGGGAGTATCGCCAAAGGAGACATTGGCGATCGCCGAGGTGAACAACAACTCTCCCTTGAAGTTGATGCGTTTGACCTCCTGGCTCTTGCCACTGATGAGGTTGGACATGTCCAAGCCCGAAAGCTCGGAGGTTTGCACGATTTTGGTCTGGCCGTTGGACTCGAAAATGATCATGTCGTTGACCATGCCGGGCGCGAGCTTGAGGCGTTTTTTCACGATTTCCGCGCCGGATACATTGCTGTTGTAGTCGATCGTGGACACCTCGATTTTCGGCGTGAGCAGACGATACTCGCTCACCAGTTCGGTGACATCATGGTAGAGAGCCTGGTTGCGATCGAAGAAGACGGTGATGCGCACGTCGTTGGTGAGGGCCTGGAGGATGAGGCGGGTCTGCGAGGAAAGTTCGTGGCGGGTGTCGGCCGTGAGGTGCCCCCGGGAGTAATGGCGGGCGCCGAAGTAATTGGCCATCGCGATCAACGCGACCACGCAAAATAGATCGACGATCAGCTTGAGCCGTTGGCTCCAGCGCCGGCGGGTCGAAAAGCTGGGTTTGATGTCGGAGTCGTCGTCCATGTTATTTCCAGCGTCGGGCCTGCACGACCTTGAGAGTGGCGTAGAGAAACAGGAAGGTCACAGACACGTAGTAGACCAGGTGGCGGGTGTCGATGATGCCACGCGTGAAATCGTCCAGATGGTCCAGCATCGAGATCTGGGTCAGCGCCTGAAATTGCCAGGTGTCGTGGGCGATTTCGAGCCGCGCGATCGAGCTGAGCAGAAACAGCGTCATGCCGATTCCGAAGCCGGCAAGTGTCGCCACCAGCTGACTGCGCGTGAGCGATGAAGCGAAACACCCGGCGGCCATGTAGACGCAGCCGATCAGGAAAACTCCCAGCATGGAGGCGAACAGCGGACCGGCCCCGAGCTCGATGGATTCTATGGAAAAGACGCTGACGATGTAGGGATAGGCGAAGACCGGCAGCCAGATCAGCGCGAAGAACGCCAGGGCGCCGGTGAACTTGGCGAGGGTCACCTGAAGATCGCTGATCGGCGCGGTCATGAGCGTCTCGAAGGTGCCGGTGTGCTTCTCGAACGCGAAGGAGCGCATGGTGATCATGGGCGAGGCGATCAGGATGATGAGCCAGAAGAGCGGAGAGCCGAAGAGCTGTTCGGTCACGGGCTGGCTGGTCGCGTGGTTATTGTGATTGTGCAGCGTGAAGGCGAAGCCGGAGCCCATGACGAAGAGCACGCCCGCCATGACCACGTAGCCGGTGAAGGAGTTGAAGAGCGCGCCTAATTCGCGGCGGACCAGTGTGAGATACGCCTGCATGTCAGTAGACTTCTCCCTCTTCCCGATCGGCCTTGGTCAGGTGGAAAAAGATATCTTCGAGCGAATATCGGCTGTGACTCAGCTCGCGCAACCGCCATTCGTTTGATTTGACGATGTCGTAGATCAACGGTCGCACGTCGATGCCCGGCAGGGGAGTCAGCGCACAGCGAAAAAAATCGCCTTCGGCGGCGGAGATATCGTATTCGCTAATCTCGCCGGTCTGTTGCCAGCAGGCCTCCAGTTCCTCTTGCGTAGCGGCGATTTCAGCGATTACCTGCCCGCCTTCGCCGATGCTTCGCTGCAGGTTCTCCGGCGTGTCGATGGCCAGGACGCGGCCTTCGTCGATGATCAGCACGCGATTGCAGGTCATTTCGACCTCGGGAAGGATATGCGTGGAGATCAGCACGGTGTGATTGCCGGCCATGCTCTTGATCAACTCCCGCACGGAGCGGATTTGATGCGGGTCCAGCCCAATGGTCGGCTCGTCGAGAATGACCAGCTCCGGCTCGTGCACCAACGCGTCCGCGATGCCCACCCGTTGGCGATATCCCTTGGAAAGATGGCCAATGATCCTTTTATGGACGTCTTTGAGCCCGCATTGCTCCGTAACGATATCGACGCGGGCGCGGCTCTCAGCCCGGCTGAGACCTTTGAGGCGCGCGCGAAATTTGAGGTACTCGCGTACGCGCATGTCGTCGTGAAGGGGATTGTTCTCGGGCATGTAGCCGATGCGCCGCCGGACTTCGTCGGCCTGCGTGAAGATGTCGAACCCCGCCACGCGCGCCGAGCCGGAGGTCGCCGGCAGATAGCATGCAAGCATCCGCATGGCGGTGCTCTTGCCGGCGCCGTTTTGTCCGAGCAACCCGACGATTTCGCCCTTCCGCACCTCGAAGGTCAAACCATCGACCGCAGTCTGACCGGCATACCGCTTGGTCAGGTCGTCAACTTCGATCATCGGGCTGTTTTCCATGCGCTAATCTACAAAAGGACTTTTGCTCACAATGGAAATAATTCGCCCTGCTTGAAATGTAAAAATCACCGAATTGGCAATTCGACGTCGAAGTCGCCATATTCGAAGCCAAAGGCGCGGCGGCGGCGATAACGCATGTGGAGGAGGGCGTCTTCGTCCTTGGGCGTCGAATAGAGCGCCCGCGCGAGCGAAACGACGTCCGGGAACTGCGCTCCGTTCACCCCGCGAAGGAGCTGGCCGGGCGCGATACGCGCCTTCTTCGCGGCGCTGTCTTCCTTGACGTTTTTGACGATAAACTGAACCGGGCCGATGCCGCTGCTGGATCGGGACCCGAACGCTTCAATAGTGATCCCGGTCATCTCGAGGATGAGTTTCTCATTAAAATAGTCGCCCTCTGGAATGAGATGCACGGTCAGATCCATTTCCTTTCCGTCCCGGCGAATCTTCAGCGGCGCGTCCTGAATCTCTTTTCCGCGCATCAACAGGGCGCTGTAATGAATGAAATTCCGGGGCGTCCTGCCCTTGACCTTGAGGATCTCGTCTCCGACCTGAAGGCCCGCCAGTTCGGCCGGGCTTTCGGGTTCGACTTTGGTGACCTTGATGGGCGGCGAGCCGGCGCTGACCCGGGCGCCAAACCACATGCGCCGGACGCCTTCGGGGGTCAATGCCTCGGACAATCCCCGGGAAATCTGCGTGACTGGAATGGCGAAGCCGATGCCCTGCCCCGTCGGCATGATGGCCACGTTCATGCCGATCAGCTCCCCGCGCAGGTTGACCAGCGGGCCGCCGCTGTTGCCGGGATTGATCGCGGCGTCGGTCTGCAGCCAGTCGGCGATGTCGAGCTGTTCGCCTTCGATCGGCGGCCGGCGGTTCTTGGAGCTCAGGATGCCCTGGCTGACCGAGCCGCCGAGCCCAAAGGGATTGCCCAGCGCGATCACGGTTTCGCCCAGCAGCAAATCGTTGTTCTCCGCAAACTCGATCGGCGTGAACTTCTCTTTGCCATCCGCCTTGATCTGCAGCAGGGCCACGTCGCTGCGAGGATTGCTCACGACCAGCTCGCATTCCCGTTCGATGCCGTTCGCCAGTTTGACCCAGATTCGGGAGGCGCGGCGGGTGACGTGCGCGTTGGTAAGCACGAAACCGTCTTCATCGATGATGACCCCGGAGCCCAGGTTCTTGTTGACCCGTTGGCCGGAGGGGCTCTGGCGATGGTAGGGATCGAAGAACTCGCGGAGCATGCTCTCGAAGGGATCGCGGATAGCGACCAGCTCCTCGGTCGCGATGTTGACCACGCTGGGCATGGCCCGCTCGATCGCCTTGACGACCGGCGTGCGGCGAATGTCGGGCAATTCCGCCGGGGCACCGCTCGCGCTGGCGACCGTCAGCGCAAATACCATGGCTGCGCCCGCCCAGGTTGCCGCTCCGGATCCGATTTTAAGAATTGAATGCAAAAGCAACGGCATAATCAAAAAGAGTTCCTTTCAAAGGACAACGCGCGCCGGCGAATGTTCAGTGTTGAAATCGGGATTGCGACCGCCGGTGAGGCTGCCGGCGTCCGACGCCTCGAAGCTTGACAATGCGGGGAGCGCGGCGGAAAAGCAATGCCAAGGAACTATGACGCCATCCGATGGTTATGCCCGCTGGGCGCGCGAGTATCCGTCCGCCCATCTGCTGCGCGAAAAAGACGCGCCGCCGGAGGTATTGTTGCAGGCCGTGTGGCAACAGCAGCGCCTGCTTCGCGACCGGCTGACAACGCTCGACGGGCGGCCCATTCGCGTGCTGCATCCGGGATTTCTAAATCGCGAGGCGGGTCCAGATTTTCACGCGGCGTTTTTTCAGATTGGCGACGAGGCGCCCGTGTCCGGCGACATTGAGGTTGATCTCGAGTTCAGCGGCTGGCGCAGCCACGGCCACGATCGGAATCCCACGTTCAAAGGCGTGATGCTGCACGTCGTGTGGGACGGGAAAGGCGTCCCGCCAAAGCACGGCCTGCCCCAGCTCGCGCTCAAACCCTTTCTCGACGCGCCGATCGAGGAGCTGGCGGCTTCGCTCGCGGGCGACACCGCCCAGCTTCTGCCCGAGGAAATGAGCGGGAAATGCCTGGCGCCGCTCAAGGAACTTTCGGGCGAATCCGTGACCGTTCTGCTGGAGCAGGCCGCGCTTTGCCGATTGGAAATGAAGGCTTCGCAGTTCAACGCCCGCGCCCGTCGAGCGGGCTGGGATCGGGCGCTATGGGAAGGCCTGTTTCGCGCGCTCGGTTACAAGCAGAACGCCTGGCCCATGCAGCGCCTTGCGGAGCTGCTGCCGGACCTGGGATTTGATCCGCAGGGCAAGCCGGAGTCGGCGTTCGTCTGGCAGGCCCGCCTGCTGGGCCTCAGCGGATTGCTGCCCGCCGAGCTGGATCACGCCGCCCACGACGCCGGCGCCTACGTCCGCAAACTCTGGGATCAATGGTGGCGGGAGCGCGATCGCCTGGCCGAATTCGTCCTGCCGCGTTCGCTCTGGAAAATGGGCGGTCAACGCCCGGCGAATCACCCCCAACGCCGCCTGGCCCTCGCCGCGCACTGGCTGGCCAGGCCGGATTTGCCGAAGCGGCTTGCGGACTGGTTTTCAACGCCGATTGCAGAGAATCAACTCGCGCCCTCCTTGCTGAAAATTCTAACTCCCGGTCGCGACGATTTCTGGTCCCGACACTGGACTCTTCGATCGAAACCCATGGATCGGCCGCAGCCGTTGCTCGGAGCGACCCGCGTCGCGGACATCGCCGTCAACGCCGTGCTGCCGTGGCATTGGACGCGCTGCGTGGAAGGCGGCGATCCTCGATTGCAAAAGACGGCTGAAACACGGTTCTTCGCCTGGCCTCGCGCCCAGGACAACGCCGTCCTTCGTCTGGCGCGGCAACGCCTGCTCGGGGGCGCCCATTCGCGCCGTCTGACCGGCGCAGCAGTGCAGCAGGGCCTGATGCAAATCGTCCGCGATTTTTGCAGCCACTCGAACGCGGTCTGCGAAGACTGCCGATTCCCCGAGCTCGTGCGCTCCCTGAACGCCGCGCCCGGGAAAGACTGAAGAATCACCTTCCTCCCATCCGAGACATCCGTGTAATCCGCGGTTAAAGAATTCTTTCCGAACTAATCGCGGATTACGCGGATAGTAAACAAGGCAGAGTGCGGTCCTCGCTCGTTCTCAATGTTCGTTCTGAAAACCGTCCGTGGTCTTTCCGCCATCGTTCAAGCTGCCTATCGAGAGAAATGAGCCTCGTTACCTCGGCTGCTACGGTCTGATAGGAAAGGAAATGGCGTCCTGCCTCGCCTGTGTGATAACCTCCGCGTGCTGTTGACGTTGCCATGAAATTTACTCGATCCATTCCAGTCTTGTTCGGCCTGGCCCTCCTGCTGAGCGCGCCGCGCGCGCGAGCCGCCCATTTCGAAAAAGACATCCTGCCCGTCCTGAAACTCTTTTGCTACGATTGTCACGGCGATGGCGCGCAGAAGGGCGGCGTTTCCTTCGACACCTTTGACAGCCAGGCCAAGCTCATGAAGGACATGGATCTCTGGAGCCGGGTCCTGTCGCAGGTCAGCTTCGGCAACATGCCCCCGGGCAACAAACGACAGCCCACGCCCAATACCCGGCAGAAGCTGCTCGACTGGATCGAGACCGATGTCTTCAAGGTCAATTGCAACAATCCCGATCCGGGCCGGGTCACGATCCGCCGCCTCAATCGCACCGAGTACAACAACACCATTCGCGATCTCCTCGGCATTTCCTTTCGGCCGGCCGACGATTTCCCGCCCGACGATTCAGGCTTTGGCTTCGACAACATCGGCGACGTCCTGTCGATCTCGCCCCTGCACATGGAGAAGTATCTGATCGCGGCCGAGCAGTCGCTCGACAAGGCGATCCCGACCGGTCCCGTGAAACTCTCGTCAAAGACCCTCGACTCGGAACGTCTGCAGGGCGGCCGGGATCAGGGCGGCGAGCGCATCCTGGTCTCCAACGGCGAAATCTCGGCCAGCTACGATTTTCCCATGGCTGGCGAGTACCAGCTCCGAGCGCGGGCCTACCAGCATAGAGCCGGCAGCGAGGCGACGCGAATGGGTTTTCTCCTGGACGGCAGATCGATTGGCGAGGCCAGGGTGGACGCGGAAAAGAATGACCCCGGCGACTACGAGAAGACCATTCGTGTGCAAAAGGGCCGCCGCCGACTCGCGGTCTCCTTCCTCAACGATTACTACCGCAAGGACGGCCCCAGAAACCTACGGGGCGATCGCAATCTGATCGTGGAGTCATTCTCCATCACGGGTCCGCTGAATCAGCCGCCACCCGAGCCGCCCATGTCGCAGCAGCGGATTTTCTTCAAGAAGCAGACCGCAGCGAACCAGGAACAGGTCGCGCGCGAAATCATCGGAGCCTTTGCGACCCGCGCCTTTCGCCGGCCGGTCGAGAAGGAGGAGCTCGACGGCCTGATGGCGATTTGGCTGATACCGATTCACAAGGGCGAATCCTTCGAGCTGTCCGTAAAGCTGGCTCTCCGGGCCGCATTGAGCTCGCCGGCCTTTCTGTTTCGCGGCGAGGTTCAGCCCGACCCGGATAACCCAAACAAGATCTACCCCATCAACGAATACGCGCTCGCCTCGCGGCTTTCCTATTTTCTCTGGGGCAGCATGCCGGACGACGAATTGACCCAGCTCGCCTCGCGAAAGAGGCTCCGCTCCAACCTCGCCGAGCAAACCTATCGCATGCTGCGTAGCAACCGCGCGCTCGGCCTTGCCGAAAGCTTTGCCATGCAATGGCTGCAGATCCGCAATCTCGATCTTGTGACGCCCTCGGAGAAACACTTTCCCGATTTCGACGATCAGTTGAAGGAGGCCATGCGGACCGAGACGGAAATGCTTTTTAAGCGAGTCGTGCGCGAGGATCGCAGCGTGCTGGAGTTCCTGAACGCGGACTACACTTACCTGAACGAACGGCTCGCAAAGCACTACGGCATGTCCGGCGTGAAGGGCGACAACTTCCGTCTGGTTTCGCTGAGCAACTCCCCCCGACGCGGCGTGCTGACCCACGGCAGCGTGCTGACCATCACCTCCAATCCCACGCGCACCTCGCCGGTCAAGCGCGGCCTCTGGGTCCTGGAGAACATCCTCGGCACGCCGCCCCCGCCGCCCCCGCCGGACGTGCCCGATCTCGACGACGACAAGGAAGTCACCGGCGCCACCCTGCGCGCGCGCCTCGAAATGCATCGAGAAAAGCCGGTCTGCAATTCCTGCCACCAGCGCATGGACCCGCTCGGTTTCGGACTGGAGAACTTCGACGCCGTCGGCAAGTACCGGGAGAAGGAAGACGGCGCGCTCATCGACACCGCCGGCAAATTGGTGACAGGAGAAACCTTCACGACCCCCGCCGAACTGGCCAACGTGCTGGTGAACCAAAAGCGTGATGAATTCGTCCGCACCCTGGCGTTGCGGATGCTCACCTTCGCTTTAGGCCGCGGCCCCGAGCACTACGACAAATGCGCCGTCGATAGAATCGTCCACGAGATGGAGCGCAACGATTACAAGTTTTCCTCGCTGATTTTAGGCGTGGTGAAAAGCGTCCCCTTCCAACTAAGAAGAGGCGAAGGCGAGAGAAATGGGGGTTGAGGATGACGGTATCGTGAAAAAAACACTGTTGTATCAAAAGTCAAGAACTGACCCCTTTGACGGGCCGCGAGGTTTCGAAGCGTTCGTGGTTTGGCGTGCCTTGCTAGTTTTCGGTCTGATCCTTTGCGGTTGCGCGACTCCGCCAGGGAAGGCGGCTGACCAGCGACACGATCCCGAGCTTTTGTTGGGTATCGAGCGCGGCGCGTCACGGGCGGCCGTGGAGGACATTTTGGGGCCTCCTGCGCAACACGAGTTCAGTGTTGTCCGGAATGGAGAGATCATCGACAGCGTCAGGTTCGATCTGCGCGACTACTACCACCTCGTTTTTACGGACGGTGTACTCAGCAAGATCATGCTGGCCCCGCGCGGGGAAACAGGCATCGGAGAAGAAGAGCGCGCATTGGGGATTATTGCGCCCTGGGACGATGTGGATCCGATCGAACGGCTCGAAATCGCACTTGGCGCGCCTGATCTCACGCCGGCGCATATCAACCACATGATTGAGAAGAGACGCAGAAAACCGAAAATTCGCAGACGGATTAAGGACGCCATTTGGCGAGGCGTGTTGGATGCGGGGAACCAGGCGGCGATGCGAGAACGGGAGAAATCACGCGAGCGAAAGCAGGCATTGGCAAGAATCCAGGAGCTGGCCAAGCGGTTCGACCCGGCGCGGATAAAGTTGGGCATGGACGTTTCAGATATTGAATTGGCGTGTGGACCGCCTCTGAGTCGGGAAAGCCGCGCGGATGGAACGGAGCTTCGAAATTATGGCTCCGACCTGGCAGGACGAATCCTTCCGCTACTGTGGGTTTGCGTTCAATACCGCCAGGGCAAAGCGATCGGAGTGTTTCGCGATCAGTTCTATGATCTTCGACGATCGATCGGGCTGGATCCGGATGCGTCGCTGGAGTCCGGCTCGACGATTTCCCTGAACCTTTCAAGGTCGGGACGAATGAAGGCCCTGAACCTTCGGCATGGATTGCTCAAGCAGAAACGCAAGACTGCGGACGAATGGTATTATCTCGCCGCGCTTCAGGCGTTGTTGAGAACGGATGAGGCTGCCATGGACAACCTTGAGCAGGCCCTTGCTTTAAGCAACAAACAAACCGAAGGAGGCCAGGAGGCGGAGAAAATGCGATCAAGAGCGAAGAAGGACCAGCGTTTCAAAACGCTTCGCGAGCTGGAGCGTTTTCAAAGCTTGGTTGATCGGCCTTAAGAAAGTTATGAATTGGAAAGGAGTCCCGACAAATCAGCCATAAGTCAAAAGGTCAGTTCTCGACTTTTAATACATCCAAATGTGACGGGGTCGGTCCGATAAAGGAAGAAACATCAAGGGGTTTCTGACTCTTAATACAACCAAATGTGCATGAGTTGGTTGGATCGAAGGAGAGGCGCCCCGCAGATAATGCGGTCCTGATGTCGGCGCTTGATCTGTCTGTTTTCCGAATGCGGATCGGGGAAACGGTTTTTCCTCCGTTCAATTTCGGTGCACAAAAGCGCAATTGGGGGAAAGTGACTTGATGGATTTCCCGTTCGACTGCTGCCCACGGTTCCGGTCCCGGGAATCGTGCAGAAAGACCGTTGGATCTGAAAACGGATCGGAACATCACGAACGCGCAATCCTCGAACGAACCCAACACATT
>JBLHKZ010000131.1:0-15560 GCA_047618185.1 Limisphaerales bacterium
CGCATCTGTGGCTGGTCGGCCCCTGGGAGGAGCGTCTGAAATGCCTTGTGGGCAACTGCTGCCTGCCGACGTATCGCGGGATTCACCGGCAGAAGATCCTTCACTGTTTCCCGAATTTTGTGCCGGGTATTCAACGATACGGAGACACACCGGATATCGCGGCGTTGATCGCGCCGCGCGCGCTGCACCTCAACTTCGGCGACCAGGACGGCGGCACGCCCATCGAAGATGTGCCATGGAGCGTCGAACGGATCGCAGCAGCCTATGCGGAGGCTGGCGCCGAGAAGAATTTCACGCACTTCATTGAGAAAAATACGGGGCATGTGCTGTCCGATGAAATGTGGCTTCGAACAAAGGATTGTTTCCGCCGGCATTTGCGGGGGTAGCTCCCTGCAAAAAAAACTCGCGTGAATTGTCGGAAGCGCTGATCAAGCGTCCATCAATACATAAATGGCGACAGTTGGTGACATTGAATTACTGAACGATTACGCCCGGACGAAGTCCGAGGCCGCCTTCGCGACGCTGGTGGATCGGTATCTGAACCTCGTCTACTCGGCGGCCATGCGGCAAGTGCGGGACCCGGATCTGGCGAAAGACGTGAGTCAGGCTGTCTTCATTATTCTCGCTCGCAAGGCCGGACGGTTGGGGCCCAAAACGATTCTCTCCGGCTGGCTCTATCGCACCGCCTGCTTTGCGTCTCGCGACGCATTGAAGGCCGACTATCGCCGGCAACGACGCGAACAGGAAGCCATGAAGATGGAACAGGAAATCTATTCTGATCAGGCTCTTTGGGAGGAGCTTTCACCCGTTCTCGATGAGGCGATGCAGCAGTTGAAACCAAAAGACCGCGACGCAATTCTCCTGAGATTTTTTGAGGACCAAAGCTTTCGGGAGGTGGGCGCGGCCCTGGGCTCGAATGAAGACGCCGCGCAGAAACGCGTTTCTCGGGCGTTGGACAAGTTGAGGGGATTCCTTCGAAATCGGGGTGTCACGGCTTCGCTGATTGGGTTAGGCGGCGCACTCCTGTCGAATGGCGCCCATGCGGCGCCATTCGGGCTCAAGGGCGTGGTGACCGTCGGCGCCACGGCTGGCGTTGCGGGAGCGGGAGGGGGCGCGACGCTCATCGCGGGGCTGGCAGACAGCGTTTCCCGGGGCATTTATTGGGATCAGCCCCGGCTCTATCTCGCCGGCGCAATTGGCGTCGCCGCTATCGCCATTGGGACCGCCTTCATGGTGGCGCCGGATCTCTCGGGCAACAACGACGCGCCCGCCGCTGCAACGATTCCTGTTGAAACGCCAAAGTCATTGTTGGGGCCGGAGTTGCCCGCTCCCCCCATTCCGCCCGTTGTGGAACCGCGGCGTGAAACGCCTGCAATCCCAATTCCCATGGAACCGGCGTCGCGCGTTGTCCCAAAGCGATCCAACGATATGACATTCCAAGCGCCAGCTCCGGCTCCGGCGGGACATGCGGTGGCGACCCAAACAACGTCGGGCACAAGGGGAGTGCACGGCAAAGTCATGCTTCAGGGAACGCCGCCGCCGAACAAGCTATTCAAGATGGATCCCGTCTGTGGCCGGCTGCACAAAGTGAACAAGTTTGAAATGCCATTTTACCAGGTTGCCAAGGATGGGGGGCTCAGTGATGTGGTCGTTTTCATCCGTGAGGGGACACAAGGCCGCACGTATCCGGCGCGAAGGGATATCGCCGTCCTTGACCAGGTCGACTGTTTCTACACTCCCTACGTTACAGCCATTCAAACGGGGCAAACCCTACAGGTTCGAAACTCCGATGCCATGATGCACAACGTGCATACGACGCCGAGAAACACGGCGGGCGGAAACAAGGAGATGAACGTTGCGCAGGTTATCAAAGGGCAGCGAACGGATTTCACGTTTCCAGCGCCGGAGCTGTTCCTGCGGTTCAAGTGTGACGTGCATCAATGGATGTATTCCTACGTCTCAGTCGTTGATCATCCATATTTTGCGGTGACGGACGAAACGGGAGCCTTTCAGATTCCCGATTTGCCGCCGGGCGAGTACGTGCTGGAAGCGGTCCATCGTAAAGTCCATGGAAGCACTTATGCCGAGGGGTATGTGGGGGAGAAGATTCGTATCGAAGTTGTGGAAGGTCAGAGCGTCGATGTGGCCTTTGCCTTGAACGTTCCGCGGTAAACGAAAACGCCGCCCGGACAGATCCGGGCGGCGACGATTTGGAGATTTGCGATGACGCTTCTATTTACCGCGGCGGGAGGGCGGCGGGTTGTTCATCGAGAGGATGCTGGTCCCATTAAAAATGCTGCCCGTGCCGCCGGTGATGACCCGTTTGATGGGTTCGCCAGTTTTCGGATCTTGCGTCAGGGCGTCGTCCTTCATGCTTTGCTGAAGCTCAAAACGACGCGGTTTCTGTCCCTTTTTCTTCGGGATCGTTTCGTAGATGTAGGTGGCCATAATCGAATTGGTCTTTCCGTTGCAACGGTTTGTTCAAAAGCAGTTATCCCATAGCCGAAAACTCGACGCGCTTCAACAACGACTCTCGAAAGGATGATTTCCTTGCCTGAATGGAAATTGTGGGGAGGATGCGTGCATGAAGAATTATCAGCTCATTTCGACGAATCCGAATCCACGCGCGTTTTGTTCATTGCGAGGTTTCGGGTTGGCCGCTGCTCTATTGGCCGTCTCGTTCAGCGGCGGTCTCATGGCGGCGGAAGGAGCCAAAGGCGAATTCCCGGATAGCTACTACTACTACGAAGAAGATCGGCCAGAAAACCTCCGCGCAATGGAGGGCAAACCGGCGCCCAGCCTGACTGTTAAGGATTGGATCGGCGCAGCGCAGGAGGTGGCCAAGTTGAAGGGCAAGGTCGTGGTGGTGGACTTCTGGGCGACATGGTGTCCGCCCTGTCGTGATGCTTTGCCGAAGAACGTCAAAATGATAAAAGAACACGGCAAGGCCGGTCTGGTCATCATCGGTGTTCACGACGCTAAGCGCGGCGCGGACAAGATGGCGGCAATGGCCAAGAAGGAGAAAATTAATTATCCCCTGTCAGTCGACGACGCCGGAAAGTCTGCCAAGATCTGGAACGTTCAGTTTTGGCCGAGCTATTTCGTGATCGATCGAAAGGGCATTATTCGCGCCGCGGGGATCGCGCCGGAGCATGTCGAAGAGGCGGTGAAGAAAGTTCTCGCGGACAAGAAATAGACCGAGGCGCCGGACGCAACGATCATTCGTAGTCCCACTTCATGATCCACGGATCGTTGGTCTCATTCTGAAACTCCTTCATCAGGGCGATGTATTTCTCCAGCGTCTTGGCGTAGGCCGGGTCATCCGCGAGGTTCTTGTATTCCTCTGGGTTCGCCTCGATGTCAAAGAGCTCGAACTTCGGACGTTGGATATACTCGCCAACCGTCTTCCTGCCGTAGGGAGCGTCGAGACCCAGTTTGTATTGGGCCTGGAAGCTGGGGGCCGCCCAGAGATCGGACGCGAAAGGATAGGGGAGTTGGTAGGCAATATTCCAAATCAGCTTGTACTTCCGATCGCGGACAACGCGCATGGGATAATACATCTGGATCTCATGAAAGGTGTGCGAGGCGTTGATGCGATCCCAGCCCTTGGCCTTGGTTTGCGACAGGACGGGGAGGAATGACCGGCCGTGGAATTTGTAGGGCGCCTTTTTGGCGTTCTTGCCGCGGCCGCGAGGACGCGTTGCGAGATCGGTGGTCTGGGTCTTGCGATCGAAGCCCCCCGCGAAGTCGAGCAGGGTCGGGGTGATGTCGATGAAACTGATCATCGCGTTGTTCTTGATGCCGCGCTTTCCGTCGTAGGGATTGCGCACGATGAACGGCACCCGCAGTCCGCCTTCGTAAACCGTGGTCTTGCCGCCCGCAAAGGCCATGCCGTGATCCGCGGTGAAGAGGATCAAGGTGTCGTCCCACTTGCCGGATTTCTTGAGAATCTCGACCAGTCGTCCCAGACCCTGGTCGATGCGTGCGACCGACTGGTAGTATTGGGCGAGCTCGGCGCGGCAGGTTGGCGTGTCGGGCAGGAAATAGGGGACGTTGACGGCCTTGGGATCGAAGAAGACTTCATCGATTCCCGGATAGGCGCCCTTGTTCGGCTTGTTGCCAAAACGGTCGGGTTTGTAAGGTAGCTCGGCAGCCTTGCCGCCGCCGCGATGCGGATCCGAGGTCGCGAAGTAGAGGAAGAAGGGCTTGTCCTCGTCGGCGTTGATGAAGTCCTGGCAGTTGTCGGCCATTTCCACCGGGCTGCGGCTGTTGCCGGCGAGCTTGTTCTCAAAGAAATAGACCTCCTCGGGTCCGTTGTGATGCTTGCCAATGCGCGCCGTGCGGTAGCCTTTCTTCGCGAGCAGAACCGGCAAGGTCTGAACCCAGGGGTGACTGCTGAATTTGTGGTAGCTGTGCAAATGGCCGTAGTGGCCGTTGGCGTGGTTGTGCAGGCCTGTGAGGACGACCGAGCGGCTGGCGCTGCAACTGGCAGTGGTGCAAAACGCGTCGGTGAACAGAACGCCGTCGGCGGCGAGCTTGTCCATGTTGGGCGTCCGGGCCGACTTGTCGCCGTAGCATCCCATGGTCGGGCTTTGATCGTCGGTAATGAAGACGACGATGTTCTTTTTGGCGGCCAGGGCCGGCGTCGCCAATAGCGTCAAAGCGAGGCAGGAGAGCGCGAAGGTTTTAAACGTTCCTGGAATTCGGAATTTCATTCTCATGGATTGCCGGGGTGTATTGATTCGTCGGGTTCAGTTCTATCGGACGGGAGTCTTGCGCGAATGATTCGCTTTGAGGAGCGAAAAGCGCGGAGCCGCGCGGCTATTCGCTTCGAGTGAGTTTGGACCAAAGAGCCTGGAGAACCGTGGAGCAGTCGCCGGGAGGCGTGCGGCCCGCGTAGGCAAATCCGGAATACATCCGCGTCAGCCGGCCGGCTTCATAGGCGAGGTCCGGGATATAGGCGCCCAACCTCCGGGCAAACTCGATGGGCGTCTGATCGGGAGGGCGTTCAAGGTCGCGCTCTTTGGCCCATGCCTGCAATGCCTCGAAGGTGTAACGGACGAGCTCTTCTGGCGATTGAGAGTCAGCGGCGCCGGTGGCAAAAGGATTTGAAAAGGCGTTGAAGGGCGGCAGCTCCGGCGGCGAGTCGTCGACTTCGGCTACGACGACAGTCTTCGGTTTGCCGGTGAACAGCGCGATGAGATTGGCCCAGAATTGTCGCAACGAGGCCATGATCGCCTTGCGATGCTTGATGCCGAAGTAGAGCGCGGCGGCGAGCAGCGCGGCGTAAATCAGCCACTTGACCAGCGAGCCAATCCATTCCGAATTCGATTCTGTTTCAGATTTTGATTCGGTCGATTGTTCCTCCTGCGTTCCCGCTTCTTCAGCTTGCATCTCGCTGTCTTCGTTGGGCGATTCCTGATTCTTCTCCGGCCCGCTTTCTTCCCCGGATTGGGTAGGCTCGCCTGATTTGCTGGATTTCCCCGATTTGCCCATGTCACCGTCTCCCTTGCCGTCTCCGCTTCCTTCGCCAGGCTCAGTTCCAGATTTGCCGGCTTTGGAGGTTTTGCCGCCTTCGGTTTTGGCCGTCTCACCCGGTTTCATGCCTTCGCCTCCTGCCTCCTTCTTCATCTCCTCGGTCATCTTCCGATCGGGATCTTCGGAAGGAGAAGGTTTCATGTCTTCGCGTTTTCCCATGGCCTTTTCGTCCATGTCTTTGCCGGGTTCTTCTCCGTGCATTCCCTCGGCGCCCTCCTTTTCTTCACCTTCAGTTCCGCCAGCGCCGTTCTCGCCCTCGGGATCGGCGCTGTCGCCTTCGCCTATTTTGCGTCCGTCCTCATCTTCGACGCCTCCGTCTTTGAGGAAGGCCCAGTCGGAGGCCTGTTGTGCCGCGTCGCTCACTTTATCGATGAGCTGGGGGAGCGACATGGTCGCGTCGGGGCGGGGCAGGAGCAGGCAGGCGAGAATCGTGGCCACCATCATCCCCAGGCCGAGGGTGATCCACGAGCGGGTCACGTTGGCCGGCATCTGCAGCAAGCGTTGACGCAGGTAGCGACGGAGGCCGAGGAAACTGGCGCAAAGCAAAAGCGCCAGAGCCGAGGCGATGTAGAGAAGGAGAAGCTTAAACGTGAATTGCCGGGCGTCCGATTTCACTTCGTCGACGCCCAGTTGGCCAAACCCGAATACCAGGAGGGCGAACAGGGAAATCCAGATGATCCACAAACCAGGTGAATGCGCCTTGTTCTTCCTTTCGGAGGTGTTGGTAAAAATACGCTTCCACCAGGGAATCCGGTTGTCGATCTCGTCGGTGGATTCGTTCGACGCCAAATCGTCATCGGCCGATGGCATATCGACGCCCGCAGCCTGAAGCAGTCCCTCGCCGGAGGCGTCTTCGTCCTCGTCGATCAAGGTGACGTCCCAGGTGAGCTTGTGCGTCGCCCACCAGATGAGCGCCAACAATGCGATGGGAATGGGCACGAATCCGAAGAAGCGAACGATCCACATTCCGGTCGCGGCGGCGAGCCCGAACGCGTAGATCCCGGCGTAGGCCGAACCTTGCTGGACCGAGATTCGGCCAACCAGCACTGACGCGATCACAAACCAGAACATGACCCATCTGAGTTGCGAGCCAATCTGCCCGTCGAGGGCGTCGCCGACGAAGACTTCCAGGAGAAAGAAAACCAGGCTCCCGACCATCGCCATGATCAGCAACGGCGCGATCAGGATCGCGACGTAATCGGCGAAGGTCTTTTGCGGTTTTCTGCGTTTGGGGACCATGGGGTTTTACAATCTTATACCATCAGCTGTTCGGCGCAAATCTGGGCAATCTCGAGTTCTTCGCTTACGTGGCGAAACTCGATGCCTTCGGCTAGGAGTCGAGTGGCCCATTCCGGCGGGACGGCCCAATCTGGCAAGTTCTCATGCTCAGACAAAATGACGATCGCCGTCACGCTGTAGCCGCGTCGTCGGAGCGATCCCAGCGCGATGGCGTGCTCCATCGGCGCGTCGCGGATAATGGCGATGACAGTGGCGTCCCGCGTCAAGCTGGAGGAAATCTCGTCGATCAGTTGCGGGAAGGTGAGGCCGTCGGTCAGTTCGGCGCGTGCGAGCGATTCCAGAATGCGCAGAAACTGATCGGGGCCGCGGCGCGTTTCCACGATGACCGGCCGAAGCCGGTCGCTTTCCACGGTTTCCGACAATTCATTGCGGGCGGCGTCGCGGGTCAGAAATTCGTGCTTCCAGCCTTCCTCCTTGATTCGGTCCGCGGCGTCGCGCGCATTGGTCATGAAGCCAATTTGCTGCCCGGTTTGATAGACGGCGTTGGCCAGGGAGGCGGCGGTCGTGACGGCCAGTTCCGAGGTGTAGTCGGAGTCGTTCATCAGGGCGTAGCTTTCCTGGTGAAAATCCATGAGAATGGTGGCGCCCATGATGCAGGAGGCTTCGAAGGTCTTGCAGTGAATCGCGCCGGTCCGGGCTGTCGCCATCCAATGCACCCGGTTCATGGCGTCGCCGTGCTGATAGGGGCGGACTCCTGAAATACGCGTGGGATCCTCAAATAAACGATGGGTCAGCCGGATCTCACCCATTGGCCTCCGGGTCGTGAGGTTGTAGCCCTCCAGGGGGACCACTTTGGGATAGACGAGCACGAAGTTGGGTTCGGAGACGACCTTGAATCGACGATGCAGTCCGAAGGGGTCGCCTGTTTCGAGAAGCGTCGGGCCAATCTGGTAGTAGCCGCGCATCTCTGGATGAACTTGGTAAAGCAGGGTCTGTTGGCCGTGTCCGGGAAGCCGGGTGACTTTTACCCTGGGCCCCGTTGTTCGAAGGCGGCGCGGTTGGGAAAGTAATGCATCCTTCGAAATCGAATCTTCCAGCACGATCCAGGGGACGGGAATGGCGCTGCGATTTCGAAGCGTCAGGGCGATGGCGATGGTTTCGCCGATCTGAACCGAATAGCGATTGCAGTCCCGTTCGGCGTCGAGATTTTCCACCCATTGCCGCGCGAGATACCGGCTCAGGAGCAGGACGGCCAGCAGGACATACATCGAATAGACCAGCAGACCGAGTTGGAAAACCATCCCGAATACCAGCAGGGCCAGGGCTCCGACGAACCATTTCATGTCATCATTGGCCGACCGTGTCGGGCAGGGTTGGGACGGGAATTTCTCGCAAGATTTCCGTCACGATCCCCGCAGTGGTCACTTTACGCAGGCGGCTTTCCGGGCGAAGAATCAGGCGATGTGAAAGCACGCTGGGCGCAATGGATTTCACGTCGTCGGGCAGCACGTAGTCGAAGCCATTAATCGCCGCATAGGCCTGCGCCGCGCGGAAGAGCGCCAACGAGGCGCGGGGGCTGCCGCCCAGGATGACGGATTCATGTTCTCGCGTGGCGCGAATGATCTGAACGATGTAATTACGGACGCGCTCATCGACGTAGACGTTTCGGACTGTCTCCTGACACTTGAGGATGTCCTCCGTGGTGATCACCGCGCTGAGTTCCTCAATGGGGTGACCGAGTTGCAGCCTTTCCATCATCAGGTTTTCCTCGTGCTCGCTGGGATACCCCAGGCTGAGGCGAATGAGAAATCGATCAAGCTGAGCCTCGGGCAGGGGGAAGGTGCCTTCGTGATCGACCGGATTTTGGGTGGCAATAATGAAAAATGGCTTCTCTAGCTTGTAGACATTGCCGTCGACGCTCACCTGGCACTCGGCCATGGCTTCAAGCAAGGCGGCCTGAGCGCGTGGCGTGGCGCGATTGATTTCATCGGTGAGCACGATCTGAGCAAAAAGCGGACCTTTGCGAAATTCAAATTCCGTATTCTTGGGATTGAAGATGGACGCGCCGGTGATGTCGTTGGGCAGCAGGTCGGGCGTGCATTGGACGCGCTTGAACGAGCCGCCGACGCTTTGAGCCAGGGCGCGCGCCAGCATTGTCTTGGCGACTCCGGGAACGTCTTCGAGCAGAACGTGCCCTTCCGCGAAATAGGCGACCAGGGTGAGGGTGATTCGATCGCGCTTGCCGAGGATGACCTTCTCCATGTTCTCGATCAGCCGAGACGAAATGGCGCCGACGAAATCCGTCGCTTCGTCTGTCGCCATGGCCCGGTCACTCTGGATGGTGGGGACGATGATGGAATTTGGATCGTACAGCGCCGTTTGCGCGCCACAGATGGGGCAGGCGGTTTGTTGGCCCGCCATTTCATCGGGAAACTCGATATCTTGCTGGCAGTGATTACAGGGACATTTCAAGAGCGGCCTTTGGGCTGAATGTTTGGCGATACGATTCTTGAGGAAATGGACGCCTGCTGGCTTCCTTCCGTGAGATAGGCGGATTCAAATGGATTTCGGGGAATTGGACAAGCCCGGCGACAAGTCGGCGCTGTGTGGAAGAAATCGCGGGAAGCTGGAACGTGGCGCCGTCTACTGGTCTTGTTTGACCGGCTTGCCAGCATCCTTGAGGCCGTCCCCGGGCTTGCCGTTGTCGAAACTGCCGCGATCACCGCGACTCTTGGGCGGGCCATCACCATGGCTTGAGCCATTGCGTCCACCTCCAGGACCACCGCTGCGGCCTCCGCCCTGGCCGCCCATGCGTCCTGAATTGCGCCGGCTGGTTTCCCGGGCTTTAGCGCATTCCTCCGTGGAAATCAGGCCGTTCTTGTCAGTGTCGACTTTTTCGAAATTGCGAACAATCCAGCCCCAGTCATAGCTGGAGGGCATGGGGCCGCCGCCGCGCGCTTTCCAATAAGCGTCCCAGTAGGTGTTTTTCTCAGCCTCAGTCAGATTGTCGTCTTTATCCACATCGGCTTTCTTCTCCCAGTCACGAAATTCTCTGGGCCCGCCAGGGCTGCTGGATCCGCCCTTTTTTCCCGAACTTCGCCTAGAAAATCCACCTTGACGAATGCGTCGATTCCAATCGTCGATATTCTTCTGGGCGAGCGCTTTCTGATCGTCGTCCAGTTGGGCCATGATTTGGGTATGCGCATCCTTCAGGGTTTTCGCCACTTCGGAGAAAAAGGGAGCGCGCAAACCGGCCATTCGGGTTTCGAGAGCCTTGGCGATTGATTTGATTTCGTTTTTTTGCGCCTCAGAAAGCTCGACGCCTTCAACGGCCTTGTGGATGTGCATGCCTGCTAACGAAGGTGGACGCTTTTGAGGCGGACGGGCACCGTCCGGGCCGGCTTCACCCGCAGTCTTGACCTGGTAACCGGACCACGCCGTTCCAGCCAGGAATCCCATGGCCAGGAATCCGGTCAAAATTAAAGCTACGGTTAAGGCTTTCTTCTTCATTCCAAACGCAGACGCTTATTCGCCAGTCACCAGGTAGGCCATCACCGGATCTTCCATCTCGGCAAGGTCATCCGATTGTGCCGTGTCGCCGCCGCCGACGGAGGTCGCGGCGATAAAGAGAGCGACGAAGCAGGCGGTGAGCGCCAGGCGAACCTGAGGCAGCCCGAAGAGACGAAGCATCACGTCCATCCAATCCGGCTGTTGTTCCGTGCGATGCTCCATCAGCAGGGCGGCCCGCACCAGCAGGCGCACGTCGACTTCGGGCGCTTCCTCTCGCCGGCTCTTGACTGAAATCGCTTCGAAGCTCTTGACTTCGTCGGCCGATAGCGCGGCATCGACGTAAAGGCGCACATCCACCTCTGGCGCCTGTTCGGACCGGCTCAGCGCCGCGAGTTCCTCGAAGGACTTGAGTTCGTCAAATTTGTGAGATTCCATAAATCTTCAGTTTTGCTTTCAGCTTACGTTTTGCGCGAAAGCTTTTAATTTTTGTTTTCGACAGTCCCCAGTTCATCTGTTCGGCTATTTCCTGTAGGGGCATGTCGTGCAAATACTGCAAGGTCAGCACCGTTCGATCGTCCGCGGGCAAGGTGGACAACAGCCGCTGAACTTCTTCGGTGTAAGGCGATCGTCGTTTGGCCTCGGCCCGGTCTTCAAGTTGTTCCAAAGCGATTTCATTGGCTTCGACGCTTTTATCCGCGATCGAAACCGGTTGGCGGCTCTTCTTGCGGAAGTAGTCGTAGCCGGTATTGACCGCGATCTTCTTCAGCCAGTTGGCGAACGGCGCGCTCTGCTTCCACTTATCAAGGTTTCGAAAGGCCTTGATCATCGTTTCCTGAACCATGTCTTCGAGGTCCGAACGATGCGGGCAAAAACGAAACAACAATCCCGTGATGTTGTCCTGATGCCGTCGCACGAGCTCATCAAACGCCGACGTGTCTCCGTCGCGCGCCTGAGCCACGAGTTCGCTGTCGTCGTCGTTGGTGTAATCAGTCACGGATTCTGCGTAGATTCGTTTAGCGCCGAGGCTGATTTCTGTCATCAGCCCTTAGAACGGCGTTTTTCGGCCTTCGGTTACAACTAAAGCGCCGTTTTGGGGACGCCTTCAAAAACGAGACTTACCGGGTTTTGCCCTTTTCAGCAAACTGAATTCTTTTCTGTAAACACTTTTTGTAACCTCGTATACCTTCGCGTCGTTTTGGTCTTCAATCACCTAAGGGCGCTTCGCCTTTCAAACGGGTTTCAGTTGTTATGGAAACAGAATCTGTCGGAATTACCGGACAAATATTGACGCAAAACGGCGTGGAGATTGAGGACGCTCCAGGCAGCGGCGTTGTTTCTCGAATTTTGATCCGCGACACGGGAATTATCCACGTCGTGAAAGTCCGGGATGTCGAATGGATCCATGCCTGTCGCAATTACGTGGAGATTCACGCTGGTGGGAAGACCTTTCTTCACCGTGAGACCCTGGGCCGAATCGCCGGTCGGCTGCCGGCTCCTCAATTTGTCAAGATCCAGCGATCCTTGATCGTGAATGCGCATAAAGTGCGAGAAGTTCGGACCGTGGGAAAAGGGCAGTACTCGCTGACCATGTCTTCTGGCGTGGAGTTGCCGACGAATCGCGCGCTGCATGAGATTCACGACGTGATCATGGCCGCATAGGCGGCCCGTCCGGCAACACGTTGATCCCTATATTCCTCGGATTCATCCCGATGACGTCCCGATCAGGCGCGTTTCCGCGTTTAGCAGGTAAACATAAAATGCATCTAAATCGCGCAACTGGAAACAGAATCGATTGGCATTGCAGGGATAAGAGCAGCCGTAAAATTCGAAACGGTGACGGCCCGTCCGCCGCAAAGAGCGGCTCGATTGTTGGTGCGGGATTCCGACGTCTTTCATGTCGTCAAAGTGCGGGATGTCGAATGGATCGACGCCTGTGGAAACTATGTCAAAATTCACGCGGGCGGAAAAACTCTAATTCAGCGAGCGACATTGAACGGGATCGCCGGGCGATTGCCAGCCAACAAATTCGCGAGAATACACCGATCATTGATTGTCAACACACGGAAGGTCCGCGAATTGCGTCGCATTTCGGGAGGCAGGAGTTTCCTTGTCATGGCATCGGGCGAGAAGCTGTCGGCGAACCGAACCGTCCACGAGATTCAAGGCGCATTGATGAGGGCCTGATTCGTCTTGTTTTCAGGTCCAGTGGCCGCGTGTTTTTCGCCGTTTATCCCGAGCCTGTCCATTGACCGCGCCACCCTGCGTAAAGAATCTGAACTTTGAACAACCCGGACAATCAGACCGATTTGGAAACCGAATCTGGATTTTTCCCGCGCATCGCCATCCGTGATGCGGGGCGGGTTTGTTTTCTGGAAACTCGGGGGGTTGACTGGATGCAGGCAAGCGGGAATTACGTCGAGATTTACGTCGGCGCCAAATCTTATCTGCAAAGGGAGACAATGAAAAATCTCGCGGCGAAATTGTCGCCTCGGCAATTCGCCAGGGTGCATCGCTCGACCATCGTGAATATCGATCGCATCAAGGAATTGCGCACGATCAGCAAGGGGCAATACACGATCATTCTCGAGAACGGAACAGCGGTGGACACGAATCTGACCCTGC
Organism: Limisphaerales bacterium; assembly: GCA_047618185.1. GTDB lineage: Bacteria > Verrucomicrobiota > Verrucomicrobiia > Limisphaerales > JAYPEY01 > JAYPEY01. The sequence continues at coordinate 12,910 of JBLHKZ010000131.1, forward strand.
ATGCGCTCCAGACGATCATCGAATCGGCGTAGCCGAACAAGGGCGGCTTACATCGCTGCCTCGCCTCCTTGTTCCACGTCTTCCAAGAATTGAGTCGGGCGGGCTCCGCGAATGTGGGTTTGAGAAGCGAAATTGGCTGTGGCCGCGTACTGGTTGTGATGCGGACTGTCTTTCATCCCGCCCGCCTCTTTTTTTTTCAAAAGCTCAGCGCCGAGTCATCGATCGGAAATCGCTGGAAGAGCGGATCCAAATAACGAGGTCGTCGCGAAGAGGATGACTATTGCTTCGGCGCTGCTGGTTTCGCCTTGCCTGCAGATTTCTCCATCTGTTCATCGGGAGAAGCGCTTGCTTTGGATTCTTCTGGTTCCGGCGACTCAATGGCTTGGGACTTCGCTGCCGACGCGGTCTCCAAAGCCTTCGTGCAAAACTCCATTCCTTCAGCGGCTTCAGCGAGTTCGGAGTCCCGATCAAGGGCTTCCTGATAGGCCTTAAGCGCGTCAGGATAGCGTTCGAGGCTTTGGTGGATCTTTCCCTGGAGCAGATGGACGGCCGCGTCGTCCGGCGCGAGGGTCACAGCGTAATTCGCCACGTTCAACGCATCGACCAATTTGTTTTCCAAGTACAGTGAATTGGCTTTCTCCACCAATGTGGGAACCGCGTCGCGCAGGTTGTCGAGCTTGCTCTTGTGAAACCGACCGCTGAGAAAAAGTGAAAAAATGACGACCACGATCAGCACGGTTCCAGACACGATCGCCGCGGTCCACCCCTTGTGCTGGGTGACCAGCATTTCGATTCCGTGTTGGAATTGCAGCAGGTCGCGTTGCAGTTCGCCCACAGTTGGAAATCGATCGTTGGGATCGGTCGCCAGCGCCTTCATCGAGATCTTGGACAACGTATCCGGAATCTGATTGCCCGGACAATGCGGCAGGCTCCAGGCGGGAACGAGGCTGCCATCCTTGGCGCGTTTCTTGTGCTTTGTTCGCGTGTTGAAGTAGGTGGGCGGATCGATCAGTCCCTCGATATTCTTGTAGAGCAGTTCATGCAGCGTCTTGCCGGTCAGGGGGGCGCTGAGCGTCAGAATATTGTAGAGGATGCCGCCCAGCGCGAAGATATCCGTGCGTTCGTCGAGTTCGGTATTCTTGCCCGCGGCCTGTTCCGGCGCCATGAACTGTGGCGTGCCCATGATGTCGCCCAGAATCGTTCCGGAGAGCTTCTGCGGCGCCATGGCCGCCTGGTTCATGCCGGGCGGAGATGCATCCGACTCCTCATCGCGTTGCGCGAGAATCATCCCCAGTCCCCAGTCCATCACCAGAGCCTGACCGAATTCGCCGAGCATGATGTTCTCCGGTTTGAGGTCGCGATGAATGATGCCTCGGGAGTGAGCAAATCCGACGGCGTCGCAGATCTTCTGAAAAATCGTCAATAATTGGACCAATGGGTACTTCTCAAGATACTCTGGATCGCCTCGGCGAATGCGTTTCAACACGAATTCCAGCGTCACTCCCTTCACGTATTTCATCGTGTAGAAGAGCTGGTTGCGATCGTTCACGCCCAGTTCATAGATGGGCACGATGTTCGGATGATCGAGCTGTCCCATCACCTGGGCTTCGCGGATGAATCGAAGCAACTGCTCGCGAGGCGGCTCGTTCTCGCCGAGAATTACCTTCATGGCGACGTTGCGACCGAGATTCAAATCGAGCGCGCCATGGATGGCTCCCATCGAACCCTGATTGAAAGAATAACCGACCTCGTAGCGCTGACCTTGCAGGGATTCCTGAATGGCGTTGGTCGAATTTCCCAGCACGCCCGCCTGAGGGGGCTGGGTCAGAAACTCAGTGTCCTCGGCCAGTTTGATGTCGAGCATCGCGCTGCCGATCTTCACGGTTTGCGGCGGGGTGAGGCTACAGCTCGAGTCCAATCGTGTGCCGCCAACGTAGGTCCCGTGTTCAGTGCCCAGATCCTGGATTTGAATTCGGTCCCCTTCAAAGACGAGCAGGGCGTGAGTGCCGGCGACATCCGGCACATCGAGCTGGATGTGGGAGCCGACTTCGGAGCCGATGTAGTATTCGCCGGGGCCCAAGAGAAATCGCCCGAGATGGGTTTCGCCGTGGCGCACGATAATTTCGGCTTCGCTCATGATCTGGCTTTACAACAAGGGGCGGGCGAACTGGATCCAGTCATCTGGTCGCGCGGTCCCGCACTGCATATACCACACACGCGGACGGCGGAAAAGCCGCTTTCATTCACTTGAGAAGGCGCATGCCGCCATCTGGGCGCTCGTTCGTCAGACAGGTTTTGCTGCGAGTAAAAGCTCTTTCACCTGATTGGAATCGTCGGTGGGGGGCTGGCATTCGGTTCCAGAGCAAAAGTAGAGAACCGCTTTATTGAGCGCGGGAAGCGAGGCCGCAAATTTATCGACAGAACCAGCATTGCCCATGACCGCCTTGTTGGGTTGGTAAACAGAATGAACTGCATGCAGGAGCGGCTGGAATTCCGGGTTCGATTTGCCCGGAACAATCACCGCGCGATGCACTGGCGTCAGAAACTGGTCCAAAGCAATGAGCATGGAAGGGGCGCCGGATGGCATCTTCTGCATGCGGTCGGCGAACAGCTTCAGGCTCTTTTCCGCTCGTTCGCGAAAGTCGACGCGG
>JBLHKZ010000132.1:0-15126 GCA_047618185.1 Limisphaerales bacterium
CTTGATCGACCGCAATTAGAATAAAAGTTGCTTTGGTTCAAGAATTTGGCTACTACGGCAGCCAACGGTCACTAGCTTTTCGACCGTTTCCAGATAGGGCGCGACAGACTGCGTTAAACAGGACAATTCAATATGCCTTATTCAGCGGAAATCAGTCGGACGAATCCGGGCTGCTTCATCTTTCTGATCGACCAATCGGGTTCCATGATCGAGCCGATCTCGGGAGGCGATGGACGACGGAAATGCGATATCGTCTCCGACAGCATCAACCGCCTGCTCCACAATCTGATCATCAAGTGCGCGCGAGGTGAAGGCATTCGGGATTTCTATGAACTCGCGGTCGTCGGTTACGGCGCGACAGTCGCGCCCGGTTTCAGCGGACCCCTGGCCGGGCGGGATATCGTCGCATTGAGCGAAGTCGCCAATAATCCGGCCCGCGTGGAAGAACGGGTCAAAGATCTCGACGACGGCGCCGGCGGGATCATCCAGCAGAAAACCAAGTTCCCGGTTTGGTTCGAGCCCATCGCCAAAGGCACGACTCCCATGGGCGCGGCTCTGGATCTCGCTCATCATCTGCTTACGGGCTGGTGCCAATCCCACAACTATTCCTACCCGCCGATCGTCATCAATATTTCCGATGGCGAGGCGACCGACTTTGGACCCGAGCCACAGGCCGAGGCGTTGACGACGCTGCACACCTCGGACGGTAACGTCCTGCTTCTGAACATCCACATTTCCGGCGAAAATCTCACGCCCATCGTCTTCCCCGACAGCGACGAAGACCTGCCTGATGAATTTGCACGGACTCTTTTTGAAGTCTCGAGCCCCCTGCCGGCAAACATGCGCGAGCTCGCCAAGAACGAGAATCTGACCTTGGGGGAAGAAGCCCGCGGATTTGCCTTCAACGCGGACATGATCGAACTGATTCGCTTCCTCGACATCGGCACTCGGTCTAGCACGATGCGCTAAATCCATTGCCACTGTGGAGCCCACCGTTCAAGTCTTCTGGACGCCCAAGAAGGGCAATTCTCAGGAAGAATACGAGGATGCCTTCGGCTGCGCTGTCGAAGAGGGCCGCTTCGCCATCGCCGATGGCGCCACCGAATCTTCCTTCGCGGAAATCTGGTCCACGATCCTGACGCAGAAATTCATCAGCGCGCCTCCTGAAGGCCAACCGCCGGAGCATCAATCCCTCATCAACTGGGTCGCCCCGTTGCAGAAGGAGTGGCACTCCAACATCATGTGGGACCGACTCCCCTGGTTCGCCGAGGAGAAGGCCCGCAAAGGCGCCTTCGCCACCTTTCTCGGAATGGAATTCAACGAGGAGGAGGTGGTGGAAGAGGGCATCATGGACAAGCTTCTGTTCATGTTCAAGAAACAGAAGAACACCGGACCGCGCTGGCGGGCGCTGACCATCGGCGACAGCAATATGTATCAGATTCGCGACGACGAACTGATCACATCATGGCCCCTGACCAAGGGCATTCAATTCACACACCGTCCCACGCTCATTTCCAGCAACCCCACGGCCAATGAGACCGTCTGGGATCACTTCATATATGAGACCGGCGAGTTTGAGGAGGGCGACACCTTCATCCTCGCCACCGACGCGATCGCCAAATGGTTTCTCGATCGCGTCGAACTGGGCGAAAAACCCTGGCACGTGCTCAACAAGATCAAATCCGAAGAGGACTTTTCAAATTTGGTTGCAGAGTTGCGCTCCGGTCTCAAAATGCAAAATGACGACACGACAATCATCAGCATCCACTGGGAAGAATCATCCGCAGACGATTGAACATAGAAGGCTAATGGCAGTAGGCAAACATACAGCATCATGAACTGGCCCACACACACCGATTACCAGGACGCGATCCAGAATCCTCATATTTGTTTCGAAGACGTTACACTCAAAAGCGGCGAAGTCGGATGCGACATGCTCGGCCTGCCCAAAGTCACTTCCGGAAATTTCGCCTGCGTCTATTCACTGACCGCCGACGATGGCCGCTTCGCCATTCGCTGTTTCGTTCGCCAGGTGCTCGGCCAACAGGGTCGCTACGCCCGTCTCGCCCAACACCTCATGGGGCTGGGCCTCGACTGCATGGTCGATTTCGAATATACCCTGCGCGGCATTAAGATCGCCAACGAGTGGTATCCCATTCTGAAGATGCAGTGGGTCGACGGGCTTCCGGTCAATCAGTACATCGACGAATACATCGACGACCCCGCCCTGCTGAAACAGCTCGTCAATAATTTCCCACCCATCGTCGAACAACTCCGCGCCAACAACCTGGCCCACTGCGACCTCCAGCACGGCAACATCATGGTCACGCCGGAGAACGAGTTCAAACTGGTCGACTACGACGGCATGTTCACCACCGCGTTTCGCGGCAAGAGCCCGGAACTCGGTCACGCCAACTTTCAACACCCGCGTCGCACCCCGGATTTCTACAATGAGCATGTCGACAACTTCGGCGCTCTGGTCTGTTATCTGAGCATCATGGCCATTGCGGAGAATCCCGACCTCTTCAAGAAATACTACGCTGCGGACAATCTGCTCCTGACCGCCAACGACTACCGCAATCCCAAAGACTCCGAAGTCATCAAGACACTCAAGTCACAGGATAACGAAAAGGTCAAACAGCTCGCCACTCTGCTGGAAAAATGCTGCCTCGTTGACGTCCTTCAGGTGCCAGATTTCCTCGAGGTTGTGGAAAAACTCAAAACTGGCGAAATCGCGAACATGGTGGCGACCGACGTATCGCCAACGCCCGCGCCCGCGCCCGCGCCCGCGCAGGCGGCGACAGGCGGCGGCGCGGCCGGAGGTTGGTGGGATCAATCCACCACCGAAAGCAAACCAGCTGGATCCGCGGCTCCCACGACGCCGCAAAAAACAGCCGCTCCGGCAACCCCGAGCTATCTGGCGGGCTCCACCGCCTCGCGGGCTCCCACCCCAAAAACGCCCAGCTACGCCAATGCCGCCCGGCGGCCCGCGAGTCCCACGCCGAAGACACCGCCCCCTTCGATGCGGGCCGAGCAGCCCAAACCCAAAGCCCCCCCCCCGCCGCCCACGCAAATAGCCCCGGCCGGCGAAGATAATAACACCCAGTTACTGCTGATCGGGGCGATGATTGCCGGGCTCGTGCTCTTGTTGATATTCATGATGGCCAAGGCCGCCAGCTAACGGCGCGCCGCCGCGAAATGAAAACAATTCGCGGGCGTGACATATCAATCGGAAACAAAGGAAGAAGGAAACTCAACGAAGCCCGGCTGTCGTCCTTGCCGGCGCCAGCCAATCCCACTCAGGACTTGGCGGATTTCCCCGAAGGTTCACAGCTCTTGTTTTTGCAGGCGCCCAGCTGTTTCAAATCCTTGCAGTTCGCCGTAATTTGAATCGACTGCGAACGGATCGAAAAACCGTGACTCTGGGAGATTTCCTCCTCAATACGTTCGATCTGCTCGCTCTCGAACTCCACGATCTTGTCGCAATCCTCGCAAATGATGTGATTGTGATTCGGATGATCCGAGTAATTGGGATCGTAGAACTTATAGTCCTTCCCGAAATCCATTTCATGGACCAGACCGCTCTCGGTCAGCAAGGGCAGCGTGCGATAGACGGTGGCTCGTGAAACGGATCTGTCCCGCTCGCGAGACCATTCCAGCAACTGCTCGGCCGTGAAATGCTCATCCGTGCTGAAAACCGTATCGATGATCGCCTGCCTCTGGGCCGTCACGCGAAGATTCATCGCCGCCAGAAATTCCATGAATTTCCGCTTCGCTTCCGCTTTGGATTCCTCTGACCAGGGCATGTTCTTAAGTGTTTTGGCGCGCCGCCGAGCCTGAGGGAAACTATCAATCACACCCGGGCGAAACAACAACTTTCCGTTTCGGCGCCCACTTCGTCCGACGCCCTTGCGCTGCCTTGAGTGTCTGTTACGGTGCCGCCTTTGAAAATTGAAATACTCAACACCGGCAACGAGCTCATGCTCGGATTCCGCCTGAACACCCATCAACAGTGGCTCGGCCGTCGCCTCTCCGACCACGGATACCAGGTTTCCCGACAGGTCTCCATTCCCGACAACGGCCCCGCCATCGAAGCCGCTGTCCAGGAGTCGCTCGCCCGCGCGGATCTCATCATTACCACGGGCGGCCTCGGACCCACTTCGGATGACATCACCCGCGATCTGATCGCCGGTCTGCTCAAGCGGGAGCTGCGCATGGACGCCAACACCCTTCGCAGACTCGATGAATTTTTCGCCGCACGCCAACGCGAAACGCCCGAGCGCGTCAAGGTGCAGGCCCAGAGGCCAGAGGGCGCCATCGTCCTGCAGAACGATCATGGCACCGCTCCGGGACTGGCGATCGAGATCGCGCCAAATCCGTTTCGCGAGGACGGCCGCGCCGCCTGGCTGATCATGCTCCCCGGACCGCCGCGCGAGCTTTATCCAATGTTTGATGACCTCGTCATCCCCCTGCTGAAACGGGAACTTCCGCTAGGCCACGAATATATCTGCCGAAATCTACGGACGACCGGACTCGGTGAATCACTCGTCGAGGAGAGCCTGAGCGCCGCGCTTTCCCATCTCACTGAAGACGGTCTTGAAGTCCACTATTGCCTCAGTCCCGGCGGCGTTGACGTTCGCCTTGCCTGCGACGGCCCCCTCGCTGAAAAAACCGTCCAAACCGCCGATCGAATCGCCCGCGAAGAAATTGGAAAAATCATTTTTGGAACTGGCGATGACTCGCTCGAAGAATGCGTCGTGAACTCGCTGGCCGAGACTGGGAACACGCTGGCTCTCGCCGAATCCTGCACCGGCGGGCTCATCTCACATCGGGTGACAAACATCTCGGGAGCCTCGAAGGTCCTGCTCGCCGGCTTTGTCGCCTACAGCAACGAGGCCAAGCAGAAATCGCTCGGCGTTCGGAGCGAGACCCTGGCGGAACACGGCGCCGTCAGCGAAGCCGTCGCCCGCGAGATGGCCCAGGGCGCGAGACGTGAAACCGGCGCCGACTACGCAATCGCCGTCACCGGCATTGCGGGTCCAACCGGCGGAACTCCGGAGAAACCAATTGGAACGGTGTTCATCGGGCTGGCTTCGCCGCAGAAGACCCTGGTGATGAAGTTCCTGAATCCCTTTGATCGAGAGACATTCAAGCAAATCACGTCGCAACAGGCATTGGAGATGCTCCGCCGCCGAATTCTGAAAAACGCCCAACGACAAAAAAATCCGAACGCCTGAACCGGCTTCGGATTCTTCTGCTTTAATTCTTTTCGTCCGCAAGAATTGCCGGCTCAACCGGCTTCAATCGAAGCATTGCCGCCCGCGTCCCCAGCGCCTTCGCTGACAGTCTGCACGGGACCGTCATCGCCTATGGCCTCAACCGGGCATCCCTCCATCGCCTCGCGGGCAAGGCGATCTTCCTCCTCGTTCTCCGGCTGCTTATACACAAAGGAATACCCCCCGTCGTCATTGCGGGTGAAATTATCCGGAGCCGTTTCACGGCACAGATCGCAGTCGATGCACTGGTCATCGACATAGAACCGCCCCGTGGTGTTGTCGTCAAATCTGTCTTCGAATTCTGCCATAAGCTTGAAATGCGCGCACACGGTAGGCGGAGCCGTATTTCTGTCAACGAAATAGAGGATCGCCGCCAGCCAGGATGTTTCAAGGCGGATTGATTTGAAATGCGCCCGCCTGACGCTTTCCCTCGTCCAAATGCCGACGACTCACTTTGACGATTCCGAAGCGTCGCCTCGCTTCGTTCGAAAACCGAGTCGAATGACTTTCAACGTGAGGGCGGCGCCCAGGAGCGTCACGACCATCCCCAGTAACAACCGGCCATCGAGCCGTTCCTGCAACAGCCAGACGCCCCACAAGACGCCAAAGATCGGGACGAGAAACGTGACCGACGACGCGGCAACCGCTCCCGCATCCTCCAACAGACGAAAATAGAGCAGATAAGCCACCGCCGTACACGCCGTCGCCAGCCCCAGGGCGCAGGCCCAAGCGGCTCCCGAGGGCGCAACCGAAGGCCAGTAAAGCACGCCGAGCGGAAAGAGAACAACCGCCGATGCGGCCATGCAACCCGCGGAAACGACCCGCACGTTCACACCCGCCAACCACCGCCGCGAAAGGTTCGCCGCCAGACCATAACAGGAGGAGGCAAGCAAGGCGGCTAACACCGCCCAGCCATCGCCGCCATCCTTGAACTCAAGGCGGTCCCACGAAAGCGCCACGACGCCAAGCAGCGCCACGCAAAGTCCGACGACCTGTGAACCGCCCAGCCTCATCCCAAACCAAAGGGCGCCCGCGACGGCAGCGAAGATCGGCGTCGATGCGTTCAGCAGCGAGGTGAAACCCGCCTCCAGACTGAGCGTCGAATAGGCCAGCAGACTAAAAGGAATGGCGGAGTTTAATATGCCCACCACGATGATCTTCCAGCCGTATTTCCGAAATGTCGCGCGGCTTTCCTCCCGAAGAAACACTGGCGCCAGGCACAGCGCGCCGACGGCAACGCGGATCAGTATCAACGCCAACGGACGAAATTCCGGAGTGGCTATCCTCAGGAAAAGGAACGACGCGCCCCAAATCATGGAGAGCACGATCAGTCGAATAATTGTGGAGGTCTTCACGGCTGCGTCGCTCTCTCAATGGAATGCCGCTTCATCGCTGTAGCGCCAATGTCGCGGGCGGCGCGACCGTTTCCCAGGCGATCAGCGCCCGTTTGCGACCGTTGCCCCAGCGGTAGCCGCCGATGGCGCCCGTTTCGCGAATCACCCGATGACAGGGGATCAAACACGCCAGCGAGTTGGACCCAATCGCCGTGCCCACCGCTCTCGACGCCGAGGGTTGCCCGATGATCTCCGCAAGTTGCCCATAGCTGGCCAGCGTTCCTCGCGGAATCTCCAGCAAGGCCCGCCAGACGCGAATCTGAAACTCGGTTCCGTTTACCCACGCCCGTATGTGCGGCCGTTCGACATCCGGGACCGGCTCAAAAACCGTCTTCAATAATTTTACCGCAGCGCGATCGTCCCGCGCGAACTCCGCGTTGCGCCATTCCTCAATCAGGACCTCAACCGCTGAATCACGCCCGCCCTCGTCCGCGAACATCAAATGGCACACGCCCCGTTGCGACTCCGCCACTAACGCCCCGCCAAAGGGTGTCGCGCCGAAGCCGTAGACGATCCGCATCCCCTCGCCGCCGCTTTTCACCTCGCCCGGCGTCGCGGCCTCCAGGGTCACGCAAAGATCGTGAAGACGCCCGGGGCCCGACAGACCACTCTCAAGCGCAGCCTCCATTACCGACCGGCCTTCGGACAACGCTTCTCGCGCGTGGCGCAACGTCAGGCACTGGAGAAAATCTTTTGGTGTGATGCCGACCCATTTGACAAACAGCCGGTGAAGTCGTGAGCCGCTCAGTCCGGCCACGCGTGAAAGATCCTCCAACGCGGGTTGCTCCTCCTGACGATCGTCCAGCCAGCGGATGATTTGCGCGACGCGCTCGTAGTCATTCATGGCTGCACTTTAGCCGGACTGTCTGCTCAACCCACCCGTTTCTTGCCGCTACTTGCGACAGCGCTCGCGCGGCGGCGGCGGCGGCGGACGGTGGGATTCAGCCAATCCCAGGCTGGAAATTAGAAAGTGAAAACGCGAACCGCGCTGACCGTCAGATCGACGACCGCGTTGGGATACAAACCGAGAACCAGCATGCCCGCCACGCAGAGGATCAAAACCAGCCTCATCGGTTGCGAGACTTTAATTTCGCCGGCGTCGCCCTCGCTCGACGAGAAGTAAATCACGCGAATGACATTGAAGTAGTAATAGACCGAGACGATCACCCCAAACACCGCCGCCGCGATCAGCCAGTAAAAGGCGGTGTTCGCGGCGCTTGCCTCGACCGCCGCCTTCAACAGCATGAACTTTCCGAAGAAGCCCGCCAGAGGCGGCAGGCCGGTCAACGAAACCATTGCCAACGTCAACGAAGCAGCCAGGAATGGAGACCGTCGGCTCAGACCCGCCAGCGAACTAATATCGTCATCGCCAACCGAACGGGACACGATCGCAATCACGCCAAAGGCCGCCAACGCGGTAAATGTGTAGCCGCCCAGGTAGCACAACGTCGCGGATTGTCCCGCGGCGCTGACTGCGGCCACGCCCATCATCACATAGCCGGCGTGCGCGATACTCGAATACCCCATCAGGCGCTTCAGGTTCCGCTGCGGGATCGCGCCAAGGTTCCCGTAAAGAATCGTAATCCCGGCCAGGGCGGCCAGCATCGTCGACCATTCGACGGCGATTTCGGGAAAAGCATGAAACAGGACGCGCAGCATCAGCGCGAATCCGGCGGCCTTGGAGCCGACAGCAAGGAATGCCGAAGTCGGCGCCAGCGCTCCGTGGTAAACATCCGGCGCCCAAAGCTGGAAGGGGAAGGCCGCAACCTTGAACGCCAGGCCAAACAGAATGAACAACACACCCGCCAGGAAAAGCGGATTGCCGGCATACTGACCCGACAGGCCGGCCAGACAGTTTTTAGCGTCCAGAGCTCCGTCCGCCCCGAACGCGATGAACGTCATCTCCCCCGAAATTCCGAACACCAGAGCAATGCCATAAACCATCACCGCCGAAGACAAGGCGCCGATGATCAGATACTTCACCCCCGCCTCAAGCGCGCGCGTCTGACTGCGCTGAATGCTGACAAGGACGTAGAACGTCACCGTGATGAGCTCGATGGAAACGAACAACATCGCAAGATTATTCGAGGAAGCCGCCATCATCATTCCCGCGCCGGCGAAAAGCGTCAGCGCGCAATATTCCGAGATTCCGCTCTTGATGCGGTGGACCACCTCTGTGGACATCACCAGCACGATAACCATCGAAAACAGAAACAGGCGTTTGAAGAACAGCGACAACCCGTCCTGGACATACATGCCTCCGAACGCGTAGCGCGGATCGGCGCCCGCATCGATCAGAAAGCTGCCGCCCAGAATGCCGGCGACCACCACCGCCGCGTAAAGCCCGAGTTCGCGTTTCTTCTCCGCCGGCGTCCATAGATCCAACAGCAGCACTCCTAGTCCAAGGAGCACAACCGCAATTTCCAGAATCATTAACGAGGCGTTCATTCGGTGTCTTTCAAACTCATTTGGCGTCGTCGTCGCTCGCCGAATTAAGGCTCGCCGCGGTGGCGATTCTCGCATCCACGCCATTGGCCATATTCACAATCGCTTTCGCGCTGGGCTGGATTTTCGACGTCAGTAACCGCGGCGCGAAGCCGAACAGCAACAAGGTCGCCAGCAGCAGCGCAAAGGGCGCGCGCTGTCGCCAGTCCGTCGCGTCAACGATCGAGAAGAACGTTTCTTCATTCACCGGACCATGGAGAATCTTCCGAATTGCGCGCAGCATATAGACCGCGCCAATGACCAACGCGCCCCAGACAGCCAGGGTCGTGATGATCGGAAACGGCTTCCAAGCGCCGAAGAACACCATCGCCTCGCCCGCAAAATTCGCGAAGCCCGGGAGTCCGCAGCCCGCCATCATCGCCATCACCAGCGCGGAGCCGATGAACGGCAGCCCATGCAGGTAGCCGCCCATCTTATCCATGTCGAGCGTGCCGGTCCGATTGTAAAGGTAGCCGCTCAAGCCAAAGGTCAACGCCGCCAGCAGTCCGTGCGCGACCATCACCAACACCGCGCCCGTAATCCCAATCAGGCTCAGGCTGGCGATGCCCAGAAAGGCAAAACCCATGTGCGCGACGCTTGAGTTGCCGATCAGCAGATTCAAATCCTTCTGCCGCATTGCGACGAAGCCGCAGTAAAGAATGTTGCCCAGACAAAGGAACGCCAGCACGTAGAGCCAGTTCTGCGCGCCGGTCGGACACATCGGGAGGGCAATTCGAATGAGGCCGTACAAGCCAAACTTCTTGATCACTCCGGCGTGCATCATGGCAGTCGCAGTCGGCGCCGAGGCGTAACCCAACGGCGCCCAGGTATGGAATGGCCAGAGCGAAACAAGGATGCCAAAGCCAAACATCAACAACGGGAAAATCAGGTTCTGCTCATTCGCGCCGATAGGATTCTCACGAAAGATTCGCGCGAGCTCCGCCATGTCGAAGGTCCGTGGCTCCGGAGCCTGCAGGTAAAGGGCGATCAATCCAAACAGCGCGATCATCGATCCCACCACCAGATATATCGTGATCTTGAAGGTCGCGTAATTCTTCCGGTCGCCGCGCCCCCAGACGCCGATCATGATAAAGGTCGGGACGAGCGCGAACTCGTGGAAGAAGAAGAACATGAAGATATCCACCGAGGCGAATGACCCCAAAATGCCGCCGATCATCACCAGCAGCAGGATATAAAACTCCTTCTCGCGTTCCTTGATTTCTCCGAAGGAAACGCAGGTCGCGGCAAAACCGACAATCGAACCCATCAGGATCAGACCCAGATTGATGCCGTCGACGCCGAAGTGAAAGAAGATGCCCACCGCCGCGGCAAACGGCGCCTTGAACACAAATTGATAGCCCTCGGCTCCGGCGTCAAAACGAACGAACAGGATGATCGCCAGGACCATCGTGACCAGCGTCGCCATCATCGCAACGGGCTGAACCAGATCTTTTTCCCGACGCGGGATGAACGCCAGGAAGAGGGCGGCCAGGAATGGAATCGCGACTATGAGTGTTAGATTATTCATCGATCAACCGCGGAAAATCAACAGGATCAGCAACACCGCCGCTGCGAACATGGACAGGAAGGCGTAGGTTTGCAGGTTGCCGGTTTGCAGCATGCGCAACACGCGCCCACCGAGTTCCGTCGTGCCGTGCGTTCCACGCACCATCAGCCCCGAGATGATCCAACGATCAAACCAGTCGGCCACCGACGCGATGGCATCGTGAATCGCCACAAAGGTGTATTTGTAAATCTGGTCGAAATAGAATCGATCGCGCGCCCAACTCGCCGCGATCCGCAAGGGACCCAATTTCTCCGGTAGAGGATCGCTCTTGGCATTCGTGTAGATCGTCCAGGAAAGGTAGGCGCCGAGGAGCGCGATGAACGTGCTCGCCAGTCCGGCCACCGGCTCTTTCAGCGGCGCGATGATCGCCTCGCCCCAATTATGGTAGTGAACTTCCGTGCCGAAGAATGGCGCCAGGATGGCGTCGATTCCCACCAAACCCGCTATGATCGCGAAGAACGCCAGAATGCCCAATGGCGCCGTCATCACCGCAGGCGATTCCTTCGCATGACGAGCCTCTTCCGTTCGCGCAGAGCCGTGAAACGCCACCAGCACGAGTCGCGTCATATAAAACGGAGTCAGGAAAGCGACCATGACTCCAATGATGAAAAACAGCGCCGAGCCGCCCTTGGAGGGATCGGCAAGCAGTAGAATGGCGTCCTTGCTGTAAAATCCGCTGGTGAAGGGACAGCCCATCAAGGCCAAGGCGCCGACGCAAAACGTCCAATAGGTCACCGGCATGCGATCCCGCAAACCGCCCATTTTCCAAATATTTTGTTCGTGATGCAGCGCGCAAATCACCGAACCGGCGCCGAGAAACAAGAGAGCCTTGAACATCGCATGCGTGCTCAGATGAAACATCGCCGCGCTCGCACCCTCGCCGCCTCCGGGGTGGCTCATGCCCACCGCCATCACCATAAAGCCAAGCTGTGACAGCGTGGAATACGCAAGGATGCGTTTGATATCGTCCTGGCGAGTCGCCATCAGCGCGGCGATCAGCGAGGTAAATCCACCCACGCAGGCGATCACGAAAAACGCGGTCGCATCAAAGATGAAAATCACTCGGCAAAGCATGTAGACGCCCGCCGCGACCATTGTCGCCGCGTGGATCAGCGCGCTGACGGGCGTCGGGCCTTCCATCGCGTCGGGCAGCCAGACGTGCAGCGGGAATTGCGCGGACTTGCCCACGGCGCCGCAGAAAATCAACAGCCCCGCGATCGTGGTCATCGACAGGAAACCGATGCCGCCCAGGTCTGCCAACGCTTTGCCGCCATCGGCGAAATCGCTCTTCAAGATCGCGAAATTCACTTCGCCAAAGGCGCTCCACAGAATCAGGATGCCCAGCAGGAAGCCAAAGTCACCAATGCGATTCGTGATGAAGGCCTTTTTACAGGCGTCAGCCGCCGCCGGTTTGCCAAACCAAAAACCAATCAGCAGATAACTCGAAACGCCCACCAGTTCCCAGAAGATGAACATCTGCACGAAGTTCGTCGCCAGCACGATGCCCATCATCGAGAAGGTGAAGAAACTCAGGCAGGCGAAGTAACGGGAATACCCGGGATCGTCCTTCATGTAGCCGCGCGAGTAGATCTGGATCATCATCCCTACGCCTGTCACCACCAGCAGCATAGTGAGCGACAAGGGATCCAGAATCAGGCCAAAGCCCACGGACAGAATATCGCCCGGCGCCGTGCCCGCGACCTCCAGCCATGCCGGCTCCGCAGCGGGGCCTCCCTGCATTTGAGTCGCGCAGCAATAGAGCACGGTGCAGCCGAACGCGATGACGATCGAGCCGATCGACAGGCGCGCGCTGAGATCGCGCTGACCGCGCGTAAACAGCGCGATCACGACCGCCGCAATCAGCGGCAGAAAAAGGGTTATCCAGATCAGTCCTTGCATCCCGTTCTAGAGTTTCAGCGAATTCAATTCGTTCACCTGGGCCGATTGCCGACGGCGATAAAGGGCCACGATCAGGGCCAGGCCCACAGACACTTCGGCGGCCGCGACCGTGATAATGAAGAACACCATGATCTGCCCGTTGAGATTATTGTTGAAGTGGGACAGAGCCACGAGGGCGATGTTCGCCGCATTCAACATCAACTCGAGCGACATATAGATGATCAGCAGATTGCGGCGCACCAGGACGCCCGTCAGCCCGATGCAAAACAACAGCATGCTGACCAACAGATAGGCTTCGACTCCGATGTTCATTATTGCAGTTTCTTTTTGCTTAACAAAATGACTCCCACCATTGCGACGAGCAGCAGGATCGACAAAATTTCAAATGGCAGCACGTAATCCGTAAACAGCAGCTTGCCCAACGGGATCGTCTCCCCCGCCTGTCGCGCCGAAGCGTCGGCGAGCGCGGCTTTTTCCTGACCCGCCACGCCGAGATCGGACTGCGTCAGAGCCACGCAAAGCACGCCCAGAATCGCGCCCGACGAACCGATGCCGGTGACCGCCGCAAAGAGACTGACCGACCGTTTCTCCTCCGCCTTGAGATCGAGCAGCATGATGATGAAAAGGAACACCACCATCACCGCGCCCGCATAGACAAGGATCTGAATCGCCGCCAGAAAATACGCCTCAAGCAGGACGAACAGCCCGCCCACGCATATCATCAGCGGGACAAGGAACATCGCGCTGTTGACCGGGTTCTTGCTGGACACGACCAACGCCCCGAAGGCGACGATCAGAACCGCGAATGTGATGAAGAGGATATCGTGCATGCCGTCGTCCAGTTAGTGAGCCGCCTGCGCGTTGGCGTCATCTTCCTTCTTCTTCCACTTTTGAATCGTGTCGTTGTGCGTTCCGCCCAACGCCAGCAGCTTGTCGATGCCGTAGACCATTTCCTCCCGGCTCTCACCGTTAAGCGAATAATCCTTTTGCAGGAAAATCGCCTCCTCCGGGCAAACCTCCTGACACAGGCCGCAGAAGATGCAGCGCAGCATGTTGATCTCAAAATCTTTCGGACGCTTCTCCACGTTGCCCGTCGTCGGATCCGTCTCCGGGCCCGGCGGAATGATCTTAATCGCGCGCGGCGGGCAGACGAATTCGCACAGCTGGCAGGAGACGCACTTGGTCCGATCCTCCTGATCCTTCACCAGATAGGGCGCGCCGCGGTAGCCCTCGGGAACACTCCACTTCTCCTCCGGATATTGCAGGGTCACCGGCCCCTTCTTGCCGACGAAGGGCAGGGTGTTCAGGACGTGTTTCAGTGTCACACAAAACCCGCCCCAAAGCGCCGGAATATAAGTGCGCTCGAACCAGCTCAATTTGTTTCGATTGACAATCATGGCAGGGATTTCTCCGTCGTCGCAAAGAGCCACACGGCCGTCACGAGAATGTTCACCAGCGCCAGCGGCAGGAAACGCTTCCAGCCGAGGCTCATCAACTGATCGTAACGGAAACGCGGCAGCATCCAGCGCACCCAGATCATCACGATCATGAAGAAGCCGACCTTTGCGAGGAAGATTCCTATGTGAAGAATTCCGCCGAGGAGAGTTTGGGCCGGCGTGTCCAGCCCGAAGAAAGGCAGCGTCCATCCGCCAAAGAAAACCGTCACCAACAAAGCCGAACCGGCGATCATCGCCGCGTATTCGCCGAGGAAAAACAGCGCAAAGCGCATGGAGCCGTATTCCGAATGGTAACCGGCGACCAGCTCGGTTTCGCATTCCGGCATATCGAAGGGATGGCGATTGGTCTCGGCGAACACCGCCACGAAAAAGATGCAGAAGGACAGCAGCGTCATGGGCGATTTGAACACGAGCCAATTCAGCAGGCTGCCCGACTGATATTCGATGATGCTGCTCAGATTAAGGCTGCCCACAAACATGAACACCGGGATCACTGCCATCCCCATCGCGATCTCGTAGGAAATCATCTGCGCGCTCGATCGAATGCCGCCGAGAAAAGGATACTTCGAATTCGAAGCGTAGCCCGCGAGCACGATGCCGTAGACGCTCAACGAAACGATGCCGAAGGTGTAGAGCACACCGACGTTCAAATCGGCGATTACCATCCGCTCGCTTCCCATCGTCGAACCAAACGGAATCACCGCAAAGGTCAGGAAGGCGGGAATCATCGCGATCGCCGGAGCGAGCGTGAAATACAGTTTGTGCACATGCCCGGGCGTGAAGTCCTCCTTCAACAGGGACTTCAAGCCGTCGGCCAGCGGCTGGAGCAGCCCGAAGGGCCCCACCCGATTCGGTCCAACGCGATCCTGGATCAACGCCGACACGCGCCGCTCGGCCATGACCGAATACGCGATCATCGGCAACAGCACGGCCATGACGCAGACGACCTTGATCGTCGCGACGATCGTCAGCTGCCAGCCCGGACTGAGTTGATTGAAAAATTCCATTCGCTCAATTCCCTAAAAATCCACGGTCACGCCCGTGTCGCC
>JBLHKZ010000133.1:0-15092 GCA_047618185.1 Limisphaerales bacterium
CTCAACGCCACTCCCTGGAATCGATTCTACAAGCGCCTGAAACACGATTCTGGCATGACCGACAGCGCGCGCGGTTTTGGGCTTCAACCCACCTGGCCCGCAACCTGGATGGGCAAGTTCCAACAGAAACTGCGCCTCGGCAGCGACTCGCCAGGTCGATTCGCCCCCACCGACAACTTCCTTTTTCGAATCCCCATCGATCATTGCCTGCATTCCGAATCCCTCGTCACCCTCGACAGAATTGTGGGAAATCCGGTCGGGTCGGATCATTTGCCGCTCATCGTCAAATTGCGCTTCCGCTGAAAACCCGACCGAAATCATGGGAAATCGTCACGGAACAGCGGCATAAATGCCATTGACGCGGGGCTCTGGGCGAAGAATGATGCGCGCCCATTTTCGACAAACGAATTTGATCTGAAGAATTTCACCAACCGCAGAACCATTAGAAAAACAGAATATGCCAGTCAAAGTTGCTATTAACGGATTCGGCCGCATCGGTCGCCTGGTCTACCGGGCCATGGAAGAACAGGGAATGATCGGAAACGACATCGAAGTCGTCGCCGTGGGCGATATCGTCCCCGCCGACAGCCTCGCCTACCTGCTCAAATACGATTCCACCCAGGGCCGCTTCGCCGGCGAAGTCTCTCACGAGGGAGACGACGTGCTGGTCGTCAACGGCAACAAGATGAAAGTCGTCAGCTCGCCGCGCAGCGTCGGCCCCAAAGGTCTGCCGTGGAAGGAACTCGGCGTCGATCTCGTCGTCGAATGCACCGGCCTCTTTGTCGGAACCGACGCCGATGGCGTCAGCCTCTCGCGAGGCCACATCGAAGCGGGAGCCAAGAAGGTCATCATTTCCGCGCCAGCCAAGGCCGAGGACATCACCGTCGTCATGGGCGTCAACCATGAGGACTACGATCCGGCCAGCCACAACATCGTCTCCAACGCCTCCTGCACCACCAACTGCCTCGCGCCGCTGGTCCATGTGCTCCTCACCGAGGGCTTCGGCATCGAGGAAGGCCTGATGACCACGATTCACGCCTACACCGCCACGCAGAAAACCGTGGACGGCCCCGGCGGCAAGGCGCCCCGCGACGGTCGCTCCGCCGCGATCAACATCATCCCGGCCAGCACCGGCGCGGCCAAGGCCGTCGCCCTCGTCTGCCCCGCGGTCAAAGGCAAAATCACCGGCATGGCCTTCCGCGTGCCGACCCCGACCTCGTCGGTCGTCGACCTCACCGTCCGCACCGAGAAGGAAACCAGCTACGCCGAGATCTCCGCCGCGATGAAGAAAGCCAGCGAGACTTACCTCAAGGGCTACCTCGAATACACCGAAGACGACGTGGTCAGCACCGACTTCATCCACTGCCCCGCCTCCTCGATCTTCGATCAGGGCGCCGGCATGGAGCTCAACAGCCGCTTCTTCAAGCTGGTCAGCTGGTACGACAACGAATGGGGCTACAGCAACCGCGTTTGCGACCTGCTCAAGCACATGCTCGCCAAGGGCCTCTAAGCCCGACGCGTCAAAATCCTTTCGCAACGGCGATCCGAATCTCGGGTCGCCGTTTTTCTTTTCAACCACGGAGTTTTTAACCACGGATTACACGGATGAAGGCACGGATTGGGAACAACGCCTGACGGCATTGTTTTGCACTGGAGGGAACGGCGTTCTTTCGTTTCCGTCTCTGTTTTCTCCGTTGCCTTCCGTTGCCTTCCGTTGAATTTATCTCGGCCTTCATCCGTGTAATCCGTGGTTAAAAAAGAATCCGCGATTCCAGGAATCAAAAAAGCCGTAACTTGACCTGAATAAATTGCGACTTAACCTCTCAAATAAACCAACGCCGGAACCGGCGCGAATTTAGAGCAAACTGCAAACCCAGAAACGAAAAACATTATTATGCGTAAACTCATCATTGCCCTGGCCTTCTTCGCCGCCACCGCGGTCGCAAGCGCCGAAACCCTGAAGCTCGAGATCAAAGGCATGGTCTGCGAAGCCGGCTGCGTCACCGCGGTCAAGAACAGCCTCACCAAAGTCAAAGGCGTCGACATGAAGAAGACCAAGGTCGAAATCGGCAAGGCGACCGTCCAATTCAACGCCAAGGAAGCCAAAAAAGCCGCGATCATCAAGGCCATCGAAAAGGCCGGCTATATCGTGGTGAAGAAGAAGAAGGAAACCGGCAAAACTGCCGACAAGGACAAAAAGACCACTTAAGTAAAAATCTTCTCATCCCGACAGGCGGATGATACTCAATCGGCGGCCCCGTAGACTCGGGACCGCCGATTTTTTTACGTCATGAAAAAAGCCATTCTCTCCTTCGTCGCATTCGCGCTGACCGCGACCGGGCTCGCCGCCGCCAGCGGCCCCGGCCTGCTCGTGCCCGCCTACTTCCCGCCGGGCGACGACGGCCTTTGGCCCAGACTCAATGCCGCCGCCGAGAAAAAGGTCCCGCTCATCGCGATCATGAATCCCGATGTCGGCCCCGGACGAGCGCCCAATCCCGAGTATTTGAAGACCACCAAGGAACTCAAGAAATCGGGCGGCAAAGTTGTGGGCTACATCTTCACGAAATACGGCCTGCGCAACACCCAACACGTCATGGAAGATATCTCCAACTATTTCGAATGGTACCCCGATTTGGACGGCATCTTCATCGACCAAATGCCCTCGGCCGCCGACTTCGTCAAATTGGACAACAAGAAACCCAGCCCCTTCCTGGGCCAATTCACAGGCCTGGGCGGATCCAAATCCCGCAAGGCCAACAAGGGAGACTCCGCGCGCAACAAGATGAAGGAGTACTACTACCGAATCTGGCTGCATATTAACGCGCTCAACCCCGACTGGCTCATCATCGGCAACCCGGGCGCCATGCCCGACCAGAAATTCTTCAACGCAAAGAACGTCAACGTTTTCGTGACCTTCGCCAACTATGAGGGATACGACGCCTTAAAAGCCCCAGCCTGGCTCAAGCAGGGCGACAAAAAGACCGCCCACCTCGTCTACGACATCGCCACCGCCGAGGATATGAAGAAGCACATTGCCGCCGCGAAGGCGCACGGCGTCGACTGGATTTACGTCTCTGACGATGGCGGCGGCAATCCCTGGGACACCCTCCCCGCCTACTGGGACGACCTGGTCGCGGAACTTTCCTCCGGCGACCGCTCATCCTCCAAGTCGGCTCCATCGAAGAAGAAGCGATCCGGTTTCTTTCGCCGAAAGAAATAGGCCGATCCGATCATGCGCATCATCGGCGGCTCCGCGGCGGGCACAATTCTGAAAGTCCCCAAGGGCTACGACGTTCGCCCCACGCCCGATCTGGTCCGACAAGCCATCTTCAACAGCCTCGCCGGACGCGTTCTGGATGCGGCCGTTCTAGAGCTGTTCGGCGGCACCGGCGCGCTCAGTCTCGAATGCCTCAGCCGCGGCGCAACCAGCGCCGTCTGCGTGGAAAAGGCCTACAAGCACGCGCAGTTCATCAAACAAAATCTCCACGCCGCGAAACTGCAGGACAAGCCCTTCGACATCCGGATCAAGGACGCCTTCGTCGCGCTTCATCAACTCGCCGACTCCGGCCAGAAGTTCGACATTGTCGTCGCCGACCCTCCCTTCGGCGAAAAAAACGTCAACCAACGCTCAACCTCCGCGTCCCAAAAACTTCTCGACGACGAGCGCCTCCCCGAGCTGTTGAATAAAAACGGCCTCCTTATCCTCGGCCACACCAAGCGCGACACCCTGGAAATCCCCCCGCCCTGGTCCGACCAGAAAATCCTCAAACACGGCGACAGCTGGTTCAGGTTCTTGACGGCGGAATAAGAGAAGGCGCGGCAGGGCATTACTGCGCCAATTCCGAAAGGCAAGTATCGACGCAGCGATACCCTACCCGTCAAATCAGCCCCTTACGCCGGTAGGGCATTGCTGCGCCAATGCCTTCTCCCCGCGAAAAAGCGGCAGAGGACAGCCGCAGTCCATGACGCTCTCGCGAGGTCCGGCATCGAGGAGATTCCGTAAGGTTTTGGACTGCGGCTGTCCTCTGCCGCTTTTCCTTCAATCCGCTGACTCCCCCTCCGCCGCCTCGAGCTCCAATCGCCCCAGAACGGACTTCACCCGATTCAACGCCGCCACCGTGAAGATAATTGGATACAACTCCTCGTAGTACCACAACTTCGCAAAATAGAATCCAATCGGCGAAGGCTTCGTCCATTCTCCAGATTCCACCTTTTCGAGCAACCAGTTCACGCTGCGGCCAACCGCGCGCTTGACCTCCCCCGACGAAAAACCGTCCCACATCTCATCCTGCACAATCACGCACCCGGCGAGCGCCTCGATCGCGACGGCCGTTTCCTCAACCGAAGCCGGTCCGGAAACTCCGCCGCTCCAACCACCGTCCTCCCGCTGCGACTCAAGAAGCCAAGCCACCGCCGGGCCAATCCGGCGCGTGCGAGACTCGACTTCCTCCCGACGGCGGATTTCACCCGGAGATCGGTTCACCCCGGGCAGAACCGCCAGGGGGCCGAACATCATTTCGTGCTCCAACCAATTTGTCTCCGATAGAATCACTCTGGCCGTTCCGTAAGTACGGTTCTCCTCGTTCGCGGCGTGCTGGTTGCCAAACCACAACGGAATCCACGAGCCATCCGCCTGCCGTTCCCCCTCCAGATATTTGATCGCTTTTTGACGCGCCCGCAGGCACCGAGCTTCGCCTTCGAATTCGGGAGAAAGCCTAAATGTCCTCATCGCATCCCAGGCCCGGATCGCGTGCGCCGTGATATCCGGACTGCTCCGATCAAATGGCAGATTCGTCCACCCCTTGCAAAAAGTCGGAATGCCGCCGTCGCCATTCTGCAGTTTCACCAGCCAGTCCAAACCATTCAGAAGTTGGAGTCGATGCGCGCGTTCCGTTTCTGATTCATGCGACCGACAGTATTCCGCGACAACTTCGCGCAAAACCGCGCTGCGTTTCTCAGAATCATCCAATGCCTGAGAATCCGCCTTAATGGCTTCGTCAGTCTTGGTCTGGAGAACCTTTCCGAACGCCGCGGCTGGAGACCGCTTAACCAACGCCAGAATCGCCCCCGCCGTGTCGTCCGCATCGGGCACGCCGCCGCTCAGATCCGTCCAGGCCCAACCGCCCGGCGCCGCATTGGTGTAGGGATGCACTTCCGTATACTGCTGATCAAAAATCCAATCACGAATCGGCTCGAACGTCGGAACGTTCTCCAACGCGTTAATCGCCAGCGTCGTGACCCAGGTCGCGAGGTTCGTGTCAATCGGCCAGCTCCCATCCTCGCGCACATTCTCCGCCAGAAACTCCACACATTTCGCGGTCACCGGATGCCCGCCCTGTCCCGCCGCCGCCAGGCTCATCGCCACAAAACTCGTCAAGGGCGCCGCTTCAAGAAACCCCCCGCTCTCTGGCTGAATGCTCTTCAGTTTCTCCAGCGTCTTGTCGCGAACGACATTGCGGAAAATCCGCGTCAAAGGATTCCAGGTCGGTCGCCGCGCATGCCGAGCCTGCCCGATGGCAATCAACGCCGGCAGCGCATAGCTCACGACCGGCAGTCGAAGCGCGGCAAAAAACGTGTGTGGAAAGGCCGCCAATTCGAAGGGCAATTGCTTCACCCACTTCCAGGCTTCCCGGCCCTGTCCCATTCGCCCCGAGATCACGCACATCGTCAGGATGGGGACTGAGAAGGTTTTGTCCTTGCCGTAGCGTCGGACAATCGCAGGCGCGAGTTTGTCCGGCTCGATTCCTCCCGCCGCCTTTGTGAGCCAGGCCTCGGCCCCCTTCACAACTTCAGGAAAACGCTCATCGGCGCCCGCCATGCCAAAAGCCGCCCAGCAAAGCGTCGTCGTGGAGATATTGCTGAAGCTCAAGTCGGTGTCGCCCCAACCGCCGTCCTCATTCACGTTGTCCGCCAACCAGCGCAAGGCGCCCTCCACGAGGTCTTTTGTGCGCGGATCCGGGGAACTCGATTGATGCCCGACAAACGCCAACGCGCCCAGCGCCGTGGCCGTCGACAACGCGCTACTCGAAAGCCTCCCCTCCCAATGCCCCTCGGGACAACGAGCATCGAGCAAGGTCTGCGTCGCTTTCTCGCAAGCGGCAGCCAGTCGATCTTTGTCAATTTCCAGAGGTATCACGTTTTGTGCGGTTCAACGGAACACAACCACGAATAGACACCAATGCACACGAATCTCAGCTCTCCACCGCAGAGAGACCTGCATCTCATCGGATTTCATTCGTGTCTATTCGTGTTCATTCGTGGTTGCAGAGTATTGACTTCGAGTCATCCTCGCCATCCGCGGAGCCGCGATTTTTAACTGGCAGCAGCGGCGCGAACCACGACAAAATTGCGTTTTGACAGAAGTTGCTTAGATTGATTCATGACAGCTCCAAACAATCCCGTTCAGGCTGGCAAGCCCACCGTCGGCGCCGGCAAGGCCATTCCCGTCATCCTGAAATGCGACGCGCCCAAGGCGCAAATTGTCACCATCGCCGGCGACTTCAATGACTGGGACACCGAACGGTCGAAACTGAAGAAAAACATGGGCGGCCTCTGGGAAATCACGCTCAAATTGACACACGGACGGCACCGCTACGTCTATGTTGTCGATGGCGAATGCGTGCTCGACCCCAACGCACACGGCGCCGAAAAAACCGACGAGGGCTACAAGACCTCGATGCTCTTCGTGAGCTGAAGCCCTAATTATTTTGGGCCGCAAAAAGGCGCAGAAGGCACAAAATCAGATATTCAAATCCGCCCACAGGATTCCGTTTCCTTCTTGCGCCTTCTGCGCCTTTTCGCGGCTAAAGGTTTCCCGCGTTGGGCATCCCCAATGGCCATATTCAATTTGCGGGTGTCCGCTGCTTCGGCTCCGCGATTTTCCTGCCGCCGCTCGCCTTCCCCGGTTTCAGCCGCTGCAACACGCTCAGCAGCTTGACGTCGGAATCGGATTTCAGAAATAGAGCGAAGTTCACGACGGCGATCACGCCGAAAATCTCGGCGCGCGTAGTAGCGGTCAGAGCCATGGCGAGAAAGGCGATGAGCAGCATGACGGCGGCCGGCAGCGTGATCAGGCGATTGACGCGGGCCTTGCCCAGAGCGACTTCCAGCTTGCCCGAGTCCTCCGCCACTTGCGCAAAGGCAGCGTCGAATTTCGTGAAAATATCCATCGGCGGATGGTGTGTTTCAACGCCGCTTGAGCCAATCCTATTCTCCGCTATTCCGGCGCCTCCGACCACCGAACAACGTCACGCAATTCCTCGGCCACCGCCGCGTTCGCGACAATCACGTTTCCGGAATCCAGCCGCAGCGGCCCGCCCCCGCGATCGAAACACTTTCCACCGGCCTCCGCCACGATCAAGCCGCCCGCCGCGTAATCCCAGGGCGCAAGGCGGTACTCGAAGAAGCCGTCAAACCGTCCGCAAGCGACCCAGCACAGATCGACCGCCGCGCTCCCAAATCGCCGAATGCCGCGAATGTTTCGCTTGAACAGATCATGCACAGCCTGAAGCGTGCGCTCCATCAACGCCCCCCGGTCATAATAAAACCCCGTGCCGATGATGCACTCGGGCAGGCTGGCGTGGTCGGAGACGCGAATGGGTTTGCCGTTCAGAAAAGCCCCCTCTCCACGCGCCGCCGTGAATAACTCGTCGCGCATGGGATCCAGAATCACACCGACCTGCGGGACGCCCTTTTCCGCGTAGGCGATCGACACCGCGAAGTGCGGAATGCCGTGCGCGTAATTATTCGTCGCGTCCAGCGGATCGATCACCCAGAGATGATCGGCCTCCGCGCCTCCCGTCGACTCGCCCTCTTCGCGCAGGAACTTATGCCCCGGGAACGCCTTCGCGATCATCGCGGTGATAATCTCCTCGGCCTCCAGATCCGCCTGGGTGACGAGATTTTGCGTGGAGCCCTTTTCCTCGACAGTCGCCCGGCCCAACAGCTCAACCAGCCGTTTACCAGCCGCGCGCGCCGCGGCAGTGGCTAACGCGAGTTTCTCGTTCATCAAGCTGGTTTCTCCTCGGCCGTGGATTTCTTCGCCGACTTCTGATCGTCGAACTTTCCAATCACAATCACAGCCGCCGCGCCAACCAGCATCAGCGCCATCGCGACAAAGAACTGGCCATCAATCACCGGCAGGAACCGCTCATAACCGATTACGATTTTCTCCGTGCCGCGCTTGAGAATCTCGACGCCATTCA
Source organism: Limisphaerales bacterium (assembly GCA_047618185.1). Taxonomy (GTDB): domain Bacteria; phylum Verrucomicrobiota; class Verrucomicrobiia; order Limisphaerales; family JAYPEY01; genus JAYPEY01. The sequence continues at coordinate 8,205 of JBLHKZ010000133.1, forward strand.
CATCCTTCAGATAGACCTGATTCTTCCAGGGCCAGATGATCGCAAGAGAGCCGAAGACGAAGCCCGTCAGCAATCCGATCGTGCCGTTCCGGAAATGTTTAAAGACGTAGGAAAGCACATGGGAAAATACGACCAGGCCGACCGCGCAACCCACCGCCATGGGAATGAGAAGACGGAGATTCAGATCGCCTATTGCGCCGAGGATGAGCAGGTAGTTACCCATGATCAGCAGCACATAGGAGCCGGAAAGGCCGGGTAAAATCATGCTCGAAATTGCCACAATGCCGCAGACGAAAATCCAGATTGGATTCGGGTTCGGTTCGGCTGGCTTCAGGAAGGCGATCCCCACCGCGATGCCTGTCCCAACCACAAGCATCGCCAGCGCCGGCGCGTCCCATTTGTTGATCTGTTTACCCACGAGATAGACCGACGCCACGATCAGCCCAAAGAAAAACGCCAGGGTCAGCGTTTCGTGACTCACGAAGCAATATTCCAGCAACTTTGCCAGGCTGAAGATGCTGACGCCAATGCCCGCAAACACGGGAATGAGAAAGGACAGATTGGTGTGTTCGGCGAACTCTTTCACCTTGAAGCCCAACGCCAGTTTGAGCGCCTTGACATCAAAGGATTTAATCGAGTCGATCAGCTCCTCGTAGATCCCGGTGATGAAGGCGATCGTTCCGCCAGACACGCCGGGGATCACGTTCGCCGCGCCCATCGCCGCGCCCTTCGCAGCCAACGCCGCATATCTGCCCGTGTTTTTCATAAAAGTGTCAAGCCGCTGCGGAAGCATGGCAAATCCAGCCCGAGCGGCGCGAAGGAGTGGAAGCGAATTGAAGCAAGGCGTCAAGCCGGGCGTGGCATCCCCGGAAACGGACATCACGCGATAACCACGGTAGGGATGCGCTGCTGCGCGTCCTTGGCATGACCTATGTCGCCCAATAGGATGCCAAAATGGACTCGAGAGACCCTCGCCCCACCGGGTTATTGAATTCCTCCGGGAATTCGTGCCGCAGGGCCGCTGAGGCCTCGATCACCCGCCCGACTGATTGCCGCCGACGCTGATCAGGCTCTCCGTCGTGCGTATGAACATCGCCCCTCCGGAAATCGCCGGCGCGCTTTGAACATCTTCATCCAGATCGCTCTTCCCCAGCAGTTCAAACGTCTCCGCCGCGCGCATCACAGCGACCTCCCCGGCGGTCGAGATGCAGTAGAATTTACCGTCAACCAGAACCGGCGATCCAAAGGTGCGTCCGCCCACGCGCTCCTGCCATTTCACCAAACCCGACTTGGCCTCCACACACGAGGCGATGCCGGCGTCGCTGATGAGATAGAAATGTCCCTCATGGTAAACCGGAGTCGGCACGTAGGGCGCGGACTGGCGCAAACGCCATGCCAGCTCGGGCTGCTTGCCCGCGCGATTGCCGGGGCGAATGGCCGAGACAAAATTGCCGCCTCCTCCGCTGCCGGTGGAGCCGATGATCACACCGCCGCCGATCACCGGCGAACTGCAACTGCGCTTGTCGAAGGCCTTATCAAACGTCCAGATCATTTTGCCCGTGTCCGGATCCAATGCGCTGATGCCGTAGGAGAAGCTGTTGAAAATTAGCGACGGCCGTTCGCCCTTGGGCGCGTATATGCAGGGCGTCGAATACGCGGTTTTCGCGCTGCCCTTGCGCGCCGTTCTCCAAAGCGTCTTCCCGGTCGCCGCGTTCAAAGCCACGATGTGCGAGTCTTCATTCTGGTCGTTCGGTAAAATTAGTTTTCCTTCAAACAGAATCCCCGAGGCGCCCAACCCGTGCGAACTGGCGAACGTTCCCAAATTTCGCTCCCAGACTTTCTTTCCCCCATGCGTATAGGCAACGGCGACGTATTGCTCCGGCGTCGACCAGGTCATGTAGACTCGGTCCTTGTCCACGCAGGGCGTCGACGAAGCGAAACTGTTCAGCTTGTGCTTGCGAAACGGCGCGAAGTCCACGCTCACGCTCCACAACAGACTGCCGTCCTTGGCGCTGTGGCAACGCAAGGATGTTCCCGCGTCCTTGACGTCCGTCGTGGTGACAAAAATGCGATTACCCCAGACCACCGGCGACGAGTGCCCCGTGCCTGGCAGCTTCACCTGCCAGTTGAAATCCTTTTCTGTCCAGGTCACGGGAATTGTTTTCGCGTCGCTGACGCCCGTCCCGTTCGGCCCGCGAAAGCGCGTCCATTCCTGGGCGGATGTTTGAAAGGCGAGCAGCGAAGCCGCCGCGATCGCCAGCGAAAGAAGTTTGGCTGTTTTCATAAGATTAACCGACGCGACGCCGACCGGGATTCTTCAGTCCGCGCACAATGAAAGTTCAACGAGCGTGAAAACTAGACGGGTCGGCCCATTCGCGTCGAGCCGATTTGTCGCCCCGCCAATCCCGCTTGCCCGCGCGCAACTTTCATAGATAATCCGCGACATCACTGAAAACCCATTCACGCTTCAATCATGAAACGATCTTTCACGCCGCTTGCCCTCCTTCTCAGCTCCGTTGCCATCTTTGCGCTCGCAAACACCGCCCATGCCGGCGACTGGCCGAAATGGCGCGGACCCTCAGGCTCGGGCTACATCGCGGCCGACGAACAGCTCCCCCGCAAGCTCCCTGCGAATCTCGAAGCAAAGTATCGCCTGCGGACCGGCCCCGGCCATTCCGGCCCCGTCGTCGCGGGCGACAAGCTCGTGTTTCTCGATGAGATCGACGCCCAGGAGACTCTCCACGTCCTGACCGCGAAGGACGGCAGGGAACTTTGGCGCAAGCCCTTCGCCGAATCCTACCAGGACGAATTCGGCGCCGGACCTCGCTGCACGCCACTCGTCGATGGCGATCTCATCTTCGTTCAATCGTGCCGCGGCGAACTGCGCTGTGTCAGCCTCAAGGACGGGAAGGCCATCTGGGGAACGAGTTACCAAAAGGATTTTGGCGTGCCGTGGATCGAGAACAAACGGGCGCCGGTCGGGGCCGCCGCGCGCCGCGGCTACAGCGGAACGCCACTGGTCGATGGCAATCGCCTCTACGCGCAGGTCGGCAGCACCAACAACGCGGGAGTGGTTTGCTTCAACAAGAAAAACGGCAAGATCATCTGGAAGAGCGGCGCGGAGTTCGCCAGCTACGCCTCCCCCATCATCGCTGAATTGGTCGGCGTCAAACAGATGATCTCCGCCACCACAGTCGAACTGATCGGGCTCGACGCCGAATCTGGCAGCCTCCTCTGGAACATCCCGCTCAAGACCCGCGCGCTGCGCAATGTCCTCACGCCAGTCACCCACGGCAATACCGTGATCATGGCCTCCCATTCCGTCGGCATGATCGGAACCCAGCTTTCGAAGGGCGCCACCGGCGTCCAACAGAACCGGAAATGGTTGAACGACAAATTGAAGATCAATCTCGCCACGCCGGTCGTGGTCGGCGACCACGTTTATGGTTTCGCCGACAAGGACCGCTTTGTCTGCGTCGAGGCTGAAACCGGGAAGATCTCCTGGACACAATCCAAGTTTGGCGAATTCTACGCCTCCACCCTGACCGACGGAAAGACGCTGCTCATTGTCAACCAAATGGGCGAACTCGTCCTCATCGACGCCAACCCCTCCAGCTACAAGGAACTCGGCCGCGCCCAGGTCTGCGGCAAGACCTGGAGCTTCCCCGCCTACGCCAACGGAACGCTTTACGTTCGCGACGACAAGACGCTCCGGGCGTTCAAGGTTGGCGCGAAGCAACCCTGACTTCGACGAAACGCGCTAGGGACGCGCTGCTGCGCGTCCGCAGCATACCAACCGTCATCCGACAAGCTATCGAGTTGAGGAATCTCGAACGCCCGGCCGCGCGGCAGCGCAGCCCTACCGACAAAAAAAGAACATGGTTCACCAAGACCGCATTGCGCTGAGCACATCCGGCGATTCACGGCTGCTTCTTCCTCGACTCGTCGACCGCGTCTTCCTTGTCGCCAGCCGCCCAGGCGACGGCGCGTTGAACGAAGCCGTCCAGCCCTTCGGTTTTCTCCGGATGCGGACTGAAACAGAACACACGTCCCTTTCCAAATTCGTTGGCTGCGATGGCCGTCGTGCCTTTCATCACGCCCTTCGGCGCGCCCTTCTTCGCTATTTCCGTCTGGTAGGTTCCCAGCGTCCGAAAGTCCGGAACCTTGGGATCATTTTTAGGCGCCAGCAGCGGGCCCTGTCCGTAATAGATCGTCACTTCGTCCTTTTCATACCCCAGCAACTCTTTGCCGGCCTTGCTTAATGCGACCTGAACTTTGCCCGTACCGCGGTTCCAGTGCTTGCGATCCACAACTTTGGCGTCGATAAGATTCAGCGACCACTCGTAGTCATTGGAAGCCAGATAAGCGCCCGCGCAGAATCCGACATAGCCGCCCCCATCCGACACAAACGAACGAACGCGCGCCCGGCCTTCCTTGCCCAGATGGCGCCCCTGCCCGCCGCCGCTACCACCGGGATAAATCACCACGTCGAACCCCTTCAGCTTGCCGGCCTGAATGTCCGCGGCCTTGACCTCAACTACTTCGAACTCCGGAAACTTCTTCAGCGACGCCAACAAATCGTTGACGCTTTTTCCGACGCCCTTGTCGCGATAGACCGCCACACGGATGTCGCCCGCGGAAGTGACAGGCTCAGCGGCGAACGACGCGAAAGAGCCGCAAGAAATGAAGAAAAAGGCAGCGATCAGGCGAAACGTAAACATGGCGGAACTATGCGGCGCTCTGGAGACACAGCCAACAGAAGATTTGGAGTTCGCAAGGATCAGCGCTAAGAAACTCCCCGCATGGCGGAACAAGAGAAAACACACCACGGCCTTCGACGGCCGAAGAAGTTCTTCCTCTGGCTGGCTGTCGGCCTTGCACTGGCCGGCGGAGGAGCGATTTACCACTTCACGCAATGGAATCTGTACGTGATTTCCATCGCGACTTTAAGCGTGGTGAACTTCCTCTTCTACGGATTCGACAAGCTCACCGCAAAATTTGAAAAGCAGCGAATCCCCGAAATTGTCCTGCACCTGCTTTCCCTGTGCGGCGGATTCCCCGGCGGCTGGGCCGGCCGGGCGGCATTCCGCCACAAGACACGAAAACGCTCATTTCTGATCGTGCTGATCCTCAGCACGATCCTTCACGTTGCCCTGCTGATCTGGATGGTCAACGGCGGGGAAGGGTGATTTGGTCTCTCACTCCCCAAACAATTTCACCCCGATGGCCGACTCCAGCCGGAACCAGGACACCACCATGATCACGATCAGGCCCAGCAGATTCAGCCAGACTCCGGCCTTCATCATCTGCGGCAGTGCGATCTCGCCGGAGCCAAACACGATGGCGTTGGGGGGCGTGGCCACCGGCATCATGAAGGCGCAACTCGCCGCGATCGTGGCCGGAAAAATCAGCAGGTAGGGATGGAGCCCCAACCCCGGCGCCAGGGCCGCAAGCACGGGCAGCAGCGTCGCCGTCGTCGCGAGGTTCGACGTGAGCTCGGTCAGCAGGATCACGGACGCCGCCACCACGAGAATGATGACGAAGGGCGGCATGCCGGCAAAGTTACCCGCCTGGCTGCCCAGGAACTCCGCCACGCCCGTCAGCTTCACCCCCGCCGCCAGACTCATTCCGCCGCCAAACAGCACCAGAATTTCCCAGGGAAGTTTCTTCGCCGTTTTCCAGTTCATCGTGAACTCGCGCTTCGGCACGCTCACTGGCAGCACGAAGAGCAGCAGCGCGGCCGTCATGGCAATCCCCGGGTCCGACAGGCCCGCAAAAGGATGGACTTCGCCCTCCCCCCACGGAATCGCAATTCCGCTCAACCATCCGCGTAGGATCCAGCACATCGCCGTCAGCAGAAACACGAACAGAGTGATCCGCTCTCCGCGGTTCATCGAGCCCAGCTTGGCCCACTCCGTGTGAATCAACACCGCGGCGCCCGGAATCCGCTTTCGCTCGATCGGGAAAAGCCATCGCGTCAACAGCAGCCAGGTCAAGGGAAGCATCGTCAGCGTCACTGGAAGCCCCAGCTTCAGCCAGCTATAGAATCCGATTTCCATCTGGTAAGCGTCGGAAATGCCATCCTCTATAAAGCCGCGAAAGAACACATTGGGCGGCGTGCCGATGAGCGTGCAAAGTCCGCCCAGGGTCGCGGCGTAGGCGATTCCCAACATCAGGCACACGCCGAATCCGCTCCCGGCTTTCGACTCACCCGCCTCGGCTCCATCGCCCGAATTCTGCTTCAACAACGCGACCACGCTGATCGCGATCGGGAGCATCATGGCCGTCGTCGCGGTGTTCGAAATAAAGGCGCTCAATCCGGCGGTCGCCAGCATGAAGCCGCCGACCATGTTCGCGGGCCGAGTTCCCACGAGGCGCAAAGTCGCCAGCGCGATGCGTCGATCCAACCCCCAGCGCTGCATCGAGAGGGCGATGATGAATCCGCCCATGAACAGGAAAATGAGGTGGTTCGCATACGGAGCGGCCGCCTCTTTCATCGTCGCCGCGCCGGCAAGCGGAAAAAGGACCAACGGCAACAACGCCGTCGTGGTGACTTCGACCGCCTCGGTCAGCCACCAGATCGCCATCCAGATCATTCCGCCCAGCACGACCCGCCCAGCTTGTTCAAAGACGACGGTTTTGCCCTCGGCATCCGGGTATTCCCCGGGGAGCAGCGCGTAGACGGCCAGCGCCAGCAGCGGGCCAAGGAACAGCCCCGCCCATTGAATTCTCGCCCGAAGCTTTGACATGAAGCGAAGAGAATTAACGATCCGACTGAGACCTGTCCACGCATTTGCCAGCTCGCGGATGCGGCGGGGCGGAATTCAGTTTTCGGGAATCGATCTTTGCATGGGAGCAGAACCCTGTGCTCGATTGTCTCGCGTTCTA
>JBLHKZ010000134.1:0-14964 GCA_047618185.1 Limisphaerales bacterium
GCGTTGAGATTGTAGAGCTCGATCTTGTTTGAGCCGCGATCGTCGACGTAGCCGTAGAATTTCTTCTTGTCGGGAAGGACCAGCTTCCATTCGCCCTGGCGCACAGCCTGCAGCTCGTTCTGGCAAAAGTAGTGATAGCGATCGCGCGCGCCATTCTTGCTTTTGCCGAGCAGGAGATTGGTTTGATCCACGCCGTCGATGACGCGATCCGTGGGCGGAGCGTAGCCGGCGAGCTTTCCAATAGTCGGCAGGAAATCGATCGTTGCGAAGATTGCGTCGCTCACGCGTCCAGCGGGCACATGGCCGGGCCAGCGCACCAGACAGGGCACTCGCAGGCCGCCCTCGTAAGTCGAGCCCTTGCCCTCGCGCAGCGGGCCGGACGAGCCCCACGCGATCTGGCCGTTGTGCTTCGGTCGCAGGCGATCCTGCATGTTGTTCCACGGCCCATTGTCGGTGGTAAAAATAACAATCGTGTTGTCGCGCAGGCCGAGTTCGTCAATCGCATCGAGCAAGCGGCCCGTTTCGTAATCCAATTCCTCCATGGTGTCGCCGTAAAGTCCGCCCTTCGATTTGCCTTTAAACTTCGGAGAGGCGTCGATGACCGAATGAACCATCGTGTGGGCGACGTAGAGCAGGAAGGGCTTCTCCTGATTGCGCTTCAGAAACTCGATGCCTTTGTCGGTGTAGATGCGCGTGAGGCTGGCCATGTCCTGGCTGCGGCCGACCTCCTTGTTGTTCTCGTGGAAGATGACGCGGGCGTTGTCGTTCGCGCCGAGCGTGCCCCAGTAGTAGTCGAAGCCCTTGGCGTTTGGCATGCGCTTAACGATGGGCGCTCGATTGGAAACATCCCATTTACCGATGCAGCCAGTGCGGTAGCCGGCCTTCTGCAACAGCTGCGCGAGGGTGACTTCGCTCGCCGGCATCGACCAGCCGCCGCTGCGCACGGGATAACGCCCGGTCAGCAACGCCGAGCGCGAAGGCCCGCAAACGACCTGCGCGTAAAAACTGGTAAACTTCGTGCCGTCCTTCGCGAGACTGTCGATGCGCGGCGTGCGAAAGTCCTTGGACCCGTAGCAGCTGAGATCGCCGTAGCCCTGGTCATCCGTAAAAACGATGACGATGTTCGGACGCTCGGCGGCGGAGACGTTTGTGTGCGCAAAGCCCAGCAACAAGGCGAGGACGGTAATGAATCGGGTAAATTTCATGTGATGGAATCAGAGGTTTCGTCCTTCTGGAATCGTCGCAGAATGGACGAAGACGAACGCATTTCAACTCAATTGAGCATCGGGAAACCCGGCCCAACCCCTCCGAGAAGCTGTGAATTACCCACAAGTTTTTGATTCCGTTGCCTTCGTATCCCAACGGGATTCCGCCACAGAGCCCAGGGTTGTGAGGAACGAGCTACCCTGGGAACATTGCCGAAAAACGAATTCAACGCCGAAGGTGTTGCGCCAATCTTGACATTTGAGGCGCAACCCCGTTGGGGTTGAATTTGTTCATTGCATTCAACCCAGGGTAGGCAACCCGCTGTCGCGGGAGGCCAACCCTGGGCTGGAGGCCGGAATCCCGTTGGGATACAAAGTTCTCAAAGTGAATCTTGTGGGCAATTCACAGCTCCTTAAACGTGCCTCAGGGGAGTTCTTCACGCTTGCCTCGCAGGCAAATCGGGGTAAACAGGAAACCATCGTGACCCCGCCTCATTCAGTTCGCCCACGCTCGCGCCGGGAATTCTTGAAGCTCGCCTCCGCGGCCGCGCTGACATCTGGATGGACCGCATTGCCGATCCGCGCCGCAGCGCCGCCTTCATCCGATCCCCCCAAAAAGTTTCCGCTGAAGTTCAATCCGGAAACCAAGTCCTACGATTTCGAAACGTCGCACATGTCAGGCAGCCTTCGCGTCGACGGCTCCTACCATGGCGTCAACCGGCTGACCGACAAACACACTGGGCGGCAGGTGATCGATCCGCGATATTCAGCGCTCAATCTGTTTCGCCTGTTCTCAATCAATCAGGCGATGGGCATGCCGCGGGTGATGGAACGCACGTTCAAAGCCGGCATCCACGCGATCGAAATCCATTGGCCGGCAACGGACCGACATCTGGGCGAGATTACCGCGCGCTATGAAATCACCGAGCCCAACGCGATCGACCTGACCGTCACGGTTCGCTCGCGCGGGAGCTATCAGGGTTACGAGATCTTTCTTTCCAACTATTTCGACAAGGCACTGAAGCCCCGGGTCTACTTGAAACCCCGACCCCGCGGCGGCAAGTTCGGCGCGCCGCAACTGGTCGTCCCGAAATTCAACGACGTCTTTCGCGACACCGTGTTGGTCTTCCCGCGAGACGCCCATGCCGCGCGACGTTGCGTCGACGGCCGCTGGGACCGGAGTGAATTCGGCGCGCCGACCGTGCAGATGGTCCCCGCACGATACTACGGACATTGCCTGGCGTTTCTCACGGATCCCGACAATCAGCTCGGCGTCGTCCTCATGGCGCGCCCCGAGGATTGCTATGCCATCAGCACGAGATACTTCGCGGATGATCCGAAGGACCGCATGACCAGCTACAGCGCCTTTGATTTCTCGCTTTTCGGAAACGACTTTCTGCCCGGCGTTGAACGAAGTGTCCGCGTCCGGCTGGCCTTGACGCCGCTGGATGACAAACTCAGCCAGCCCCTGGATCTCTATCGGAATTACATCGGCGAAAAGCCCGACGTTCAAAAGTAGTCGGCAGCCAAAACGCCATGCCCGATCCGGAAAACAACGAGACAAGCCGTCGGCGATTCCTGAGAAACTCCGCGGCCGCGGTCGGCGGCGCCCTCGCTTTCCCGTCGGTCGTTTCCGCCGCCCCCAACAATGACATCCTGCGGGTCGGTCTCATTGGCTGCGGCGGACGCGGCACGGGCGCCGCGGCGCAGGCGCTGAAAGCAGACAGCAATGTCCGGCTCACGGCGATGGGCGATCTCCTCGCCGAGCCGATGGAGAGAAGCCTCGCGAGTCTGATCAAACAAGCGCCGGACAAGGTCCAGGTCGAATCGGAGCGAAGGTTCACCGGGTTCGACGCCTATCGGAAGGTGATCGACAGTGGAGTCGATGTCGTGCTGCTGACCACTCCGCCAGGCTTTCGGCCGCAGCATTTGAAGGCCGCCGTCGATGCGGGCAAGCACGCCTTTGTCGAAATCGTGATGGCCGTCGACGCGCCCGGGGTCCGCTCCTGCCTGCAATCCGCGGAACTCGCGCGAGAAAAGAATCTCGCCATCGTTTCCGGTTACTGCTGGCGCTACAACGAGAAACACCGCGCGGTGAAGCGGCAAATCGACGACGGCGCGCTCGGTGAGATTCGCTCCCTTTACGCCACCTATCTTCGGGCCACGCTGTCCAACAAATACAAAGGCCCGCGCAAGCCGGAGTGGACGGATCTGCAATGGCAGCTTCGGAATTGGTACAACTACACCTGGCTGAGCGGCGATGTGAATCTCGTCTGCTCCGGCGGCCACAGCGTCGACAAGATGTCCTGGTGGCTGGACGACGAAATGCCGATTCGCGCCCACGCGACGGGCGGTCGGCATTATCCCGCCGAGGGCAACATTTTCGACCACGGGCATATCGTTTACGAATACGCGAGCGGGATCCGCGGCGTCCTCGGCTGCCGGAATCAGGACGGCTGCCACAATGAAAACGCAGACTACATCACCGGGACACGCGGCGTTTGCACGATCGGCCGCAAGCCCAATCCGGAGATTCGCGGCGAGGTCGACTGGCGCTTCGAGGGCAAGGCAAACAACATGTATCAGACCGAGCACGATGAGTTCTTCGCCTCCATCCGCGCCGGCAATCCCATCAATGACGGAAAGCGCATGGCGCACACGACATTGATGGCGATCATGGGACGCATGGCGGCCTACACCGGGCAGGAGATCACCTGGGAACAGGCGCTGAATTCCCAGGAAAAGCTGCTCCCTGACGAAATCGACTGGGACACCAAGATCGAGATTCCGCCGCTGGCGCAGCCAGGCAAAACGAAGTTTTATTGAACAACGCGATGGCTGCGGAAAACGGCATGCGTTGTTCTCAAGACACCATCGCCTGAGTTGGCGCTGGAGCCGCCTCCGGTCGCAGCCTCTCCTCCAGCGATTCGATCTTCAGCTCGCTGACGATCACCATCGCGGCGGGAATGAAGGTCATCACCACGACTGCGGAAACCAACGTGCCCATGCCCAGCGCGATCGCCATCGGCACCAGGAACAAGGCCTGGATGCTGGTTTCAAATATCATCGGCAAGAGCCCGAGGAAGGTCGTGATCGCCGTAAGCAGAATCGGGCGGAATCGACGCTGCGCCGCGAGGACGATCGCCTCCGCAGCGGGCTTGCCCGCGCGCAGATAGTCATTCCGCGTAATGGCCATCACGAAGGCGCCGTTCACCACCATGCCGCAAAGCGCGATCATGCCGAAGATGCTGAACACGCTGAGATCGAAACCCATCAGCACGTGTCCCATGACCGCGCCGGCGAGGCTCCAGGGAATCATCAGCAGCACGATCACCGCCTGCACGTAACTGCGCAGCAGCGAGGCCATGATCGCGAAAACCGCAAAGAGCGATCCGAGCAAGCCCCACGACAGATTGGAGAGCGCTTCGCGCTGCTCCCGCTGTTCGCCTTCAAACTGAAATCGCACGCCTGGATACTTGTTTTGCAGGGCGACCATTTCCTTGGCGCTGAAGGCCGACAGGACCTTGTTGCCCGTCGTGACGCCGGGAATGACGTTGGCCGTGACGTTGTGCACGCGCGCGCCATCCATCCGCTCGATGCGCACGGGCGCGGTGGTGGGAATCACGCGCGCGGCCTGGTGAAGCGGAATCTCTCCGCCGCCGGGAACGCGGATAAGCATATTCTCCAGGCTGCCTCGCGAACGGCGCTCGCTTTCGGGATACAACGCCATGACGCGAAGTTCGTCGCGTTCGCGCGGTTGGCGCAGCGCCTCGACGCCAACGAAGGCATGGCGAATCTGTTGGCCCAGCTCGCGCGCCGTAATCCCGAGGCTCCGACCCTCGGGAGTGATCTCGAAGTTAAACTGAGGCATCTCGCGGCCAAACCCTTTGCGCACGTCTTCGACCCCGGGATACTTTTGAAGCATTGCCGCCGCCTCGGTCGCCGCCTCGCGCAACAACGCGACGTCCGGATGGGAGATTTGCACGTCGATCTCCGCCGACCCGCCCGGGCCGATCAGGTAGTCGAAGAAAACGGATTCCAGGTCGGGGATATCGGGGATCTCCTCGCGCCAAAGATTGGCGAACTCCGAGCCGGTGATTTTGCGTTGGCTTTGCGCGACCAGACGCACCGAAACCTCGCAATCGCTTGAGCTGCTTTCAGCCACGGAAGTCGAGACGCCGACCAGGATGTTCGTCTCTCCGGTTTTCTCGATGGCCCGCCGCGCCGCGCGCTCAATCTCAAACGCGACTTCGCGAGTTCGGTTGACCGGCGTGCCCGAAGGCAGCTCGATCTCCGCCTGCACAAAGGGAGTCTCAATCGACGGTCGAAACGCGAAATTGACCCGGCCGCTGAAAATGTAGCCGCCGGCCAGCAGGAGCGCCCCGACGAATATGCCGACCGTCAGATAGCGATATCGCACCGCCGTGTGCACGAACGGGCTGTACCAGCGGTCGATCGCGTCGTCGATCTTCACTCGCAACCGGGTCTGCCAGCGTTGAAAGGGTTCGAACCACCGAAGCCAACCCGCCTTGCTCTGATGCGCCAGATGCGCGGGCAAAATCAGCAGACACTCAATGAGCGACACAGTGAACACAGCGATTACCACCGCCGGCAACACGTAGAAGAAACGTCCGGTCTCACCCGGCACGAAGAGCAGGGGAAGAAACGCGATGATATTCGTCGAGACCGCGAAAACCACTGGCACGGACATCGCCTTCACCCCGGCGATCGACGCCTCCAGGCGGCTCATGCCCTGGGACATTTTGTGGAAAATATCCTCTCCCACGACGACGGCGTCATCGACGACGATGCCCAACGTGACAATGAATCCGAACAGCGAAATCATGTTGATGCTGGCGTCCATGGCCGGCAGCAGGAACAGGGATCCAAGGATCGAAACTGGAATGCCGGCGGCCGTCCAGAAGGCGACGCGCAGCTCCAGAAACAAGCCCAGCGCCAGGACCACCAGCAGCAGGCCCAGCGCGCCGTTCATGATCAACATGTCGACGCGCTCCTTGTAGGAGTTGGCGCGATTGTAGGTGATCCGCATCCCGACACTCGGCGGGAGATTCGCCTGCTCGCGCTCGATGAATCTCTGGACCGCGTTGGCGACCGCGATGGGGGATTGTGTTTCGCTGTTGTAGACCGACATCGAGATCGACGGCTGGCCTTCAAAATAATTCTCCCGCTGCGATTCCTCAAAGCCGTCCTTCACCTCCGCGATGTCCCGCAGCAAAATTCTTGATCCGTCCGTCCGGCTGATCACCGCGATCTCGTCAAACTCCCGCGCAAGATTTCGGCGCTCGGTTGTCTTGAGCAGGATGTCGCCGCTGGCGCTCTTGATCGAACCGGCTGGCACATCCAACGCCGAAGCGTCGATCGCGCGCGCAATGTCCTCCAGCCGCAGCCCCAACGAACGCAGCTTCTCCTTCGAGATTTCCACATGGATCTCCGGACGCCGCATCCCGCGAAATTCCACCATGGAAACCTCCGGTTCCGACAACAAACCGGCCTCGATCTCGCGCGCAAATTGCACGAGCGCGCGTTCGTCCAAATCGCCGTAGATCGAGACGTAAAGAACGCCTCGGCGCCGGCCGTTATCGAGCGAAATCTCCGGGGCTTCCGCTTCGTCGGGAAACAAACGAATCCGCTGAATCGCCGCGGTGATCTCTTGCAGGCCTCGATTGCGATCCGTTCCGGGAACCAGCTCCGCGCGCACGTCGGCGCTGCCCTCGCGCGCGACCGAGGTCACCTTGCGAATCAAGTCCATGCCGCGCAACTCGGTCTCGATCGGCAGGATGATCGATTGCTCCACCTCCTCCGGACTGGCGCCGAGGTAGTCCATCTCGATCTCGACGGCATCGAGTGTAAAGGTCGGGTAGATCTCCTGCCGAATGCCGCGCGCGACTAACAGCCCGATCACGACCACCGCGATCATGAGCAGATTGGCGGCGACATGATTGCGCGCGAACCAGGCCATGACGCCGGTCGTGGCGGTCGCTGTCGCCCTCGGAGTATTCGAAGACTCGCGCATCAGCCGGATTCGCGGGCGGACGAAGTTTCCGGCGTTGCCGCTGGCGGTTCAACCGGCTGCGCCTTCACCTTCATTCCAGGCAATGCCACTTTCAGAGGACTGACGATCAGCGCCTCGCCAGCCGCGATGACGTTCTTGATAAAAACTGTTTCATTCTCTTGGCGAACAATTTCCACGTCCTTGATCTGGAGCTCGCCCTTTTCATCGACCACCCAAATACGGTTGCCGTCGCGCAAGGCCGAACGATCGATCGACAAAACGCCTTCCAGGCTGCCTGCGTCGATTTTGACGTGAACATAACTGCCCAACAAAAAGGGCGTCGCAGGACCATCGGCTTTCAGTCCGAGCGGATCGTCGATGCGCACCAATACCCGGGCGAGTCGTCCGGTGCGCTCCATATCGCCCAGCAACCGGACTACCCGGCCCGGACGATGTGCGCGTTTTCCGGCGCCGGTTTCAAGATACACATCCGCGCGGGCGCCGGGCTCGTCGCCTGAGGGCAGGCGCACCAGCTTCAATTGATCGATCGGCAGCGCCACCTGCACCCAGAATTCATCCGTGCCCACCAGCGTCGCCGCGGCAAACCCCGAATCGACGCGCTGGCCGACCTCGACCGCCTCCTCAAGGACAAGCGCGTTGAACGGAGCGACAATGCGATGCCGGCGCAGCAGTTCTTCCCCGCGTTCCTCGACGGCCTTGAGTCGACGCAAATCGGCGACTTCCGTTTCCAGATCAGCTTCAAGCGCAGCCAGTTCGGTCTTCGAAAGCAGGGTCTGGCTGGTAAGACGTTGGGCCTCGTCGCGCTTGCGCGTGGATTCCTTCAACTCCGCCTCGGATCGCGCCACCGCCGCTTTGGCCTCCTCCAAGGTAAGCCCGGCCAGCGTGGGGTCGATCGCCAGCAACTCCTCGCCCTCGTTGATGAGGCCGCCGGGATTCAAACTGACGTGCTGCCGAATCACCGGCCCGACAACCTCGGGCTCGATCACCACCCTGCGCGACGCGATCACGGAACCCGAAGCGTCGACGGAAATAGCGTGCGAAGAGGGCGCGACCTTCATCGTCTTGACGATCTTGGGCGGTCGCACATCATCCTCGGGCGCAGTCTGCGGACCGGAATTGAAGAGCATCCATCCGCCTCCGGCTGCGACCGCCACGACCGCGATCGCGAGCAAACCCGATTTCCAACTGCTATTCTCTTCGCTCATTGTAATTCGGCTCTGCCGTGCCCGGTCGGCACAAGCGCAACCCGGAATTACACGCGACAGAATGCGTGCATAGTTCCCGGGTTCCGCCCCGCTGGCAAGCCAAGGAACGGCCGCGGCGACGGGTGGTTCAATTAGGCGGGCAGGGTATCGCTGCGCCGATACTTCCATTTCTAATGCAATCCAACGCTCGATTTTAGTGCGACAACTTGCGGGTAAGCCACAGCTCCTGAGAGGGTCCGGGGTGGGTCTCCTATCCGGCGTACAGCAAACTCCAGGAAACTACTCCTTTCGCAAACGTTCGCCGGACTTCGCCCTTTGCAGCAGCGCGCTCAGCCGCTCGGCCATGGACTCCTCGCGCAGCGCCAAATTCACGGTCTCGCTCGGATCAGCGGTGAGATTAGCTTCCGACCGACGAACACGAGCTTTCGACCCGATGGCGGCTACTACCTTGGCGACGGCTACGGCAGTAACTGGATTTTTCAATACGACAAGAACGACCAATTCGTGCGCGCCATTGGCGGCGCGGAAAGACCGACGGCAAGTTTGTTCATCCGCACGACGCCTGCTTCGACAAGAACGGCGATATCTTCGTCGTTGAGTGGGTCTCCACCGGCCGTGTGAGTAAACTGGTGAAGGTGGGGTAGGAGTACGAATTAAACCTTTCGGGCGGAGACGTCCGACCTCGTTGGTTCAGCTTACTTGCCGGACGTATTTCAAAGCGGCAGAGGACAGCCGCACTCCAAGACGCTACCGCGAAATCCCATGCCCGGTCGTGTTCCGACAGGTCTTGGAGTGCGGCTGTCCTCTGCCGCTTTCGTCGCCTATACTGCCGCGACAAACCCCGGCGAAGAAAACCGATCGCTGAAATCCAGCCCCTCAGCCTTAAGTTGCCGTCTATGCTCGGCTGCGGGACCCACCGAGTCGACTCGTGGTTTCAGCTCTTTTCGGCGATCGCTCTAAACCTTGGCTCGCTTGAGCCCACGCTGGCGAAGGGGCGTCGAATCGCGCCCTTTCATCCGTTTTCGGATGCTTGATTTCAAGCGTCGCGGCGTGCAGGCATAGCGGTGGATCTTCCGGCTTGAGCGTCTGTTTGCCGCCGAGTTGTCCGTCCGGCAGATAGAGAGGATCGCCGCAGACCGGCATGCCCAGATGCCAGAGATGTACGCGGATCTGATTTGTGCGCCCGCTGAGCGGTCTGACATTCAGGAGCGTGGTTCCGTCGTTGAAGCGCTCGATGACTTCGAACTCCGTTCGCGACGGGAATCCCCCAGCATCCACAATGCGCGCCCCGACCTCGATGGGTGTGCGGCTGATCGGCGCCTCGCAGTCGAACGTGTTCGATTCGGGATTGCCCTGAATTCGCGCGAGATAGCCTTTCTTTGCCTCGCCCAATTCAAACTGCGGCTGCAATTTGCGCGCGACCGCGCGCGTCCGGTAGCACACCACGACGCCCGAGGTGTTGGCGTCCAGCCGATGCGCGGGCCGGACTTTCATGGGGCGATACACGGCATCGAGAAAATACCGGAGCGTGTTGCGATTGAAGCGTCCGCTCGGATGCATCGGCAGCGGCGCGGGCTTATTCACGACCACGATCGCGTCGTCTTCGTGAAGGATTTCAATCGCGGCGTTCACATCCGGCTCGACCGTCATGGGGACGACCAATATGAGAACCTGACCGGCGTTCAGTATTGCCTCTGAATTCAGCGGCTTATCGTTGAACAGCAACCGATCCTCCGCGCAGATCTTCAGCCATCCCTCGCGGGCCTGAATCGTCTTCAGCTCTTCGAGAAAGTCGATCAGGCGATACCCATGGAACTTGGCGGTGACCTTGATGGGTCGACGGTTCTCGTAGGGTTGGCTGCCGGGCAAAGGATGGGCGAGTTTCTGAATCGCCGCGTGACGTTTCTCAATCACGCGCGCCATGGCGTCGGCCCGGGATTCGAAACAATGGGGACAGGATTTTCCAGGAACGTAATTGTCGGAGGCGCTGTCCTCTTTGGTCAGCACGGTCTGGCAGACATAACATTGGACGGTCTCAGTTTCCTTGAGACTGGGATCGAGCGCGACTCGCTGATCGAAGACGAAGCAATCGCCGCGATAATGTTCCCCGCCGCATTCCTCGAAGTATTTCAGGATGCCGCCATCGAGTTGATAGACATTCTCGAAACCCGCTTTCTCAAGAAATGGCGCCGCCTTTTCACAGCGAATGCCGCCGGTGCAGAAGGTGACCACCGGTTGGTCTTTCATTTCGCCGGGCAGATTGTTCACGGCCTCGGGAAACCGGCGAAATTCATCGAGCCCGATTGGGACAGCATTTTCAAAAGTCCCAATCTCAAATTCATAATCGTTGCGCGTGTCGAGCAGCGTCACCGGGCGGCCTTCGTCCAACCAGGCCTTGAGCTCCTTCGCGGAGAGGCGGCGGGAGGTCTCCACGCGCGGATCGATGTCACCGATGCCAAACGCGATGATCTCCTTCTTAATGCGCACCAACATTCGGTTGAAGGGTTGGCGGTCGCTGAGACTCTCTTTGACTTCGAGATTTGCAAACTCAGTCTGTCCGCGGAGGTCGTCCAGCAGCGCGTTGATCGAATCCCGGGCGCCGGCGACAAACAGATTGATCCCTTCCACGCTGAGCAGGATCGTGCCTTTAAGCCCGAGCGCGCGGCAACGCTCACGCAATGCGGCGCGGCGCGGCTCAAGCTCGTCAAGCGTCACAAACTTGTAGGCGGCGATATTGACGACGGAATTCATGTTGTCCAGTTGCGGCAAGCCCGGATCAAAGCGAAAACCGGTGAGAAGCGCAATTCCCGCGGTCAACTGCCAAAGCGACCTACCCCTGGCGGATTCAGGAAAGTGAGATGCACCACTCCGAAGAATGAACGCCGCCAATTCTGCTGTCGTCGGACTGGCCGACTCGATATGTTCGATTCCATGCGCGGTTTCTTTTCAACCAGCTTATTGCTGATTCTATCGGCGACGACGGTCGCTGCCGCCGGTGTCGACCGCTCGCGCGAGTTCTCGGAATCGATTCGCCCGGCATTGATGGAGTTTTGCTGGGACTGCCACGATCCCGAAGACTCGAAAGGCAATATCCTTTTCCTCGACGCCGCGAAGCTCGAGGGCATATCAGCGCATCGTACGACCTGGCGCAGTGTCGCCGCCCAGCTGCGTAATCGCACCATGCCGCCGCCCAAGAAGCCCCAGCCGAAGGAGGAGGCCCGCATGCGTCTGGCGAACTGGATCGACGCCTATTTGCGCGAAACGGCCTGCGCCGAGGGTCCCTACGCCGGCAATGTCACAGCGCGCCGATTGAACCGCCTCGAGTACGACAACACGATTCGCGATCTCGTCGGCGTGAAACTTCATTTTTCGGAAACCTTCCCGGCGGACAGCGGTGGCGGCGAGGGCTTCGACAACAATGGCGAGTCGCTCTTTCTTCCGCCGATGTTGATGGAACGATACGTCGAGGCCGCGCAACAGATCGTCGAGGCCGCGATTGTTTCCCCGCTCTTGTCGGAGCTAATTGAGCCGAAGGATCTGCTTCCCGCGCCCGAGGATCCGAAGGCGACGACGCGCAAGCTCGGCCCGGGCCAGGAGCTCGCCGCCCTCGTCCCGATCTACGTGCCTGGAATCTATGAAGTCGCCGTGGGCATTCAGCCGCTCAGGAAAGGGAAGGTCCAGGTGAGGGTGAAGGTCGACGGCATTCCCGCCGAACGGGTGACTTTCGAGCCGCGAACGAATTACGCGGACCGGCCGGATTATCAGGAGGTCGAGGTGCGCCTGACGCGCGGCGTACATTCAATCTCGGTTCGCGCGGCCAAAGATTCCGAAGCCGTTTTGGTCGGCATTCGGGTTGACCAGCAGGCCGCGAATCCCTCGCCCGGGAAGCTCGTCACCCATCAGCGGCTGCTGGGCGTCGAACCCGGTCAGACACCTTTGAATCCACGCAAGGTCGCGAGGCAAATCCTGATCCGCTTTGTGCCGCTCGCTTTTCGGCGACCGATTGAGCCCGATGAATTGAAGCCCTTTCTCGCGCTTTACGATCGCTCCGCCGATCGGGGCGATCCATTTGAGGAACGCATGAAGCTCGCGCTCAAAGGAGTCCTGCTCTCGCCCGATTTTTTGTTTCGAATCGAAAGCGAGCCCGAGGACGACGGCATTCAGCCCATCACCGATCACGAGGTCGCCGTGCGGCTTTCCTACTTTCTCTGGTCCACGATGCCCGATGAGGAATTGCGCCGGCTGGCCGGCCGCGGCGAACTGAATCACCCCGAGACGCTCACCGCGCAGGTCACTCGCATGCTTCAGGATCCGCGCGCACATGTCTTCGCGAAGACCTTCATCGGCCAATGGCTTGGCACCAAGGATGTCGGCGGTCGAATTGCGCCGACGCAGAATTCGATTCAGCATTACTACACGCCCGAGGTCGCCGCGGACATGCGCCAAGAGGTCGTGTTGATGTTTCAGCACCTCCTGCGCGCGGATCGAAGCGTCCTCGAACTGATCGACACGGACTACATCTTTCTCAGCCGACGGCTGGCAAAGTTTTATCAACTCGATCTGGAGAAAGAATTGCCCAAATCCGGGTTCCGCAAAGTCGATGTGAAGGACAATCGGCGCGGCGGTCTGCTGGGAGCGGGGGCCGTTCTGGCTCTCACGTCGCATTTCAAAAAGACCAGCCCGGTCCTTCGCGGCGCCTGGGTTTTTGACACGCTGCTGGGAACGCCAGTGCCCGCGCCGCCGCCCAACATTCCGGACCTTCCGTCGAAGAACAAAGCCGGCAAGAAGCTGTCCGCGCGCGAATCGCTCGCCGCTCATCGCGACAAGCCGACCTGCCTCGCCTGCCACAACCTCATCGACCCGATCGGCTTTGGTCTTGAGAACTATGACTTCCTGGGTCGCTGGCGCGACAAGATTGACGGCAAGCCCGTTGACGCCTCCGGCAAGCTCCCCTCTGGCGAATCCTTCACCGGACCGGCGGAGCTAAGACAGGTCATGCTCGGCAAGAAGGAGGAATTTGCGCGTAACCTCAGCCGCAAGCTCCTGGGCTACGCGCTCGGCCGCGGCCTCGACGACCGCGACGAATGCACGATCTCGCAGCTGGTTGAAAGTCTGGAGAACGACGACTTCAAGGCGCCGACGTTGATCCGCGAGATCGTGCTGAGCGTGCCGTTTCGAAATCGGCAGAAGGTGACGGAGGGAGAGTGAGAAAGAAGCAATGGGTGATTTGGCTTTTTGGCGCGACCGAAAGCGGCAGAGGACAGCCGCAGTCCAAGACGCTATCGCGGTATCCAAAGCTCGTCCGAGATCCGGCAGGTTTTGGACTGCGGCTGTCCTCTGCCGCTTTTGAAAACGTGCAAATAACCTGTTCGCGCATCGGTTTTTGAATCTCACCTTGCTCCATCGTTTTTCGCCGCTTACTCTGACATCGAATGGAAACCACGCTCGACATGCCGGTCATCGAGGATCAGCGCGCGTTTAATCTTCAGCGCTGGAAAGAGGTCTGCGCCGATCCATCGCTGAATCTGATCGAGGGTCGGGTGGAAACCGACCGATTTGGATATATCATCATGACG
The DNA here is from genome assembly GCA_047618185.1 of Limisphaerales bacterium. Lineage (GTDB taxonomy): Bacteria > Verrucomicrobiota > Verrucomicrobiia > Limisphaerales > JAYPEY01 > JAYPEY01. The sequence goes on from JBLHKZ010000134.1 coordinate 14,021, forward strand.
CCGCCGCCCGGATTCTCTCACGGTAATTTCCAATCTCAAATTTGTTTCAAGCTGTCCACATTACTCCCGAACGGCAAAACGATTACGGAATGTCCCATCTCAACATCGGAAGGCGTTCGAGGCGCGGACGTGATTTGGATTTCGAGTGAACGAGTGAAGACGGCAGTGGAGGCAAACGTACTGGTTGAAGCGCCCGAGATCTGTGTCGAGGTCCTCTCCCCAGGCAACACGCGCCAGGAAATCGCGGAAAAGAAGCGGCTCTACTTTGAAGGCGGCGCAGACGAAGTCTGGATCTGCGATCTTAAAGGCGCGCTGCATTTCTTTGTCAAAGGCGAGGCCGAGGAAGAGCGGTCGACTTCGGCGATCTGTCCCGAGTTTCCACTAACCCTCGAGTCCTGATTCTTTGTTCTCATGAACCAACGTATTTCAAGAAGAACGATATTGCGCGGCGCCGGCGCGGCTTTGGCTTTGCCCTGGCTGGAGTCGATGACGCCTCGTTCGCGCGCGGCTCAGAAGCTCGACAAGCCGCCCGTCCGCAGCGCTTTTTTCTTCATGCCCAATGGCGTGGTGCCGAGCCATTGGACGCCCGAGGGCGACGAGGAGGATTTTGAAATCACCCCGATGCTCAAGCCGCTGGCGCCGCACAAGAAGGAATTCCTGTTGCTGGAAAATCTCTGGAACAAGCAGACCGTCGGGCGCAATGGCCACTGGCCCAAGGTCCCGGCCTGGCTCTCAGGTGGCTACGTGGAGCGTGGCACGGGCGGCGATCTCGACACTGGCGGCACGTCGGTCGATCAGATTATTGCCCGTAAACTCGGTCATCGCACTTCGCTGCCGTCCTTCGAGCTCGGGCTCGATGAGCCTCGCACCGGCATCGACAACATCGGCGGCGGCTTCCCACGCATCCTCGGATCGCACATGGCCTGGCGCGATCCCCACACGCC
>JBLHKZ010000135.1:0-14771 GCA_047618185.1 Limisphaerales bacterium
GAGGTCGAGTCGGTCGAAGAGATCGTGAAGCGGTTCAAGACCGGCGGGATGTCGTTTGGCTCGATCAGCGCGGAAGCTCACGAAACGTTGGCGATCGCGATGAACCGCCTGGGCGGCAAGAGCAACACCGGCGAAGGCGGGGAGGATTCGAGGCGTTTCACGCCGGACGAAAACGGCGACCTGCGGCGCAGCGCGATCAAGCAGGTGGCTTCCGGCCGCTTCGGTGTGACCAGTCATTACCTGGTGAATTCGGACGAACTGCAGATCAAGATGGCGCAAGGCGCGAAGCCGGGCGAGGGCGGACAGCTGCCCGGTTACAAGGTGCTTCCAGTGATCGCGAAGGTTCGCGGCACGACGCCGGGTGTGGGTTTGATTTCGCCGCCGCCGCATCATGACATTTACTCGATCGAGGATCTGGCCGAGCTGATCCACGACCTGAAGAACGCCAACATTCACGCGCGGGTCAATGTGAAGCTCGTCTCCGAGATTGGCGTGGGCACGGTCGCGGCGGGCGTCGCCAAGGCGCGCGCGGACGTGATCCTGATTTCCGGGTACGACGGAGGCACGGGCGCCTCGCCGCGTTCGAGCATCCAGCACGCGGGCGCCCCGTGGGAGCTGGGCCTCGCCGAAACGAATCAGACCTTGCTCCTCAACGACCTGCGCAGCCGCGTGGTTGTCGAAACCGACGGCCAGTTGAAGACCGGCCGCGACGTGGTGATCGCCACGCTGTTGGGCGCCGAGGAATACGGATTTGCCACGGCGCCGTTGGTGACCATGGGCTGCCTGTTGATGCGGGTCTGCCACAAGAACACCTGCCCGGTCGGCGTCGCCACCCAGAACGAGGAGCTGCGCAAAAAATTCCGCGGCTCGCCTGATTCCGTGGTGAACTTCATGAGGTTCATCGCCGAGGAAGCGCGGGAATTGATGGCTCAGCTCGGCTTCCGTACGATCAATGAAATGGTCGGCCGTTCCGATCGGCTGGAAATGCGCCACGCGATCGATCACTGGAAGGCCAAAGGGCTGGATTACTCCAAGATTCTCTATCGGCCCAAGGTAGGGCCTGAGGTCGGAACCTATTGCCAGATGGGTCAGGATCATCTGCTGGACCGGGCTCTTGATAACACGCATCTCCTGAAAATCTGCAAGCCGGCGATTGAAAACGGCGAAAAGATCGAAGCGACCCTGCCGATCATTAACACGAATCGCGTGGTCGGCACGATCGTGGGATCCGAGATCAGCCGCAAGTATGGCGCGGAGGGATTGCCCGATGGCACGATCAAGCTGAAGTTTGAGGGCTCGGCCGGGCAGAGCTTTGCCGCGTTCACGCCCAAAGGCATGTCCTTCGAACTGGAGGGCGACGCGAACGATTATCTGGGCAAGGGGCTTTGCGGTTCCAAGGTTTGGGTTTATCCGCCAAAGGAATCCACCTTTGCGGCGCATGAGAACATGATCATCGGCAATGTCGCGTTCTATGGCGCGACCGGAGGCGAAGCCTTTATCGCAGGCAAGGCGGGCGAGCGTTTTTGCGTGCGCAACAGCGGCGTGACCGCGGTCGTGGAAGGTGTCGGAGATCATGGCTGCGAGTACATGACCGGCGGCGCCGTCGTGATCCTGGGATCGACCGGGCGCAACTTCGCCGCGGGCATGTCCGGAGGCACGGCCTATGTGGTCGACGAGAACGGCGATTTCGCCACGCGGCTGAACCCCGAAATGGTGACGCTTTACAACCTGATGGAGGCGGAGGATGAGGAGATCCAGCAGGTAAAGACGTTGATCAAACGGCATGTGGAACTCACAGGCAGCCAACGCGGCAGGGAGATCCTCGATGGCTGGGACGATTGGCTGGTGAAGTTTCGCAAGGTCATGCCGCGCGATTATGAACGCGTCATTCAGGCGCAGAAAGAGGCCATGGCGGCCGGGCTCGAAGGCGACGACGCCATTCGGGCCGCGTTCGACGCGAACATCAAGGACGTTTCACGGGTCAGCGGAAACTGACATTTCCCGCGATTTGGAAACTTGAATCACACTTTTTTCTATGGGCAAAGATACAGGATTTCTGGAATACGAACGGAAGACGATCCCCGAAAGGGATCCGAAGGAACGTCTTGGCGACTGGCGTGAGACTCACGCCGAGCGCGACGACGCCGCCGTTAAGGAGCAGGGCGCGCGCTGCATGGACTGCGGCGTCCCCTATTGTCACACTGGCATGATCCTGAACGGGATGGCTTCCGGTTGTCCGGTTAACAATCTCATCCCCGAGTTTAACGACCTGGTTTACAGGGGGCAGTGGCGGGAGGCTTACGAGCGATTGAGCCTGACGAATAATTTCCCGGAATTCACCGGCAGGGTTTGCCCTGCGCCTTGCGAAGGATCTTGCGTGCTGGGATCGATCGAGCCGGCAGTCACGATCAAGAACATCGAGTGTTCGATCATCGATCGGGCCTTTGAAGAGGGCTGGGTTACGCCGGATACGCCGACCGAGCGGACGGGTAAGAAAGTCGCCGTGATTGGCTCCGGGCCCGCGGGCCTGGCCTGCGCCGCGCAGCTGAATCGAGCCGGGCATGAGGTTGCTGTTTTTGAGCGAGCGGATCGCGTGGGCGGTCTGTTGATGTACGGCATCCCCAACATGAAGTTGGACAAGGAGCGGGTCGTGCAACGCCGTGTCGATCTCATGGTTCAGGCGGGGATCAAGTTTCTGACGAACACCGCGGTGGGGAGCGATTACCCGGTTGAAAAGCTGCGCGAGGAATTTGACGCCACCGTGCTTTGCTGCGGCGCGACGCAGCCTCGCGATTTGCCGATCGAAGGCCGTGAATTGGAGGGCGTTCATTTTGCGATGGAGTTTCTCTCCTCGAACACCAAGAGCCTGCTCGATTCTGAATTCAACGGCGCCACGCCCCCGATTTTCGCCAAGGACAAGGATGTCGTGGTCATTGGCGGCGGCGACACCGGCACGGACTGTGTCGGCACCTCAATGCGCCACGGTTGCAAGAGTGTCACTCAGCTTGAGATCATGCCTCAGCCGCCGCTGGAGCGCGCTGCCAACAACCCCTGGCCGGAATGGCCCAAGACGCTCAGAGTCGACTACGGTCAGGAAGAGGCGATCGCGGTGTTCGGATCCGACCCGCGCGAATACCTCGTGACGGCCAAGCGGTTCTTGAAGGATGATCAGGGCAAGCTCAGCGGCGTCGAGATCGTCAATGTCGATTGGGTTGATGTGGACGGCCGGTTTATTCCGAAGGATGTGGAAGGCAGCCGCCGCACGATTCCCGCGCAGCTCGTGTTGCTCGCGATGGGGTTTCTCGGACCCGAACAGCCGCTGGTCGATCAGTTGAAGCTGGAGAAGGACGCCCGGAGCAATGTGAAGGCGGACTACGGCAAGTATCAGACGAGCATCGAAGGCGTGTTTGCCGCTGGCGATATTCGCCGGGGGCAGAGCTTGGTGGTCTGGGCGATCAACGAAGGCCGCGAAGCCGCGCGCGAATGCGACCGTTGGCTGATGGGCGATACACAGCTTCCTTAATCGGCGCGCGCTATTCTCGCGACGGTTTCGATGGTTGCCAAAGCTGAATTGGCGTAGACTGCCGGGGATGAATCGCAGGATTCGCCGTCCAATCAACGAGAAGTTCAACCCTTAAACCGGACACAAAATGGAAATCGTTCAACAACTTGCCATCTTTCTGGATAATCGCCCCGGCGCGCTGTCGCGACTCTGCCTGGCTCTGGCCGAGGCGAAAATTAACATCTACGCGTTGAGCACCAGCGACACGATCGATCACACGGTCCTGCGTATGGTGGTCAGCGAACCGCGGCGGACCATCGACATCGTCGAGGAGCGCGGCGCCCTGGTCGTGGACGACGAAGTTCTTATGCTCGATATGGGCAACAAGCCCGGCGGGTTGGCCGAAATCGCCGCCCGGCTTTCCAAGGCCAAGATGAACATCGAGTATTGCTACGCCTCGGCGGCTCCCAAGTCCCGCAAGGGCCTGTTGATCCTGCGCGTCGCTGATCCGCACAAGGCGATCAAGATCCTGAGCGACTAGGATTCAGCGCGAAGGAATTTTAAAGGGGCTCGCACAAGGGCGCATCTCAGTTCCCTGAAGAGCGGGACACCGAGGACGGCGTCGCTCTCAAACATGGAGCCGGCCGCCGTCCTCGGTGTCCCATTTTGTTGGGCCTGGTCGTGCTTCCAGAAGATTGAGAAACGCCCCCTCGCACCTGGCCTTGCCGGCGAGCGCCCGGTGCAACACCTTGTTGAGCGGCGCTTCCCCGCCTTTTGCCGCATCGCAGTAGCGCCTCCGTCGCGATGTTCGGGCGCTGTTAGAATCTCTGGAAATGACATGCCGCGTCGAGTTTGACTTCGACGCCCGGCAGATCACGGGCGCCTCCGCGGCTGGTTTCCGACCGAATGGGCGAATGCTTTAGCTGCCGGCCACGCTTTACAGTCCCACGGGCCGGATCTATCTTCCGCGCCCGTGACTGAAGTGGCAGAACAGAAAAAGACCCGTGTGGTAATCGGCATGAGCGGCGGGGTGGACTCCTCGTCCGCCGCGAAGCTGCTGATCGAGCAGGGCTACGACGTGGTCGGCATTACCTTGAAGACCTGGCCGCAGGATTGCATCTCCCGCGCAGAGGACAAGTGCTGCGGACCTCAAGCGGTGACCGACGCGCGCTCGGTCTGTCACAACCTCGGCATTCCTTATTACCTGATCGACGAGGCCGAGGCCTTTCAGAAACAGGTCATCGACTATTTCGCCGCGGAGTACAAGTTGGGTCGGACGCCCAATCCCTGCGTCATGTGCAATGAGAAGCTGAAGTTTGGCACGCTGCTCGATCGGGCCAAACAGCTGGGCGCTGAAAAGATTGCGACCGGGCACTACGCCCGCGTGGAGAGGGACGAAACGACCGGCCGGATGCTCCTCAAACAGGGCAGGGACGCGCGCAAGGATCAGAGCTATTTTCTATTTTCCTTGCGGCAGGATCAGCTGGAGCGATCGCTGTTCCCGCTGGGCGAGATGACCAAGACCGACACTCGCGACGTCGCCCGCGAGGCGAGCCTGAAGACGGCCGACAAGGAGGAGAGCATGGAAATCTGCTTTGTTCCCGATGACGATTATCGTGGCTTCCTGCAAAAGGCGGATCTGGTCCAGAAGCACAAGGGCGAGATCGTCGACACGCGCGGCAAGGTTCTCGGGCATCACGACGGGATTGAGTTTTACACGATCGGTCAGCGGCGCGGGCTGGGCATCAGCACGCCCGAGCCGATTTACGTTATCGAACTCGACCCCGCCAATAATCGCGTCGTGGTCGGCAGCGGAGAATTGCTCGAGCAGACCGAATTCAAGGTCGAGCGCTGCAACTGGCACCCCTTTGAGAAGCTCACCGAACCCATCGAGGTCTCGGCCCGCATCCGCTACAATCACCCGGGAACACCGGCGACGATTACTCCGGGAGAAGACTGGTCAGCAACGGTCAAGCTTCACGAATCCCAACGCGCCATCACCCCCGGTCAGGCCTGCGTCTTCTACCAGGACGACCTCGTCGTCGGCGGCGGATGGATAGCCAGGTAGTTGAGGGTTGAGAGTGGGAGTGAGTATCGGCAGGCGGAGGAGATTCGCGACGCGTTTTCCAAGCATGGCGTACGGTGTTGGTTTCATGCAAGGAGGCGTCGGGTCGTCAGAAAGACCGGGAGTCTCTGGCGCAGTTGAAAGCCCGACCGCACAAAGCATAGGCTTTCAGAGACTGTGTTGAACGTGTCTATCGGAAAGGGGTCCCGCACGCGCATGCAATTAAACCTAACGGATATCGACGAATCTTGAATGGGCTGTTCTGAACCCGGTGATGTTGTTTGGCGAGATTGCGCATTGAAAAGCGGCAGAGGACAGCCGCAGTCCAGGACGCTATCGCGTTAGCCTCAGTTCATCCGTGGTCCGACAGGTCTTGGACTGCGGCTGTCCTCTGCCGCTTTCGGGGACGAGCGTGAAGCCGTGAATGGGCGGCGCCCAACCAAGCTGAAGAAACCGATTGCGCCGCCGATCAGATGGGCGAGGGGAACGACCTGAAATTCGATGGTTTTGGCGGTTGCAAATAAGGGGCTGCGAACTCGGAATTCGATGAAAACTTTGCCCGCCAGCAGGGCGAGCGTCGTCGCCCAGACCCATTTCGCCTCCGTGGCGTTTTGAAATCTTGAAAGGCAGAGACACACTGTCATGGTCGTCGCCGGCCCGGATAGCCCGCAAAATAGTTGCATTCCGGGTTCAAGAATGTGCAACGCGGGACCGATAAGGAGCAGCGACGCTGCGACGGGCGCACGCCAGCGGATATGCCTCTCCATTTCGAGCAAACTGGCGACGGCGACGGTCACTGCAAGATTCCAAAACAGGTGGCTTGGGGAATAGTGAACGAATTGGCACGTGAACAGTCTCCAGATCTCGCCTTGCTCCACGGCAACGCGATCGTAGATCAGCAGTGAAGTGATCGTGGGCGAGGCCGCGATCGCCAAAGACGGGCCAAGGAAAGCTAGAATGATCAGTGGAAAACGGGACGTCATCAGACCTTTCTTTTCCTGCGCCATTGCGCGACTGCGAGGGCGCCGGTCAGTAGAGCCGCCATGGCCGGCCCCGTCGCGCCGCCTCCTTTGTATCCGGGCTTGTGATCGATGACGTATTGTTCGGGCTCCTGCTTCAGTCTGAGCTTGAATCGATCCAGCTCCATTTTCAGATTAGCGGTCATTTCTTCGTTCGCCACCGCGAATCCCTCCGCGGAATCCTTGCGACGTTCGGCGTCGGCGTTGATGAGTGTGGAGCGGCCTTTGACGCGGCTTGTCCCCGGGGCTCGGAACAGCAACTTGCGGCTGGGAACATGGTAGACCGCCGTGTCGAGCATCGTGCTGGTGTCATTTTTCTCGCCGGGCATGACGTAGGCTCCAACGACCGTCAGGTAGGTGATGGAGAGGAGGCCCTCGTCGCTGTGTTGTGCCTGATCGAAGGCTGTCAGGGCTATGACGTCGACATCGTGCATGGCGCTGATTTGATCGAGGTTTCGAAACCCGCCCCCAGGCTGCAGGTAGGCGGATGGAATGATTTCAATGCGGGACACATAGGGCAGTTCGCGAAACTGCGCGGCGACTTGTTCGAGGAGGTCACGTTTGTCGGCCTCCGCGATGGAGTATCCTCGTCGTCTTCGCTCTTCCGATTCAGGGACGAACGCGATGCCCACACTGATCGGCAGCGTCATGTGGGGAATGGTCGGCCGCTGTTTCAGATCTTTTCCTTTCGGATATAGAAACTCCACGGTGCTGCTTTGGCGTCGGGTATCGTGGGAACCGTAGAATCCGGCGCAGCCGAAGGAGAGGCCGACGAGGAGCGCCAATGATGCAGCCGTAATAATCGGGCGTACTAATTTCATGGGGGGGAGGCTAACGAAGGACGCGAGACCTCGTTAATCGAAAATAGATCGTCCTTTATTGACGCAATCGATGAAGCTTGCTCGATATCGCTGGTTAGTTTGGGGGTGGCGGAATAGATTCGCCGGACATGAAATTGCGGCAGGGACAGATTTGGAAAACGGACGGGCGATTCATCCGGATCGTTACGGTTGAGCGGCTGTCGGTGGACTATAAAGCCATGGCCGACCTGGGCGGCTCTGAGGGGACTCACCACAAGGCGACCAAGAAGGAATTCTGCCGTTTGGTCAAGGGAGCCGAACTGCAACCGTCCGACGAAACGGCCGAGGACTGAACTCCTCCGGCTAAAACGGCAATTCGATGACGGAGCAAGTCGAAGAACTCAGGAGCGGAGCCACGGCTCGCGGGGCGGATCTGTTGGCCTGGCTGACGTCGATGGAGCCCGGCGAGATTCCGGAGTTGTTTGTTGATCGCGTGGGTGAATTGAAGGGCCTCGCGGCGAAGATCGAGGGTAAACGCATGGGGCTGGAGACGCTCAAACCCTTGCTTGAGAAGAGTCGTGAATTTGACGAACGGCTGGAAGGCCTGGGGGAGCGATGTCGCGAGCGCATGTCTGCTTTGGTCAAGCTGGCCGCTCCATTGGTAAAGCGCGCCCTGCAGGCGATGCGGCGCGGCGATCTTAAGAAGGATGACTTGTTCCAACCGCTGATCGAAGCGGCGGACAACATCGTCGAGCTCAAGCGACGGTTGGAGAACATCAAGGAAGGTAAATCATTTTGGGAGCGCGGCAAGGCGCGCGCCGAGACGCTGTTCAACCAGGGCAAGCTCAAGCTCGCGCAATTCAAGCTCCATTCGGCCTTGAAGAAGGAAGGGAAGGGGATTCTTAAAGCGGGCGACGAGGAACGCTATCGATGCGAGTTGACCGAGGAAATTCTTGGCAGGATCAAGGCGGCGCGCATCAGCTATGAAGCGGTTAAGGACAATCAGGCGGAACAGAAACGCGCGCACGGGGACTTGCTTGCCTCGGCGGTAAATCGCCTCGCGGAAGAAACGGTTGAAGCCACTTCCGACCTGGAAAGCCTGGAGGAGTCCTGGACGAAGGAACAGGCGGAGAATCTGCGCCTGCGCGATCTGGCGACGGATGGACTCCTCGCCCAGGCTCTCGCGCCCGACTGCCCGGACTTTGGCGTCTCCGTGATTGATGACTATCGCGCGGCAAGGAAGGAATTGGACGAGCTATGTCTCGCGAGCGTTCGCCGAATTGAGAACGTTGATTGGCCGGCCGCGACGGTGGCGCTGGGCGAATCGCGGGAGCGGTGTCCCGAGGTGTTGAGCTATTTGAGAGGCGTTCCGGCGTTTGATAAGATCGTGATCCGCAGCGACGCTCGCGTGGGACTGGAACTTTGCGAGAAGGGTGTGTCGCTCTGCCTCCTGGCGGTGAAGAAAGATCCCTTTGTCGGGCTGCTCGACGAATCGATCGTCTCCGTCGAATTGGAGGACATGCAGCAGATTTTCGAGAAGCGGCGGGGCAATGTCGTCGCTGACAGCCTGGTCGGCTTTGTCACGGGCGGCGTCAAGGGCGCCGTGATGCGCGGAGCGTCAGGGATGAAGGAGCGCGAGGTGGCGGTCGATATGCCCGATCTGGTGATGACGTTGATGCGCCGCGAGCCTGAGGGCGGTGAGCAGGCGATTCACCTTGCGCTGAGCTTCGATGCCAAGGCGGAAGTCTCCGAGTTTTTTGAAACGCACTTTGGGAGTCGTTTCCGACTGGCGGCGACCGCCCCGCGAAAGAGCGGGAAATCGGCGAAGACTTGAGCGGGCTTTTCGTTACTTCTGGGCGCGCGGCTTCTTGTTTCGAGGTTTGCGCGCCTTGGCCAGCTGCTTCTCCGGCCGGGCTTCAACCAGCACACGCACCTGATCGACATCGCGCCCGGTTTCGAGCCCGACTTTGAGCGACCGTTGATCGTCAAAGAAGTGCAGGACATCCTTGTCCTCAAATTTGGCGGGCGTTTCCTTTTTGGCGCCTTCGAGACCGCGTCGGCCTTTGCCGTAGTCGGCTCCCGGAATGCCGAATAATTCGTCTGTTTTCCGCAGGCGGTCCGATCGATAAATCAGGCCAATGATCTTTCCCTGAAAACGAATCCTTCCGGAACGTCTGAGTTCGGTCGGCTTCTTGCGCCGCTCCGGATTAAACTGGATCAGGTAGCTGCGAATCCGAGCGCCTTTCGGTATGCGCGCGCGTTGCTTGCTCAAGTCTTCCCGGAACCTTCCGGGCGCGGCGACATCGACGCCGAGGGAGTTGGTCAGCACGACTTCATTTTGCTCGGGGAAGATCACAATGGCTTGATCGTCCTCAAATTTCTGAATTTGCCACGGGCCGGGCGCGGCGAACTTGAACGCGCCGCTCATGGAGACCACGCCGGCGGCAAGGCGCCAGGATTTGTGGAATTGTCTGGGATCAAACTTCGCCATCTCCAGTGTGGCGCTGCCCTTCTTGGCGCGGACAGCGCGGCCGGCCTTGAGGAGTCGCGGCGGAACGGAAGGCTTTGCTTCGGTCGGCTTCACCTCGACTTCTCCTTCGAACACCGCGACATCCGTTACGCCGTTCTCGGAGACCGACACGCCAAAGGCGGTGCCCAGGTCGACGACCTGAGCGGCTTCGGTGAGCACTTCGAAGCCATGGGCGGTCTCCGGAATGTTGGCGGAAAGCGAGCCGGCGTGAAGCCGCGTGTTCATGGCGTCGACGATCTCAAAATCAACCGGGCCGGTGACCGTGACGCTGGCGCCGTTGGTGAAATCAATCTTGGCCATGCCGGAGGAAAGTCGCACGAAGCCAGCGTTGATGCCTTCATTGAGCGCCCGTTCGGCGCCATCGGTCCAGACGGTATTCTCCAGATGGACGAAGCGCGCCGCGAATTGTGGTGTCGGCGTCGCCGGAGGTGGGGTCTGGCGCGGAACTTCGGGCTGACTCCGGGTTTCCTCGGTCGTGGGTTGTTTCAGGAATACCAGCGTCAGGGCAAGGACCAGGCAGGCCGCGAGCGCGAGAACGATGCGCAGTGGGAAATTCAACCGGCCGGCCGGCGCCACGGGACAGGGGATGACGTTATCGGGCGCGTTTTCCTTGAGTCGGTCGACCACCGTTGCGGACAGGTCGGGCGAACGGTCGCCTTCGCGAATGCTGCGCAGGACCTCCGCGGTCATCGTTTCATCCGATTCGTTCGCGGCGAGAGTCAGCAAGTTGTTTGTCCGCAATTGACGGATGAATTCGTGTTTCCGCGGCGGGTCGTCAGCGAACACGTCAAGCAGCTCGCGGCAATCGACTTCGGAAAGCCCGCCGTCGGCGTGTCGCTCGAAAAGCTCGTTGAATCGTTCGTCGGTCATGAGGTTGTGTCTTTGGCTTGGCCTTCTATGCAGCGTCGCAGCGCCTCGCGCACGCGGCTGAGATTGCTGGTCACCCAGGTGACCGTGCGGCTTTTCTGTTTTGCGATCTCTTTGCAGCTCTTCTTTTTGTTGTATCTCAGGTCCATCAGGCTGGCGGCTTCCGCTCGCAGTTTCTCGAGGCAATTCCTCAAAGCCAGAATCGTTGGCTCAGGTTCTTCATCGTCAATTTCGAATTCCGTCATCGAGGTCGAAAGCTCGACCTCAAACTGTTCGCGATACTTGTCCTGGTTTCGCGACTGTCGGCGCATTCGCTCCAGCTCCGTCAAAATCATGTATCGGCAGATGACGCAAAGCCATACGCCGAAGTCTTCGCCAATCCGAAAATCCGCGATCTGGTTGTAGGCGCGGATGAACGTGAGTTGCACGACTTCCTGCGCCAACTGCGGATTCGACAGGCGGTTTGAGGCATACCCCAGCAGCATGCCCTGATATTCCCGGACAATCTTGCCGTAGGCGTCCACATCGCCATCGAGGACGCGCCGGATCTGTTCATCGATCATACCAACATTCGAACGTTCATTGTGATTAGGGCGGGCCATAGGCTATGTCACAGGTGTTGTATTGTTTTCAATCAGACGTCGAATCACGGTCATGATTCAACCTTCGCGGCCGGCTCGGCGCTAAACGGATTCACCTCGTTTATCCCGTGAGGCACGGCCGGGCAAGAGAAACGGGCAATGGCCGGTTTCGCTGCGGTTTTACCGCGATGTTGCAATTTTCGCTCAATCCGTCTTTGCTTTCCCTGCCTCATGGACTCTGAATCGGGAACACGCCCAAGCAAGTTGCGAGCTCTGCTCGTGCTCGGACGCGTCTCCAATCTCCCGACTGTCTGGAGTAACTGCCTGGCGGGTTGGTGGCTGGCCGGCGGCGGACCCTGGGAGCACTTCTTCTTTCTGTGTTTCGGCGCCACGCTGATCTATGTCGGCGGGATGTATCTGAACGATGCGTGCGATGTGGATTTTGATCGGCGGCATCGCCAGGAGCGACCGATCCCATCCAACGCCGTTTCTGAAAAAGAAGTCTGGATCTGGACGATGGGACTTTTGTCCGCCGGCACGTTTTCCTTTTTTGCCTTTGGGACGCGGACGGCGTGTTTCGCGGTCCTGTTGCTGTTCTCGATCGTTGTTTACAACGTCTATCACAAGCGGCTGTCCTGGTCGCCGATACTGATGGCGCTGTGCCGTTTGTTTCTGGTCATTGCGTCGGCGTCGGCGTCGGCGGGCGGGCCGCCTGAAGCGTTCGGATTGGCGATTTGGAGCGCGATCGTGCTGGCGCTCTACATCGTCGGCCTGACCTATATCGCCAAACACGAAAGTCTACCCGGATTGCTCCGGTTCTGGCCCTGTATTTTTCTGGCCGCTCCGATTGTGCTGGCGACGATTGTGAACCGCGAGGGGCCGAGGATGGAGGGGGCGATCTGTTCGATCGTTATGGGCGGTTGGGTGATCTGGTGCTTGACGCACACCTTTGCAGGGCGGAAGCCGAGGATAGGCAAGACTGTCTCCGGTCTGTTGGCGGGAATCGTTTTGGTCGATTTGCTGGCGGTTGTGGGCGGCCTGGCCGATGGGGCTCCTCAGCTTGCCGGTGTGTTCGCGCTCTTGTTCGTGCTGGCGCTTTTCTTTCAGAAGTTCATCCCGGCGACCTGAGGTGCGGCTACCGTGCGGGATTGGGAGGGGGTATTGCCGGCGGCTCTGGCTTCAATTCGGCGACCGGAATCGGTTTGTCCACGACGATATCGGTCAATCGCAGGGTGGAGTGTCCTTTGACAGCGAGCATGGTTTCGCGTCGGGTTTCGCGCAGTTTCTTTTGCTTTTCTATCGCCTCCGGCGTGACCGTTCCTCCGGTCGCCTCGATCGCCTTGCGGGCTTCGTCGTCTGTCAAGCTGGGCAGGACATTGGCGCCGCCGATGATCTGCTTCCTTTGAACGATCAAATAGTCCTGCTTGCGAATCCAAAGTCTCACGCCTTGTCCGTTGAGCTTGCCGGCCAGGACGAAACACAAATCGTCGCCCATGGTTTCATCGGGTTGTTGGGACAGTCCCTGAATCTCCGAGAGCGAGTCCGGCGAGAAGCCGAAGAACAGCGAAGGAATCGTGTGGCTGGCTCCTCCCGAAAGCCCGGTGGCGCCGCTCAGCGCCAATTGACGATCGGGCGCCCGGCCCACCCCGCGCTCAGGCACCTGAATGAAATCCCCTTCGCCGGCGTTCCAGACAACGCCCTCGTTCGTGTGGGCCGCGCCCACTTTCTGGCGCCAGGTGATTCGATATTCTCCCTCGCGGCGCAGCTTGATGGAGATGGTCGTCGTGCGCGTCTGAGGCTTCATGAACGCGCTGTCCGCGCCGAGTTCGCCGCCGTTGAAGCCCCTTATTCGGGCCGCCTTTCCCGCGGGCGTTTCGCTCAAATCGATCACTGTCGTGATGGTCCCTTCGGAGGAATACGTTTTCAGCTTCTTGTAGGCCTCGCGCGTGACGTTGCCGATGATGTCAGCGATCTGAGCGCGACTGGAGATCGCCGAGCTGAGCAGGAGCGCGGCGACAGCAAGGGACGCGAGGCGGGGCTGGCGACGACGAGCGAGATTCAGCATAGGACCGCAAATGCTAATGAAGAATCGACGTCGGGTAAACGCCGGGATTTGTTTGCGCGCGACGTCATGAGGCCCGAAGCTCGGCGGCGCATTCATGGAAGTCAGCGAATCCCTCACTTGTCCCTATTGTTGGCAGTCGTTCGAAATCGTGGTCGACACCTCGGTGGCGTCCCAGCGATTTGTCACCGATTGCGAAATCTGCTGCCGTCCGTTTGAGGTGGCGGCCGAATGCGAGCCAGGGGAGGTCTTTAGTCTGGATGTCAGCGGCGGTTAGTGTTCGCCGCCACGAAAGCATGAGTTCAAACGCGCTGCCAATCTGGAACATTCACGACGAGATCATCGAAGCGTTGGGCTCGACGGGCCGGCTCGTGCTCGTCGCGCCGACGGGCTCGGGCAAATCGACGCAGGTCCCGCAGATGATCCTGGATGCGGATCTGGCGGGCGGGAAACGGATCGTCGTGCTGGAGCCTCGTCGGGTTGCCGCCCGTACGCTGGCTGCGCGGGTGGCGTCGGAACGAAAGGGCAGGCTGGGCGGCGAGATCGGCTATCGGATTCGATTCGACGATGTCAGCTCACGCGACACGCGGGTGTCCTTTGTCACTGAGGGTGTTCTATTACGGCAGCTGCAGGATGACCCGACGCTTGCCGATGTGGGCGCGGTGGTTTTCGACGAGTTTCACGAGCGCAATCTGATGAGCGATGTCGCGCTGGCGATGGTGAAGCAGCTTCAGCGGACGCGTCGGCCGGATCTGAAGCTGGCAGTGATGTCGGCGACCTTGGACGCAGAGCCGGTCGGAGAGTATTTGGACGCGAGGATTCTTACCGCCGAGGGATCGATGTTTCCCGTGACGGTGTTTTACACGGAGTTGCACGATGATCGCCGTCCGGCGGAAAAGGCGGCGGCCATGGTGGCTCGGATCATTAACGCCGATGATCCCGGCGACATTTTGGTTTTCATGCCCGGTATGGGGGAGATACAGCAGACGCTGAACGAACTTCGAGCGATCCGCACGGACGAGCGGTTTGTCTGCCTGCCGCTGTACGGGGAGTTGTCGATCGAGCAGCAGGATCTAGCCTTTGCGCCCAATGCGCTGCGGAAGGTAATTGTCGCCACCAACGTCGCGGAAACTTCCGTCACGATTGACGGCATCCAGCACGTGGTGGACAGCGGACTCGCGCGAATCGCCCGCTACGACGCTGAGCGCGGCATGAGCACGTTGTTCGTTGAGGACATCAGCCGGGCGTCGTCGGATCAACGCAAGGGCAGGGCGGGGCGCACGGCGCCGGGGACCTGCCGCCGCCTGTGGAGCGAAAGCAATCATTTGAATCGGCCGGAGCGGAA
>JBLHKZ010000136.1:0-14720 GCA_047618185.1 Limisphaerales bacterium
TGCAGTTGGCGTCGGCCGTGGGCGGGCGGAAGATCGGAGCGTGATTGTATTCGATGCTTCCCACGATGGGGAGGAGGCCCATGAGGTTGGAAACCACAATAAAAATGAAGAAAGTGGCGACGAGGGGAAAGCACCAACGGACGACTTTGGGCTCCAGCAGCCCGGAGCACATGTTTTCAAGGCCCTCAACCGTCGCTTCAATGCCGTTCTGCAGCTTGCCGGGGATTTCCGTCAGGTTCTTGGTTCCCATCCGGATCACGATGATGATGACCCCGACGACGACCCAGGTATAAAGAATGGAATTGGTGACTTCCAGCGGGCCGATGTGGAACAGGGTCGGGGCGATCGGGCCGTGCGAGTCGTGATGGGCCTCTCCCTCGTGGGAGTGGTCCGCGTCGTGCGAGTGATCCGCATGCCCCGGGTCGGCCGCGTATCCTGCGGCGACAACGAGCAGCGAAACAAAAGCCGCCAGAATGATTTTCCTAAAAAACATTGAGATGCAAACGACAGATTCAGGGACCTGAATCCCTTCCGTCACTAAGCCGGTTGACAAAAATGAGGCCGAGACGTTGCCTGACCCGAATTCTTTCGACAAGGGTTTTTTGTTAACATTTCACAACCGACGATATCGGCCGGAAAGCGGGTTGATTGCCAGATTGTGAATTTTTTCACAAGCATAATTCCCCAATTATTTCACGGCGGCGCAAGGAAAGGTTTTGCCCGAGTGAGATTTGATTCAATAAACCGCGATGCACTCGCGTCGAAAACAACATCGACAGAGCAAATATTGATGACGACGAAAGGGCAAACAGATGAGTGACGGAAACCATCCCACCCCAAAACAGAAACACTGGTTGGCGCGGGTGTTTGGCCCGCAGGCCTGGCGCGAACTTTGTGGCCGACCTGATTTCCTTTCCGCGTTGGACGTTTCGCTCGGCCGAGCGCGGCAAATCGCGCTGCGCCATCTCGCGGACAAGGAATTGAACCGAGGCGCCAGCTGATCGGGCAGCGTTGAGCGCCTGGCTCTTGCTTCCCGCGTGTCTGTTGGAGGCTGTGGCCGGCGCTCTTAATGGTCATTCGAATCCTCGATCCACCCGATTCCCATCCCGGTGCGATCGATCACGTTGGCAAGTTTAGGCTTCAAATCGAGGGTGAGTTTGCCTAGAAACATCGCTTCGAGCGGGAAAGCCAGCTTTGTCGGTCGGTCCCGGACGCAGGCAGCGGAGCTTTCCGGTTCGATCTGATCGACGAGGCGACAAATACGATACCGATTTATGAGCGATACTACCTATAAGCCAAGACCGCTGGACACGTCTCGGATTCAGTTGTCCGAGGATGTCCTGTCGCTGGCTGAAGTGTTTGCGGAGAACAATCACGAAGTTTGGGCGAGGGAGCGGGTCAAGCAGGGTTGGACTTACGGAACTCATCGGGATGACGGCACCAAGCAGCACCCGTGTCTCATACCGTACAAGGATTTGAGTGACGATGAACGGGCGATGGATCAAATAGCCGCGATTGAGACGATCAAGACGCTGATCTCGCTGGGTTATCGAAAGGACCCCTCTGTCAGTGACGCCCTGTTCCTGGATCAGAAGGAACGCGACGATCAGGCGCAGGCAGTGTTGCGTGAAATCAAGAATCCGAAGATCACCACGGCTCAGCTGCGTCAGCTTTGGACCGAGCGCATTCCCATCATTTGGTCGCAGGATGTGGAGATATATCGGCGCGCGACGGATGTGGCCCTGAAACAGGGTGAAGGTTTCGTGGCGTTTGACATCGCCGATGAGGGCATTCAGAAGTTTACCGACGATCTGCGCCTGCTCCAGCTCCAGGCGCTGGCGTTGGCGCGGACCGGCGCGACCCGTCGCGCGAATGCCATTCTGGAACAGCTCAGCCAATCAGGCCACAAAGACGAGGAGACGCTCGGCATTCTCGCCCGAACCTACAAAGATTTCTGGCAACTCTCGACCGATCCGGACGAAAGCAAAGAGCACCTTCGGCGGAGCTATGAACTCTACGCCGACGCCTACGATCGCAATGGCGGATACTATTCCGGCATCAACGCCGCCACCACTGGATTGATTTTCGGCGACAAGTCGAACGCGCAGCGACTGGCCAAGGAAGTCAGTGAAATTTGTGCCGCCACGCTGGAGTACATCAGTCCGGATTCCGGCGAGCGTTATTGGCTGGAGGCGACCCTGGCTGAAGCGCTGCTGATCATGGGCGATTTTGACGGCGCTGAGGAATTTTACCGCCGGGGCAGTCAGGATGGGGACGTTGGCTCCGTTGTTCTAAGCCGGACTCGCTCTCAGGCGCGCATCATTCTCAAACATCTGGGCGAGGATATTCATTTGCTGGATAAGTGCTTCACGCTCCCGCGGATCGCTGTCTTTTCCGGTCATATGTTCGACCGGCCTGATCGCGAGACTCCGAGATTTCCCCACACAAAGGAGCCCGAAGTCCGCGAAAAGATCGACACCTTTCTTAAGGATTCAAATGTCCAGGCGGGCTATTCATCCCTGGCCTGCGGGGCGGATCAGATCTTCGCTGAGGCGCTGCTCGACGCGGGCGGAGAGGTCAATATCGTGCTGCCCTTTCATGTCGCCGATTTTAAAATAGCCAGCGTGGACCTCTACCCCGGCAACGAGTGGAGCGAGCGTTTTGACAAGGTCCTCAAGCGCGCCGCCACGGTGACGATTCTCAGTGAGTTGGGCGACGCGCAGGACTCAGCGGCGTTTGACTTTTGCAATCAGGCCATCAGCGGAATGGCGCTTCTCAAAAGCCAGTTTCTGGGGATGGATGTCATACCGCTGTTTGTTTGGGATGGCCAGCGCGGCGATGGCGCTGGCGGCACGCAGGCCTGTGTCGATTACTGGCGAAACTTTCAAAAAAGCGAGGTCGAGATCATTCACGTCGGCGACACGGCGAGCATGGATAGCGGTCCAACGCTGGAGGGTGCGGATCTCAAACCCGAGGAGTTGAACGCGGAGAGCGTCGAACTGAAGGAGGGCGAAATGTCCACCAAGCAGGAGATTCGGGCGATGGTGTTTGCGGACGTCGTCGGGTTCACAAAACTGACCGAGATGCAGATCCCTGGCTTCGTGAAGAACTTCCTGGGGCAGGTCGCGGAAATCATGGACAATCTCGAACATCCGCCGTTGTACCACAACACCTGGGGCGACGCGGTGATGTGCGTGTTCAAAACGGTGACCGACGCGGGCATCTTTGCTCTCAAGCTGCGTGATCTCGTGCGTGGGTCGGACTGGAGCCAGTGGGACCTTCCCGAATTGAGCATTCGCATCGCTCTGCATTGCGGTCCGGTGTTCCCCTGTTACGACCCGGTGCTCAAGAAGCGCACCTTCAACGGCGCCCACGTTAATCGCACCGCCCGCATCGAGCCGGTCGCTGAGGAGGGCCAGATCTATTCCAGCGAGGCGTTTGCGGCCATCGCGACCGCGGATGGCGTCGAGGAATTCATTTGCGACTATGTCGGCACCAAACAGCTCGCCAAGAAATATGGAGCCATTCCGGTATTCCTCGTGCGTGAGACCGCGCAATCCTGAATCATTGGCGGACCCTTCAAAATCACACGCAGCGGTCCGCGCGCTGTTCGGAGTCCCTTTCATGATGAAACAAATAAACTTCATACTTCTCGCGCTGATCGCGGTCTTCGCGTTTCCCCTCTTCGCCCGGTCCGCCGAGCGGACCCACGTGGTGTTCATGATTGGAGAGAAGAACTATGGCACTGCGCAAAGTCTGCCGGCATTTGCCAAAGAGTTTCTCGGCGATTGGAAATGCACGTTTGTCCACGCCGACAAAAAAGACCCGAATCATTTCCCTGGTTTGGAGGCGCTTGCGGACGCTGATTTATTAGTGTTGAGCGTTCGCCGCCGAACGCCGACGAAGGAGCAAATGGCGCTCGTTCGCAGGCACCTGTCGATGGGCAAGCCATTGGTCGCCATCCGAACCGCCAGTCATGCCTTTGGCGCGAAGGCGCCGGACGCCGACCACGAGGCCTGGGACACGTTTGATGTGGATGTGCTTGGGGCGACTTACGCGCGCGCGCATCCCGATCATCCCCGGACTTTTGTCCGGGTTTCAAAGACGGCCTTGAACCATCCCGTGCTCAAAGGCGTTTCGACTGAGGAAACCCGAGTCATCTCTCACCTCTACAAACATCGCGATCTTCGAAAGGAGGCAGTTCCGCTGGTCTATGGGCGTGTGGCCGGCGTCGCTCGAATGGAGCCAGTGGCCTGGGTGAACACGGCGGCCGGCCGCAGGGTGTTCTACACCTCGCTGGGCGACGTAAATGATTTCAAGACCCCGCTGTTCCGGCGGCTCCTGCTTAACGGCATTTCTTGGACGTTGGGAGAATCCGCGAATTAGTCAGGCGACCGGCCGGCTGCGGAGACCGTTCTTCCGGCGCCTTCGTTTCCGTTGACGCCTTCGCGGCCGTATGCGAAGCAAACTACCGGTCACCTAATCAATTCTCACGAATGACATCCAATCACGCTCACCAATCGAATGCCGGCCGCCGCGCCTTTCTCGCGGACACCGGCATGGGCTTCACTGGGCTGGCTTTGGGCGGGATGTTGTTCAAGGACGGCGTGGCCAGGGCGCAGAATTCCGGGCCTGGGTGGCGAGCTCCCGACGGATCCCATCACGCCGAGCCCAAAGCCAAATCGGTCATCTGGATTTTTCTGATCGGAGGCGCCAGTCACCTGGAAAGTTTCGATGTCAAACCCGCCCTCAATAAACACGCGGGCAAGACCATCGACGACGCCGGCTACGCGTCCCTGCTCAACCCGGATTTGGTGAATCGAAATCTGGGCGCGGTGCAGTCCCAGAAGCGCGGCATCTACAAGAGCATCTTCCCATTGTCGACCGGGTACAAGACCTACGGCCAAAGCGGACTTGTGGTGAGCGACTGGTTTCCGCATCTGGGGCGTTGCGCAGACGATCTGGCGGTCGTCCGGTCGATGTGGACGCAGGACAACAATCACGGAGCGCAACTGACTTTTCACACGGGGCGCAATAGTCGCGAAGGAGCGTTTCCCACCGTTGGCTCCTGGGTCAGCTATGGTCTCGGAACGGCCAATGAGAATCTTCCCCAGTTTGTCGTGCTGGGGGAGCCCAGCGCCGATTGCTGCGGCGCCGCCTGGACGCACGGTTCCTCCTACCTGGGACCACAGCACTCCGGTGTGAAACTCAAGGTCGATCCGAAAAATCCGCTTCCCTTCATGCGCCCCGCCGACCCGACCATGAGCCTGGAAGAGCAGGCGCGGAACTTTGGTCTACTCGGCCAACTCAATCGCCTTGCCGGGGTGGAGTATCCCGACGACCAGGACTTGCAGGCGCGAATCAAGTCCTACGAACTGGCGTTTCAAATGCAGACCGCCGTGCCGGACGTCGTGAAATTCGACAACGAAAGCAAAGCCGTCGTCGAGTCCTACGGGATCAATGAAAAGGAGACCAAGGCGTTTGGCCAGAAATGCCTGACTGCGAGGCGGTTGGTGGAGCGCGGCGTGCGTTTCATTCAGCTTTTTCATGGCCACACAGGCAGCGCGGGCGCCTGGGACTCGCACACGAATATCAAGGTCAATCACACTCGGCTTTGCAAACAGATCGACAAGCCGATCGCGGGTTTGATCGCCGACTTGAAGCAGCGCGGTTTGCTCGATGAAACGCTGGTGCTGTGGGGCACGGAATTCGGTCGCACGCCCGGCGCGGATTTGCTCGGCCGCAAAGTAGGCACAGGACGAGACCACCATCCGCACGGCTTTTCTGTGTTTTTCGCCGGCGGCGGGACGAAGCCCGGCATTGTTCACGGAGCCACCGACGAGATAGGTTTTCACGCAATCGAGGATCGTCATTATGTGACGGATATCCATGCGACCGTCCTGCATCAGATGGGGCTGGATTCCCGGAAGCTGGAAGTCCCCGGTCGCAAGCGGCTGGAGATCGATCACGGCGAACCCATCCACGGCATCCTGGCTTGAGCGCCAGGAGCCTTAATTCCTTCCGCAAGTCACATTTATGAAACGAATTCACTGCTTCTTTTTCGCTTTTTTGGCCCACGTTTTCGCGACGGTCGCGATCGGGCAGGCCGATACAGAGTTTACGCGCGTTGAGGATGTTATCTACGGTCGAAAGCATGGCGTGGCGTTGACGCTGGATATTCTGCGGCCCGAGAAATCAAACGGTCACGGTGTGATATTCATTGTCAGTGGGGGTTGGTATTCAGCCAAGCGCGCCATTCGGCCCAAAGCGTATTCGGAGTTTCTGGATCGCGGATATACGCTCTTTGCGGTGGTGCACGGCTCTCAGCCAAAATTCCAGATTCCAGAGATTGAAAAAGACATTCATCGCGCGGCGCGGTTCATTCGGCACAACGCCCGGAAATATGGGATCACTCCGGACAAACTGGGCGTCACGGGCGGCAGCGCCGGCGGACATCTTTCACTGATGCTCGCCACACGCGGGGCGCCGGGAGATGCGCAGGACAAGGATAAGGTCGAGCGTGAGTCGAGCGCAGTTCAGGCGGTCGCCTGCTTCTTTCCGCCGACCGATTTTCTAAATTATGGACGCGAGGGCGAAGATGCCGTGGGAGTCGGGACCCTGAAGAATTATAAAGCGGCGTTTGGTCCCACGATCGCGACGGTCGAGGGACGTCAACGGCTGGGCAGGGCCATTTCACCCGTCAACTTTGTGTCTGAAAAGACGCCGCCGGTTCTCATCATTCACGGAAATGCCGATAATTTGGTCCCGATCCAACAAGCTGAGGTTTTCTTGAAAAAGTGTGAGGAGAACGGTGTGCTGTCGAAGCTGGTCACGCGAGATGGCAAGGGGCACGGCTGGAAGGGAATTGATCAAGATATGCTGGTTCTGGCCGACTGGTTCGACGTGCATCTCAGGGGGAA
Organism: Limisphaerales bacterium; assembly: GCA_047618185.1. Taxonomy (GTDB): domain Bacteria; phylum Verrucomicrobiota; class Verrucomicrobiia; order Limisphaerales; family JAYPEY01; genus JAYPEY01. The sequence continues at coordinate 6,921 of JBLHKZ010000136.1, forward strand.
GGCGTTGGACTCAAAATAGTCTTGGGCGCTGTCGGACGTTGATCGACCGCGAATGGCAATCTATTCTATCGGCATGCCCATTTACGAATTTCATTGCGACGCCTGCGACAAGGACTCGGAGGTCCTCGTGCGCAGTTCCGACTGGAAAGGCACGCGCTGCCCGCATTGCCGGTCGGTCAAACTTTCCAAGAAGCTCTCCGTGTTTGCTTCGGCGGGCGGCGGCCAGGACGAGGCGCCCTCCTGCTCCGGCAACCCGAGCGCTTGCGGCCGCTGTGGGGATAATTGACTTCGCCGTTGCCTTTTATCGGCCATCTGAAATCCGCGATTTGAAATTTCAGATCTGTCACTCTCCAATCCAAATGAAAACGCCGCCCCGCATTGCCAGCGGGACGGCGTTTTTGTTTGAATTGGGTGCGTCTATTTGGACCGGGCGACCCGGGCGTTCTTGCCGATGCAGAACAACTTCCAGTTGTTGCGAATGAACAGCTGGCCCTGCGACACCACGATCGTGGAGCGAGTGTTGTTGTCGCCATCACGGCCCATCGCCACTTCTCGGATGAGCTTGCCGCTCTTGGCGCTCACAATCGAAACGTTGGCGGCGTGATCCACGCAATAGACCTTGCCGTCGGCGACGGTGGGTGATGCGCGCCAGAGTTTGCGATGGTCGGGCAGCGTCAACGTCCACTTCACCTTGCCGGTCTTGGGATCAACGCGGGAGAGCGTTTCATCACGCAGCTTGTCCGCGATGATGAAGAAGTCGCCGTCGGAGAAAGTCGGTGTGCAGACGTCGGCGGTAAGCTCACGGGGATTGGAGGTCCAGGCCAGCGCGGAGTCGTTCTGTGTTCCTGAAAGACCCGCCTTCACGGCATAGATCGACCCTCCCTTGGGCGCGCTGGCAAGCACGACGCCGCCGCCGATGCCGGGCGAGGGAACCAGTCGCCAATAGGGTTCGCGCCTCGGATTCCAATTTCCCCAGCGCCAGAGTTCCTTGCCGGTCTTCGGATCATGCCCGGTCAGGCAGTCGCCGCCGACGATGACAATTTCCTTGCGGCCGTTGTGTTCAAAGGGAACGGGCGTTGTGAAGGCCTCAAGGGATTCCAACTTGGCCGTGCTCGGACGGACGTGTTTCCACTTGGTTTTGCCGGTCTTCGGATTCATCGCCAACAAGTAGGACTCGGCTCCGACCGCGCCTCGACCGCTGGCGGGCTCGTTGCGCTGAAGCACCTGAAGGTAAAGCGTCCCCTCAAAAAGAATTGGGCTGGTTGAGAAGGTCCATCCGAACGCAAAGTCGCCGTAGTCTTTCTGGATGTTGCGGTCCCAGACTTTCTTGCCCGAGAAGTCGTAGGCCACGAGATCGCCGTTGCCGTAGAAGTAGATTGCAACCTGTCCGTCGGTCACGGGCGAATTGGAGGCGTAATTGCTTTTTCGGTCCTGGCTCACGCCCTTGGCGATGATGTGGTTCCAGAGGATCTCGCCGGTCTTGCGATCGAGCGCTGCGGCGTTGAGTGTGCCGGCCTTCTCGTCTGTCGTGGAGATAAAAACATGGTCGCCCCAAATGATTGGCGTCGCGGCGGCCAATCCGGGCATTTCGGTCGACCAAACGACGTTCTTGGTCTTGCTGAAATCGTCGGGCAGGTTCCTCTCAGTGGAGGAGCCGTTGTGATGGGGGCCGCGCCATTGAGGCCAGTTTTCGGCGACCGCCGAGAGGGAAATGGACAGCGCGAGCGCCGCCAACATTGCTTTTTTCATTTTCATAATTCGTTCCGCTCCGAGGAATGGGGTTTTCAATCTGGACTGGATTATTCGCAAAAACCTTCAACTCAAAAGGAAAAAATCCAGCCCGGTATAAACGCTCGATTGCTCCGATAAGTTGCGTAAAGCCGGTAAAAATAGGTGTGTTTACAGGCTTGCAAATTGAACACGCGGGGCGCAAATTCCGTCTCCCTTAAATAAGGCGGCCTTGGTTGCGCCCGGGATTGGGATCCCGAAGCCTGGCTTGAGGTCGTTGAAAACAGAAAACTCGAACAAACATTATTATGAAAAAACTCCTCCAATTCCTCACCGTGGCCGCCTTGGCATTTGCTGTGGCCACACCGACCTTTGCGGCTGACAAACCAAAGAAGAAGGGCAACGCCGGTCCTCGCACCATCAGCGGTGAAGCGGTTTGCCCGAAATGCACGCTCAACGATGAAGGCGCCGAATGTGGCCAAGCCATCCGCACCACCCGCAAGGACAAGGCCGGCAAGGAAGTCACCCGCATTTATTACGTCGTTGGCGACCTCGCCAAGGAAAACCACGGCATCTTTTGCAAGGGCAATAAGAAAGCCACGGTCACCGGCACGATGAAGCGGGAAGGCAAAGGCAAAGACGCCAAGATAATCGTCACCGCGACCAAGGTTTCGGAAGGCATCGTCAAAGGCAAAGGCAAGGGCAAAAAGAAGAAGGACGCCTAAGGCGCAGCGTTTGACCTGATCAAACTCTTTCACATCCCGCCGCTGGCTTTAAGCCTCGGCGGGATTTTTTTGTCCACCTCGATCTCGCTGGGGCGGCGGAACTGGATTACGAATGGCTGATTGCGCGTTATCTCGCGGAGTGAAAGACTGCCGACATGAAAGTGATTCTCGATTTGTGTGTCGTTCCCATGGGGGTTGGCGTTTCGGTTTCGAGGCACGTTGCCGCCTGTGAAACCGTGCTCAAGGAGGCCGGATTGAAAACCCATTTGCACGCCTACGGCACGAATATCGAGGGTGACTGGGATGAGGTCTTTGCCGCGGTTAAGCAGTGCCATGAGGCGGTGCATGAAATGGGGGCGCCGCGGATTACGACCACCATCAAAGTCGGCACGCGCGTCGATCGCGACCAGACCATGGAGGACAAGGTGCGCAGTGTGGAACGAAAGCTCGCCTAGATGGGGCTCGCGGCGCTCATCATCTGGTTTATGTTGCTGCTCCTGGCGGTGGTGCTGTCGGGCGGGATCTTTTTACAGCGAGGTCGGCGCGGGTTGAAGTGGGCTGTGTTGCCGCTGTTGGGAGCCGCTCTGACCTTTGCGTTTGTCTCGGTCGTCATTGGATTTCTGGAGCAGGAGGGCTACTCCAAGTCGATCGGGTTTGTGTTCACCTTGGGAATTGGCGTGACGGGCCTCTTCATCTTTGGAGCCGGAGTCACGAAATTGCGCCGATAGGATCGGGTTGGGTGTGAAATTTGGGAGTCATTATCTAGAAATGGAGTCAGTAAATGGCATTTCCAAATGGTCCTGTCGTTAGGATATCGCATTGAATCAGGACTGATTTGTAATAATGCGATCCTCACAGAAGTCAAAAATTGACATTCGAAGGTCAAGACCGCCTATTCCGTTACTGCGTTCATTGGCGCAATGTGAGATCAGATTCAACACCGTTTGAGAGCTTGATTTATGGAAACACGAGAACTTGGAAAGACTGGCCTCCAGTTGCCCATAGTCGGATTTGGCGCGTCCTCTTTGGGGCAGGAATTTCGCCAGGTGCGCCTGGATGAGGCTTTGAAAAGCGTGCATACCGCCCTCGAGTTGGGCATGAACTTCATCGACACCTCGCCGTTCTATGGTCGCGGCATGAGCGAAGTGATGCTCGGCATTGCGTTGCGCGACGTGCCTCGTGACAGTTACACGCTCGGCTCCAAGCTGGGTCGCTACGACCTCGGGCATTTCGATTTCTCGGCCAAACGCGTGTCGGAGAGCGTCGACGTCAGCCTCCATCGTCTGGGCACGGATCATCTGGATATCATCCTCTGCCACGACATTGAGTTCGTGCCGATGCAGCAGATCGTCGACGAGACGATCCCGGCGATTCAGAAGATTCGCGACCAGGGCAAGGTGCGCTTCATCGGGATCAGCGGTTATCCTCAGAAGATTTTCAAATCCATCATCGATCAGATTGGCGTGGATTGTGTGCTGAGCTACAACCAGTACACCCTGCAGAACACGCGCTTCGTCGACGAGACCGTGCCCTATCTGAAGGACAAGGGCGTTGGTGTCATGAATGCCGGCCCATTCAGCGCGCGGCTGCTCACGAACGCGCCCCTGCCGCCGTGGCTGAAGGAGCCTGAGGAGGTTAAGGCCGCCGCCCGGGCCGCCGCCGCGTTCTGCGAAAGTCGCAGCGTCGACATCGCCCAGCTGGCGCTGCAATTCTCCATTGCCAATCCGGATGTCACGACAACGGTTTCAGGGAGCGCCAATCCGGACAATATTCGCAAGTGGGCCAAATGGGCCGCTGAGCCGATGGATATGGAATTGCTTGCCGATGTGCAGAAGATCTTTGAGCCGGTGAAGAACCTCGGGCATGCTGAGGGTTTGCCGGAGAATAATTGAAGTTGAGCCCGTGGAATTTCAGGACTTCATCCAACTTGGCGAACAGGAGCCGCGCCTCCGCTTCCTCTTAATCGGAGGCTGGGCCGTCGCCGCGCATGGCCATACGCGTCCCACTCACGATGTGGATTTCATGGTTTCCCGGGCAGATCGAGAAACGTGGACGCAGCGGGTCGAGGATGCCGGCCTCACGAGGTTCGCCGCGCAAGATCAATTTGCCCAGTATACGCAGCCGGATGGCGATGGCTTTGATCTGATGTTCGTCAGCCCTGAGACGTTCGAGAAAATGTGGCCGGCGTCAGTCGATGCGGATTTCAATGGCGTCTCGGCGCGCGTGCCTTGCCTCGATCATCTGATCGCCCTGAAATTACACGCGCTCAAACAGGCTTTGCCTCATCGAACCTCGAAGGATATGGAAGACGTTGAATTGATGATTCAACGAAACGAGGTCAATCTCCGTTCCGAGCGTTACGAAGAACTTTTTCTGAAACATGGAACCCGTGAAATATACGACACCTTCCTCCGACTCTGCTGAATTGCGCGATGGGCCCTTGCCTGACCTGGACTTCGACCTTCCCGATATGACGGGCGCGCCGAGGAATCCGCCGCGGGTTTCCATCGCGACAATGATGGAGAGAAATCGCCAATTGCGTCAGATGTTTCCGGACGGGTTGCCCACAGCTGAAGAGCGTTGGAAGCGCAAAACAGGCGAGGAATTCAAACTCTAGAAAATTTCAAATTTCATGAAAGCAATCGAACTTACCGAACCGAAGAAATTTACTCCGATTGACATCGATGAGCCGGGCAAGCCGGGCGCCGGTCAGGCGCTCGTGCGCGTCCATCGTATCGGCATTTGCGGCACGGACTATTCCGGTTACCTCGGCAAGATGCCCTTCTTCAGCTACCCCCGCATCCCCGGGCATGAATTGGGCGTCGAGGTCCTCGAAGTCGCGGACGGCGTGACCAATGTCAAACCGGGCGACCGTTGCAGCATCGAGCCCTACATGAATTGCGGCGAATGCTATGCCTGCCGCAAGGGCGCGAGCAACTGCTGCGAGAAGCTCAAAGTCATCGGTGTGATGGAGGATGGCGGCATGCGTGAACGATTTTTGGTGCGCGCTCAAAAGCTCCACCCTTCCGAGAAGCTGTCCTATGAGCAGCTCGCGTTGGTCGAGACGCTCGCGATTGGCTGCCATGCGACCGACCGCGGCGCGCCCGCCAAGGGCGATCATGTCCTGATCATCGGCGCGGGGCCGATCGGCCTGGCGACGCTGGAATTTACCCGCCTGACCGGAGTGACCGTCACGGTAATGGACATGGTCGAGTCCCGCCTGCAATTCTGCAAAGACACCTACGGCGTCGCCCACACCGTGCAGTTCAAGGGAGATGGCTCGGAAGCCGATCAAATCAAGGAGATCACCGGAGGCGATCGCTACTCTGTCGTCACCGACGCAACGGGCAACAACAGGTCGATGTCCAACGCGATGAGCTATGTCGCGCAAACCGGTTCCCTTGTTTACGTCGGCATCACGACCCAGGAAGTTAGCTTCCTGCATCCGACGCTGCATAAGCCGGAGATGACCATCAAGGCCAGCCGCAACGCCCTGCCGCGCGATTTCGGCCGGATTATTTCATTGATTGAGGACGGCACGATCAACACCGATCCCTGGGTCACCCACCGCACGACTTTTGAAAACATGATTGGTGAATTTGAAGGCTTCACTCGCCCCGAAACGGGCGTCATCAAGGCCATCGTCGAAGTCGTCTGAACCCGGAATTAATCGACCCCAGATGGACACAGATGGACACAGATCAAGACCGGTGTCGCCTGTTGGCGAAGCGTCGCGTCCTTTGATGGGTACGGACCTGCCTTTGTATTCCTATCTGTGTCTATCCGTGTCCATCTGTGGTTAAAAAGAGAAAGAATTTATGAGCAACGAAACGAACAACAAATGTGTCACCCTCGGACTTGAACCCAGCTTTGGCTTTGGTGATCGCATCGGCCTGGCCACGCCCGGCCATGTGGCTTCGATGAATCTCGCTGGCGGAGGCATTCAACCCATCTACCCCCAACAGTCCATTCGCGAAATGGCGCGCACGGGCCGCGAGCCCGCAGGCGTCATGGCTGACGCCATGAACGGAGCCGCCGCCGCTGGCTGGACCGGGAAGATCGGCGCTGACGCGGATCACTTGAAGACGCCCGAGGATGTCGACCGCACCGCCGTCGCCGGCTTCACCTTCTTCACGATCGATCCCTCGGATCACGTGGACGAGCATTCCGACGGCTACGACGAGGCGACCCTTCGCGACAAGTTTGCAGCCGTGCGCGACCAGATTGATTGGATCGACATTTACCTCGGCAAGACCGTCAAGCTCGCGACCGGCGCGGAGATCAACTTCGACGAAGAGGCCTGCATGCGCTGCGCGGTCAAGTACGGCATCGCGCTGAACAAGGCGGTCGCGCTGGCCGACTACATCAAGCAGGTTCAGGAAGGCGCCGGCCGCGATTATGAAATCGAACTGAGCGTCGACGAGACCGAGCAGCCCACGACCCTGGCCGAGCATTACATCGTGGCCAAACAATGCGTCACTCGCGGCATGAAGCTCGTCAGTCTGGCGCCGCGCTTCATTGGCGACCTGGAAAAGGGCGTCGATTACAAGGGCGATGTGGACGCGCTGGAAGCTTCGTTGAACGACCACTCCGCCATTGCCGAGGAGTTGGGTCCCTACAAGCTCAGCCTGCATTCGGGATCCGACAAGATCTCGATGTATCCCGCGCTGGCCCGCGCCACGAAGGGGCAGTTCCACGTGAAGACCGCCGGCACGAGTTATCTCGAGGCATTGCGCGTGGTGGCTCGGCACGATGAAGCTTTATTCCGCAAGATCGTGGATTTCGGCCGCGAGCGTTACGAAACCGACAAGGCGACCTACCATGTTTCAGCGACGTTGGCTGACGCGGCTCCGGCGTCGGAGATCGGCGACATCAAGGAACTGGAGCGTCAGTATCTCGAACTTTGGGAAGAAGTTCCCGAGGGACTCGGCTTTACCAAGCCGGGTCGGCAGATTCTGCATTGCACCTTCGGTTCGACGCTGACGCACGCCGACTTCGGCCCGGCCGTTCGCGGCGTGCTGGAGGCGCATCCCGATTCCTACACCGAGATTCTGGAAGACCACTTTGCGCGGCACCTGCGGGCGTTGAACGCGGGAATGTGAGCCAATTCCCTATTTCTTAACCACGAATGAACACCAATTCACACGAATGAATCGGGCGCTACCCAAGCCGATTCAGCGTTTTGCGGCATCTTCCATATACGCATGATCAACCAACTCTCCGCTCTGAAAATCATCCCTGTCGTGGCTCTCGACTCCGCAGACGACGCGGAGCCGCTTGCTGACGCGCTCGTGGCTGGCGGGCTGCCAGTCGCGGAGATCACTCTGCGCACGGACGCGGCCCTGGA
>JBLHKZ010000137.1:0-14638 GCA_047618185.1 Limisphaerales bacterium
CCACCTCCTCAAACGCGACGGATCGCACCATCCGATCCACTTCGCCGGCAGACAAGGCCTTCAGCTTGATCAGGAGGATTGCCAGGAACTGGGCGTCGATGTTCCCGGTTTCCCACAGAGACATGGCCAACTCGTGGTTGATTTTGATCTTGTTCGCCAGCTTCCGGACGTCGCCGCGTCGGACGCCAAATTGATTGTCAGTGGCTCCATGCTTGCGGTTTTGCGCGCGCATTTTATCGGAGCCGAGCGCTTCGAGTTGGGTGAGAGCTTCTTTCAGAGTCATTGTCATGGTTTTACTAGCTCGGCCGACTCCCCGCAACTCCTCCCCCTCAAAAGCAAAAGGGGCGATCCTACAATCGAAGAACCCGAAAGAATCGCGCCCGTCTGCGTGGAGAAAAAAATTTCGAATCACCGCAATAGGAATAGACTGCCCAGTCGAACAAAGGTTTAACCACAACCAGACAAGGACTCGCAAATCATGAACAGCCTCCCAATGTACTTCCCGCAGAATTTCGACATGGACATCGCCAAACTCTGCGCTCAATTGTCCGCCTACGCCTACGATCAGTATTCCCAATGGGTCAACCAGGTGAAGCCGCAAAAGGAAAGCGGCTTCACCTGGGCCGAGCCCGCCGAAACGGGGCTCACATTTTCCTCCCCCTTCTGGAGCTCAGAGAAATGGCTGGGGCTTTTCAATCAGTCCGAACCCTTCGATTTTGTCGCCCGGGCCGACAATCACAACCTCGTAAACTCGCGCGAATACGCGCTCAACAACCCCGGAGATCCCGAGGACGCCGCGCGCGCGGCGGGCTTGTAGGATTGCGGTCGCGCAGCCAACAGGCCGTCAGTTTGGCCTTTCAAAAACACTGCGTGAACACGACCTTCTTGCGTGTTCACCAATCAGGCTGCGCGCCTCACGTCATTGAACCCGCATCTCGCAATGAATTCCTATTCGAATCTCCAACGCCTTAAGTTCGCTTCAGTCGCCTCGTGGATCGCAGTCCTATTTACGACTTGCTGTGTCGCGCAGACCTTCGACGAGAAATTCGAACACTGGCCCGTCGATTTAAAAATCAACGGCCGCATCATCATCAACAACGGAGTGCGCGACTTTGGCGCCGTCAAACCGCTGCTGGTAAGCGTCGCCGAGGATAAGCAGGTGGCCTCCTTCAGGCGCATTACCGCAGACCCCTCCAACCCGCTGGCCAAAGCATTGTTAGAAGCGGCCGGCCCCAACGGGAAGTTCACCGGCTTCTCATCCCTACAAATACAACCGGAAAAATTGCGAAAAGCGTTGAAGGACGCCGATGTTATCGCGCTGGAGAACGAACGCCAATGGCCCTCCTACATTCCGCAACTGGCCGAGTTCACCCCCGACTTCGAGCGATTCCTGGAAAAGGGGGGGACGCTCATCCTGGATCGATCGGTCGCCCATCTTTTTGGCAACCTCCATCCCGGGAAGGTTCCAGATAACGCCGCCAGTCCCGCTCAACCGGGCCTTAATCTCCTGCCCGACTGCGTGCTGCATTGTGAAATCAACGACTCCGAAGTGTCCAACGAAACGCTGCTCAACATCCTCCGGGCGCATCCGCGATCCGTCGGCGTTCAACTCAAGAATGAAACCATGCTAATGCTCTCGGGCCGCAAGATGTCCTGTTATGGAAAGGGCTCGGCGACCTTCACCCTGATGGCCAATGAAAGCGCTCCGATGCGGGCCGAGTCCATCACGCCTCAACAATCTCGCCGGCAATCGGAGCGGGACTATCTCATCGATCTAACCGAATGGCGCCGCGACGCCATCGATCGCACCATTGAGCCCTTTCCGCTGGCCAAGCCAAAAACGCCATTCATCGAGAACGGCACATTGGTGATCGTTGGCGGCGGCGGAATGCCCCCCGGCCTGATGGATCGCCTCGTCGAACTTGCCGGCGGCAAGCAGAACGCAAAACTGATCTACGTGCCCTGCAGTGAATCTGACGAAGTTGGCGAACGGCAGCGAACAGTCGAAAGCTGGAAGAGCTCGGGCGTCAAACACGCGACCTTCATCCACACCAAGGATCGCAACCAGGCCAACACGGACGAAGCATTCATGGCTCCCTTGAAGGACGCGACCGGCATTTGGTTCGGCGGCGGACGCCAGTGGAATTTCGCCGACTCCTACTACGGGACGAAGACGCACAAGCTGATGAAGGACGTTCTGCGCCGCGGCGGCGTGATCGGCGGATCCTCGGCAGGCGCCTCGATTCAGGCCCGCTACCTCGCGCGCGCAACGCCCATCCAAAATTTCCGCATCATGGCGCCCGGCTACGAACGCGGAGGCCTGGGCTTCATCAGCGGCGTCGCCATCGACCAGCATTTCACGCAGCGCGGTCGCCAGAAGGACATGACACAACTGGTCAATAGATACCCGCAAATGCTGGGCATCGGCATCGATGAAGGCACCGCGTTGGTCGTGCAAAAATCGCGAGGCGAAGTGGTCGGCCGCGGCCAGGTCCATTTCTACGATCGCAACTTGCCTGTCGTCCCCGGCGAGCCCGACTACATCGCGCTGCCAGCGGGCTCCAGCTACGACCTGGACAAGCGAAAAATTCTGAACGACACACGGAAGACACCGGCCCCGGACAATAACTAGACCGACGAATTTCGGCAGTGAAAACGGACTGAATTCCGATGTTTGAATGATTTCTCGACTGACTCCTTTTGGATTGCATCGCCGCCAGGCTACGCCCGATCCATGGCGATTCAGCATTGCGAGGCACGGCTCCATTATTGCACCTTAGGCCCATGACCGATCTGGCCCAGTACATCGACCACACCAATCTCAAACCCGACGCCACGAAAGCCGACATCGAGCAGCTTTGCGCCGAGGCCGCCGAGCACAAACTTTTCAGCGTCTGCGTAAACAGTTCGCGCGTCGCCCTCGCCTACCATCTGCTCGACGACAGCGCCAGCGAGACCCGGATCTGCAGCGTGGTCGGCTTTCCGCTCGGCGCGATGGACGCCGATGCCAAACGCTACGAAACCGAGGCCGCCGTCGATCTCGGCGCCACCGAAATCGACATGGTCATGAATATCGGGCGCTTCAAGGATGGCGAGGACGACTACGTCGTGCGCGAAATCAGGGACGTGGTCGAAGCCGCCGAAGATCGCATCGTCAAAGTCATCCTCGAAACCTGCCTGCTCACGCGCGACGAAATCATTCGCGCCTGCACGCTTGTCACAAAGGCGGAAGCCCATTTCGTGAAAACCTCCACCGGATTTGGTTCGGGAGGAGCCACCACCGAGGACGTCAAGATCATGCGCGAGACCGTGGGTCAGGCGGCCGGAGTGAAGGCCTCCGGCGGCATCCGCGACGCCCAAATCGCCATGGCCATGATCGACGCCGGAGCGACACGACTGGGCTGCTCCAACAGTATCGCCATCGTCACCGGCTCGGACGCGCCCGTGGCCGGCCGATATTAGGTCAGGCCGCCGCCGAGCGCAGCGAAATCTCAACGCCGCCGATTGAAGTCGTCGGAACGGTATTTCTCCGTCGCCAGACGATCGAATTCGGCCTGCAACGACCCCAAATCCGGGATTTCCTTCCAATCGACTCCCCAGTTTCTTGAAGCCGATTCAAGCATGGCGGATTCCCAGTCGCGGCGATCGACATCCAGCCCCGCCAGCTGAATCGAACCCTGGATCAACAGCCCCGCCTTCGTCCTGCGCTGGGCCGCGCCCGCAAGTTTCCTATCGCCGAGCAGCAGATCGAATTGTTCGGCCCCGATGAAACACTGGCCCGGTCCCTCTTTCTGGCAGCACGGCGCGAGCGTTGTCTCGACGCGGATCGACGCAAACGCGCGACGCAGCCATTCGTGAACCCGGCGATAACTCTCCACCGCCTTCAATGAAAACCAGGGATGAGAAGGCGGAATCGCGACGCTGTAGGTCCAGTCGCTGTCGTGCGGCGCCAACCCTCCCCCCGTCGGCCGGCGTATCAAGGGCCGCAAATCCGTCAGCGACTCGATCTCCGAATACCGTTGAAAATAGCCGAAGGTCGCGGCCGATTCCGTCCAACCGTAAAATCGAAGAACGGAAATTCCGTGGTCGCCAGCGGCCGCAAGCAAAGCTTCATCCACGGCCATGTTCCAGGCTGGATCACCCTTGCCCGAATTCAGGAAATGCCAAGTTTCGCCCATGGTGATTCGCTCGCTTTCCCGGCCGGTCAACCCTGCGCGGAAGGACACAGCTCGCGAATTTCACAGACGGCGCAATCCGGACGACGCGCCGGACAGCGCCGCCGTCCGTGCCAGATCAACCAATGGCTGAAGATCGTCCAATCCTCGCGCGGCACGAGCTTCATCAGATCCTTTTCAATCTTCTCGGGCGTTTTCTCGCGGGTCAGACGAAGCAGAGTTGAGAGTCGCGCCACGTGCGTGTCGACGACCACGCCGTGATTGATGTTAAACGCGTTGCCCAACACGACATTCGCCGTCTTGCGCCCGACGCCATTCAGATCGACCAGCTCCTCCATCGTTTGAGGGACTTCTCCGTCGTGCCGCTCGATCAGCTTGGCGCAACACGCCTGAATGTTCTTCGCCTTGTTCCGAAAAAGCCCGATGCGCCGAATATCATTCTGAAGCTCAGGCAGCTCAATCTTCGTGAAAGCTCGCGCCGACCGATACTTTTTGAAAAGTTTCTCCGTGACGATGTTGACCTGCACGTCCGTGCACTGCGCCGAGAGAATCGTGGCGATCAGTAATTCCAGCGGGGTGGAGAAATTCAGCTCACAATGCGCGTCCGGATAGGCGCGCTTCAGGCCGGCAAGAATCGCGGACGTGCGGACAATCTTGTTTTTCAGGGATTCGCGCGGCATGAGAGAGAAATCGAAAAGAGGGGGTGAATCCAGATGTGGATCGCCGGGGGGGCTAGACCAGCTCCGGCTCCTCGATCTCCTTCGGCGCGGCAAACATCGGCGTTCCGTCCGCCGCCTCGGGATACTCGAAAATCTTGCCCTCGAAATTGCGGATCACCAGGCGGTCGGCGTTGTGGCTGAGGATATACTCGGGATTGAGCGGAACCTTGCCGCCCCCGCCCGGCGCGTCGACGACGTACTGCGGAATCGCATAACCCGTCGTGTGACCGCGCAGTTTCTCCATCAGCTTCAGCCCCTCGCGCACGCTCGTCCGCAAATGCGCCGAACCGGCAATCAGGTCGCACTGATAAAGGTAGTAGGGCTTGGCCCGGCACATCAGCAGTTTCTGGATCAGCGCCTTCATCACCGTCACGTCGTCGTTGACGTGCCGCAGGAGGACGGATTGATTGCCCAGTGGAATGCCCGCATCGGCCAAACGCGCCAGCCCGTCCCGCACTTCGGTCGTCAACTCCCGCGGGTGGTTCGCATGGACGCTGATGAACAGCGGATGATACTGCTTCAACATCGCGCAAAGCTCGGGCGTTATCCGCTGCGGCATGAAGATGGGAATGCGCGACCCGATTCGAAGAAACTCCACGTGTGGAATGGAGCGCAGTTCGCGCAACACCTTCTCCAGTTTCTTGTCGCTGAACAAAAGCGGATCTCCGCCGCTCAGCAACACATCGCGAATCTGTGGATTCTCCCGGATATACTCGATCTGCCGATCGAATTCCGGATGAAAGTCATAACCGGCGGCATTGCTGACCAATCGTGATCGCGTGCAGTAGCGGCAATACGACGCGCAACGATCCGTCACCAGAAACAACACGCGGTCAGGGTAGCGATGCACCAGCCCCGGCACGGGCGAATGCGAATCTTCCCCGCACGGATCGGCCATTTCCCAGGCCGCCGTTTTGGTTTCCTCGATCCTCGGAATCACCTGCCAACGAATCGGGCAATGCTCGTCAGTTTGATCAATCAGGCTGAAATAGTGAGGGGTGATGCCCATCGCCAGCTTGCGACTGGCCAGCTGCACGCCCGCGCGCTCCTCCGCGGTCAGCGTCGGCATCAGCCTGAGCAGTTGCTCCGGACGTTGAATCCGGTTTTGCATCTGCCATCGCCAATTGTTCCAATTGGCGTCGGCGACATCGCTCCATGGCCCCCGTCCCGAAGGATGAAATTCCTTCAATCGATTCAACGATTTGGACTGAAAAAGGCCAGAAGAGCCGTCCTTTGAACTGCTGTCAGGCATGTTTGGCTACTATAAATGGGCGTCCATTCGTGTCAAGGTCACGCCAAGAAAGGGTTGACGGCCGCAGAATTACAGCCCGCCTGTCGTTTTCGCCAGATCTATTTCCACGGCACGGCTATCGCTTCGAATCACATCGAGAAATTTCAGTCGATCCAACGTCTGTCGAATGATCGTCGCAGCGTTGCCATGAACTTGCCCCCTCCCCCTGCCGCCGGAGGAACGAACTTTATCCCGCCGCACGATATAAGCGTCCAACTCGGCCATGTAGTCATCGACCAACTTGATCAGATCCGGCGTCACCTGCCAATGAAGCCGCCGAAGGCGCAAAATGATTTCCAGCAGCGCGACTCGCTGTTCCGGATAATCCATCAGATCAATCATCACCTGCAAAGGATACTGCTCGGGCCGACCGTCTCCATCTTCACTCCCGCGAAAACGCACAGGAGAATCCAGAATGGCGTCCAGTCGATCCAGGCCGTCGATATTGGAAAGTCGCTGTTCGAGGTCCGGTTGCGTCAGGCTCACTATCTGTAATGACCACCATTTCTCCATGTCCAGAGCCGTGCTGAAGTGACGCTTGAATCCTTCCAGAAAGGCAAATTGCCAGTTCAGATAATTGGGCGAAACCTCCAACATTCTTCGAAAGCAATCCCGACCGCCTCGCAGGGCCAGCATCCGCGCCACCGCCAAATGGGCGCAGTCCCGGAACAGCGCCCACTCTTCGACCGACAATTGCGCGTCCGCCGCCTGATCCATCTGCAGGAACGTCAAAGGTTCGTATTGTTTCAGCCGTTCCTTGACCCCCGCCAGCGGATCCTCATGGCGCCGCGTGTCGAACAGGAATGTCGGCGCATTCTGATTCTCCACGAGATGCATCGACACCTGTATCTTGCCGCCCGGACGAGACGGTTTTCCGGAACTCATCATGCGCACCGCGCTTTGTTCCTTGATCGCGGGATACAGCGGCGTCCTGGTCGCGACCTGTATTTGCCGGGCCATGCCCTCCGCCAACCACAGCGGCACTGCCGCGGACTGCCCCCTCGAAGTGCGGTTACCCATCTCCTGGAGCAACACGCGCACAATACAACGCGTCAGCTTTTCCTTGGCGATGACGGGCGGCACGTGGAGCCGATAATTCCAACCATCACGAAAACGATTCACGGAGACGACAATATCGGTGTCCCGCGCCAATCGCGGATTAATGACGATGTGGATCCTGTCGCCCCAAACATCACTGACATTCAGCTCCATCAAAAAGATCTTCCGAATCCGCGACGCGCTCAATGCCAACGACGCGGGCGTGAGATTGATGAACTCTGAATTCGCAGGCTCCTTGATGGCGCTTTCCGTGTTGGGGCCATAGATCGTGAACTGCCCGGAACGGCTGTCCATTCTGACGTTGCCCGCCGGCGTCGGGCCGCCCGTTGGCCGAAACGACTGGCCCGCGGCTCCCGCAGCCATCGCCCACAACGCCGCGAGGAAGATCAACCCCGTAAACGTTTTCCTGGAATTTGATCCCGACATGACAACTCCCGCAGCGATCGCCTTCCGACGGTCCGCCGCGTTCAATCCTTCTTCGGTTTTGGGGTCGATTCAGACTTGGCCGTGGATTTGCCCTCGCTCGATTTCGACTTGCCGTCGCTCTTCTTGGACGACTCCGCCGCCGGCTTGTCCTTCTTGGCGTCCTTTTTGTAACCCTCGCTACGGTAGTCGGTCTGATAAAAACCGCTGCCCTTGAAGATAATCCCCGCGCCCGTCCCGATCGCGCGCTTCACCTTGCCCTTGCCCCAGCGTTTTTTCGCGCAGGCGTCCTTCGGGCACGACGCCAACGCATCGTCCTTCATGGATTGATAAAACTCAAATTCATGTCCGCACTTTTCGCAGGTGTAATCGTAGGTCGGCATAGTCTTCGTTCGTTTGACTGAAATTCAGGTGGCGTAACTAATCACGCCCGCAATTCAGCGTCAAGGACCGCCCGCCGTAAGAACCAGCCGTGGATTTCTCGAAAGCGAGTTGTCAATCGCCGCAATCTCGCGATAATTGCCGCCGGAATCCTCGTTGCGTTTAGTCACGGCTCCCGGGAGAGCGACCGGCCCCATCGCCCGGGAATTCGCCCGACGTTGCTCGCCAGGGCCGATCTGAACTGACCAGTAACTATTATGACCAAGCAAAAAATTCTCGACCTCTATTTCATGGACGCGCGCTTCAAGCTCACGGAGATCGCGGCCTTTCTCGACCGCGTGGATCGCGCCGAAGGAGAAGAGGATTTTCGCATCGCCGCCTTTCGCGAGGCCCTCAAGGCCCTCGATGGCGGCGATCCCGAACGCGCCAAGAACGTCCTCCTGTCGTTCAGCGACCCGACCACCGAGCCCATTCCGGCAGCCACGACGAAGGCCGCCTGCGGAGCGAATCCGGTGGCGACGGTGAGTTGAAATCAACCCTGACGTCCACAGTCGCCACTTTCAACTCTCAGCTCAAAAACACTCTCAACTCTCCAAAGAATGCGCTACATCGAACCTCACGGGCACATGGTCAGCCGGACCACCGACGACTACAAAGCCATGGCCATCGCCGGCTGCAAGGCCATTTGCGAACCCGCCTTCTGGGCCGGCTACGACCGCAGCTCCGCCGACGGCTTCTACGATTACTTCCGCCAACTGACCGAGTATGAGCCGCGCCGCGCCGCCATGTTCGGCCTAGAGCACTACTGCTGGATGTGCATCAACCCCAAGGAATCCGAGGACATCAAACTCGCCGACGATGTCCTCGCGATCATTCCTGAATTCATCAAAAAGGGAAACGTCCTCGGCATTGGTGAAATCGGCCTCAACAAAAACAGCCGCAACGAAATCACCGTCCTCGAGAAGCACGTCAATCTCGCCGCCGAGTTGAATCAGCTCATTCTCGTGCACACCCCTCACCTCGAGGACAAGCTCAAGGGAACCCGACTGATCGTCGATCTCATCAAGAACGACTCACGCATCGATCCCGGCCGCG
This sequence comes from Limisphaerales bacterium, assembly GCA_047618185.1. Taxonomy (GTDB): domain Bacteria; phylum Verrucomicrobiota; class Verrucomicrobiia; order Limisphaerales; family JAYPEY01; genus JAYPEY01. The sequence continues at coordinate 9,144 of JBLHKZ010000137.1, forward strand.
TCATCATCGACCACGTTGAGGAGCACACGATCAAGATTGTGAAAGACGCCGGCATGTGGGCGGGCATGACGCTCTACCCGGAATCCAAGTGCTCGCCCAATCGCGCCATCGATATGCTCGAAGTATTCGGCAGCGACAACATCTGGATGAACGCCGCCTGCGACTGGGGCCCCAGCGATCCGTTGGCGGTCCCCAAAACCATGCAGGAGATGAAACGCAGGGGCCACACCGAGGAGCTCATCGACAAAGTGGCTTTCCGAAATCCCGCGAGCTTCATGAGCCAGAGCCCGAAATTCACGCTGAAGGTGGATTGACCTTGGCGCCACCCACGGAGGGGCGGCATTCCTGCCGCCCTGTCTCCGGAGAAACGCTCAATACTCCAGGCTTTCTCCCCCACACGACTCTGGCCCTTTCAGCCACGGCGGCAGGAATGCCGCCGCTCCTTGGCAAACGCGCGACCCGCTTCGCGCTTGTCAATCGGCCCCGCCCGTTGTTCCTTCCTCTCCGACCATGCGATTGAATCACGGGCTCCATCTGGCGTATTGCACGAACATCCACCGCGGCGAGGATTGGCCGCAGACCTTTGAGTCGTTGAAGACTCACACCATGGCCGTGCGCGTGCGCGTCTGCCCGGACAATCCCTACGCCATCGGCCTGCGCCTCAGCGATCAGGCCGCGCGGGAGTTGATCGAGCCCGCGACCCTGGCCGCCTTCAAGGCCTGGCTCGACGAGACCCACTGCTACGTCTTTACGATCAATGGCTTTCCCTACGGCAATTTCCACGGATCCCGCGTGAAAGAAAATGTCTACCGGCCCGACTGGCAGACACAGGAACGCCTCGACTACACGAATCTCCTCTTCGACATCATCGCGGAGCTCGTTCCCGACGGCGTCGAAGGCAGCGTCAGCACCCTGCCCGGCTCGTTCAAGGAATTCATCACCGACGACGCTCAGCTCGAACCGATCTACGAGAATCTCTGGAAATGCGCCGAACACATCGACGCATTGCGCAAGAAGACCGGCAAGAAACTCCACCTCGGCCTGGAACCCGAACCGCTCGGATTGTTCGAAAACTCCACCGAGACCGTTCAGTTCTTCGAGCAGGCCCAGGAACGCCGTCCGGCCGACGACCGCTTCAAACGCTGCATAGGCGTCAACTACGACACCTGCCATCTCGCCGTAGAATACGAGACAGCGCAGGATGCCATCGGAGCCCTCACATCCGCCGGCATCTTTATCAGCAAGCTCCACCTCAGCTCGGCGCTCAAGGTGACGCCAACGCCGGAAACCCTCGCCGCCTTGACCGCCTTCGGCGACGACATCTACCTGCACCAGGTTATCGCCCGCCAAAGCGACGGCTCCCTGATTCGCGCCAAAGACCTCGATATCGCGCTGGCCGAAAACTCCGCCTTTCGCGCTCCCGGGATCGACGAATGGCGAATCCATTTCCACATCCCCCTGCACAGCCCCGCGACGGAGCTCTTCGACAACACCGCCGACCACATTCTCGGCGTCATGGACCTGCTCAAGGAGAATCCCGCGCTTTGCTCGCACCTCGAAATGGAGACCTACACCTGGGAAGTCATGCCAGAGGAAATGAAAAATCGAAGCGTCGTCGACCAGCTCGTCGGCGAATACGACTGGACGCTGGCAGAACTCGGCAGGCGCGGACTCGGCGCGACAAAGTAGAACGGGATTTATCCCGTTATCCCGCGCTCCTCCAACGCGATAAATCCCGTTCTACAATACTCCGCCCTCTCCAGTGCGATTGACTACGCCTTCGCCATTCTGCACCTTTCCCCATTCTGATAAAAGCCACTCCCAAAAAGCGCGGCGCCAATCCGCTGACTGCGTTGCTCAACTCCCCGATTGCGCAAGAACTGCGCAAACAGTTGGAGACGAACGGCGACGTCGCCCTGTACAACATCAGCCCGGCGGCGGCCCCCTGCATCGCAATCGCCTTGCAGAATCTCCGCCCCGGCCAACCGATCCTCATCGTCGCCGACACCCTCAAGACGCAGGAGACCCTCTTTCAGGACCTCCAAACCTGGCAAGCCATCGCGACATCCGAGATCTCAAATCCCAACTCTCAGATTTCAAATTCAACAGACCCTCAACTCAAAAAGACTCTCAACTCTCAACTCCTCTTCTTCCCCTCCTGGGAAATTCAGCCGCACGAGCAACGTCTGCCGCACGTCGACGTCACCAGCGAGCGTCTTGAAACATTGATCAAGCTCCTCGGTCCGCCCGACGCGGATTCCAAAGGCAAATCGAAAGCCAAAGCTAAATCCAAATCCGCTTCAGCGACCGCCCCGTCCCCGATCGTCGTCACCACGGCCATCGCGCTGCTGCAAAAAACATTTTCCGCCAAAGAACTGCGCGACCGCACGCGACGCCTCAAACGCAACGACCAACTCGATCCGCTCGACCTCATAGAGTGGCTCGAAGAGCAGGGCTACGAGCCCGAAGCCCAAGTCAGCCAGAAGGGCGAAATCGCCCTGCGCGGCGGCATCGTGGATATCTATCCGCCCAGCAGTCCCTGGCCGATCCGCCTGGAATTCTTCGGCGACGAGCTCGAATCCATCCGCAGTTTCGATCCGCACACTCAGATTTCCCGTGAAGAGGTCGACGAAGCAACCCTTTCACCTGCGGGTGAACTTTCCATTCTCCGCAAGGAATTCGGCGGCACGCCTGGAAAAGCATCAAAGAAAGAGGCCGCAAAACCGAAGTCCGAGAACTCGCTTTCCACCCTGCAAGATTACCTTCCTGAGAAACCCATCGTCCTGCTCTGCGAACCCGACCTCCTCGAAGAGGCGACTGACCGGTACACCGCCGATGTCCCGAAGAAGGACCCGTTCCACATTCCGTGGGATCAACTCAGCGCGCAGATCGAAGCCCGCGACGGACAGCTCATCGAACTCAACGAAGCTGAGTCCCCCATCCCGGAAACCACGTCCATCGACGCAATCACCTTCGGCAATCTCGACGCCTATCGACCCCTCGACGAACGCGGCCAGGAGCCCCAAATCGCCGAGGCCAAGCGGAGAGACTTCTTCACCCAGCTGCATCGTTGGATGCGCCAGGGCCAGGACGTTCACGTCTTCTGCAACAACGACGGCGAACGCGACCGCTTCGTCGAGATCTGGAACGACTGCGGTTTCTCCGAAAACCCAAAACCAAAGGCCGGCGCAAAATCAGGATCAAAAGCAAAGGACAAACCCGCGCCCACACCCACACTCCAAATCGGCGCGCTTTCCCGCGGCTTCCTCTGCGACGCCGCCAAGCTCATCGTCGTCACCGACGCCGAAATCTTTGGCCGCTACAAGATCCAGCGCCCGCGCCGGCTTAAGTCCCCTCACGCCGCCGCCGTCACCTCCGCGCTCGACATCAATTTCACCGATCTTGAAATCGGCGACCTCGTCGTCCACCTCCACCACGGCATCGGCAAATACACCGGGCTCGAAATCCTTGCCCACACCCGCGACAACATCAGTCGCGGCGACATGACCGCCGAAGCCGAAACCGGACAGGAATGCCTCGTCATCGAATACGCGCCCAAGAATTCCTCAGAGGCCAATCCACGGCTCTTTGTCCCCGTCACCCACGCGCACCTCGTCAGCAAATACGTCGGCTCGGGCAAGGCCAACCCCCGGCTCAATCGCCTCGGAACCAAGCGCTGGAAGAAGACCAAGGACGAAGCGCAGGACGCCGTCCGCGACCTCGCCGCCGAACTGCTCTCCATTCACGCCGAACGCGAGGCCCTGCCCGGCTATGCGTTCAAGGAGGACGTCGCCTGGCAACGCGAATTTGAAGACGCCTTCATTTTTGAAGAGACGCCTGACCAGGACAAAGCCATCGACGATACCAAGTCCGACATGGAGCGCGCCCGCCCCATGGATCGACTCATCTGCGGCGACGTGGGCTTCGGCAAAACCGAGGTCGCCATTCGCGCCGCGTTCAAGGCCGTCATGGAAGGCCGGCAGGTCGCCATCCTCGTGCCCACCACCGTCCTCGCGCAGCAGCATTTCAACAACTTCCGCGAGCGCATGGCCGATTATCCGATTCGGATCGAACTACTCTCCCGATTCCGCACTCGCAAGCAGCAGGACATCGTCATCCGCGATCTCGGCATGGGCACGGTCGACATCGTCATCGGCACGCACCGCCTCGTTCAAAAAGACGTCCGATTCAAAGATCTTGGTCTGGCCGTCATCGACGAAGAACAGCGCTTCGGCGTCGCCCACAAGGAGACCTTCAAACTGATGCGCCGCATGGTCGATGTGCTCACGCTCAGCGCCACGCCCATACCCCGCACGCTCTATCTCGCCCTCACCGGCGCGCGCGACATGAGCGCGATTGAGACTCCGCCCCTGGATCGACTCCCGGTTGAGACCGTCGTCACGCATCACGACGAGCGGCTCATTCGCAACGCGATCCAGCACGAGATGAATCGCGGCGGCCAGATCTACTACGTGCATAATCGCGTCCACTCGATCATGGACACCGCCGACCGATTAAAATTCCTCTGCCCCGAGGCCCGCATAGTCGTCGGACACGGACAAATGCCGACCGATCAACTCGAGGACGTGATGGGCAAGTTCATCAATGGCGATGCCGACATCCTGCTCTGCACCACGATCATCGAAAGCGGCCTCGATATCCCCAACGCCAACACCATGATCATCGATCGCGCCGACCGCTTTGGCCTCAGCGATCTTTATCAGTTGCGCGGCCGCGTCGGACGCTACACCCGTCAGGCCTACGCCTACCTTTTTGTCCCGCGCTACGCCCGGCTCATCGACGATGCCCGCAAGCGCATGAGCGCCATCAAGCAATACTCCGCGCTGGGCAGCGGCTTCAAGATCGCCATGCGGGATCTGGAGATCCGCGGCGCGGGCAATCTCCTGGGCACCGAGCAAAGCGGCCACATCACCGCCGTCGGCTTTGAACTCTACTGCCAACTGCTCAAACAAAGCGTCGCCATTCTCAAGGGCGAGCCCGTCAAGAAGCGCGTCCAGGTCTTCATTGACATCGACTTCCTCGCCCTCAGTCCCGGCGATGACCGCGCCTCAGCCAACTCACAACTATCAACTCAAAAAGACTCTCAACCGAACGCAGCCACTCCTTGCTTCATTCCCTTCCAGTACATTCCCGAACCGCAACAACGCGTGGACATCTACCGCAAGCTTGCGCAGATCGCCGACAAACCCGATCTCGACGCCCTGCAAAAAGAGCTGCGCGACCGCTTCGGCCCCTTGCCAGATTCCCTGGAACTCCTCCTCCAACTCACCGGCCTGAAACTCCTCGCCAGCGAGCGAAACATCAATGTCATCCAAACCCGCGGCACAAAACTAAAACTCCAGCGCAACGACGAATACATCACCGCCGGAGGAAGGTTTCCAAGACTCACAAAGAAGACCGCATCCGCCCGCCTCAACGAAATCCGCCGCCTGATCATGGTGTTCTAAGAATCGCGATAAGTAGAACGGAATTCA
>JBLHKZ010000138.1:0-14608 GCA_047618185.1 Limisphaerales bacterium
CAGAAACAATTTCGAAATCTCCAATGACCGAAACGTCACGCCGGCGCCGATAAACTGCCGCGTCACCGAAGGATGGGACACCGAGGACGGCGTCCCTCTCAATATTGGAGACGGACGCCGTCCTCGGTGTCCCTCTTCAGCCCATTCGACAGGCCCTGTCGCCAGTTCTTTTCCTTGCTCCGCCGGGCGATTCCAGATCAATTATCCGGCACATCTTCCAGCATGCCTGAATCTATGAAATTGAATCGTCCATCGTGCGCCTCGTTGTCTTCACTCACCTTGATCGCGCTGAGCCTGTTCTCGATCGCCGCGTTTGGCGCGGCCCCGCAAAACGCCGATTGGCCAATCTATCTTGGAGGCAAGGAGCGCAATCTCTACTCGTCGCTTTCTCAGATCAATCGGAAGAATGTTGCGAAGCTCGAAGTCGCCTGGACCTACGACACGGGCGGCAAGGGCGGCTACCAGGTGAATAACCTGATTATCGATGGCATCCTTTACACGCTGTCGACGACGCGGGAAGTCATCGCGTTGGACGCGGCCACGGGCAAGGAGCTTTGGAAATGGGATCCCGCCAAGGAGCGCTCCGGCAAGGGCCGAGGCCGTCAGCGCGGCGTGGTTTTTTGGCAGAACGATTCCGGCGGCGAAAAGCGACTGTTCACGGGTGTGGCGGGATACTTGTTCGCGCTGGAACCGAAGACGGGCAAAGTCATCCGGAGCTTCGGCGAAAACGGTTCCATCAAACTGGGTTCGGGCTTGAACACCCCGGGAGTGATTTACAAAGACGCAGTCATTCTGGGCGGCGTCGGCGGCGTTGGCTCGGTTCGCGCGTTCGATGTTCGAACAGGTAAACAACTGTGGATCTTTCATCTGATACCGCGACCAGGCGAAGTGGGACACGACACCTGGCCCAAGGACGCCTACAAGACCGCCACGGGCCTCATGCCCTGGTGCGGCCAGTCGCTCGACGAGAAGCGCGGCATTGTCTACATCGCGACCAAGACCGCAGAGCCGGATTTCTACGGAGGCAAGCGCCACGGTGAGAACTTGTTCGCCAATTGCATTCTCGCGCTGAACGCCGCGACAGGTGAACGGATCTGGCATTTCCAAATTGTTCACCACGACCTCCTCGACAAGGACCTTCCCTGTCCGCCGGTTTTGCTGACGGTGAATCATGGGGGCAAGAAGATCGACGCCGTGGCTCAAGGTTCCAAACACGGACGGCTTTTTGTTTTCAATCGCGTCACTGGCGAACCGCTTTGGCCGATTGAGGAGAGACCGGCTCCGGCGTCCGATCTGCGCGGGGAAAAAGCCTGGCCGACCCAGCCCTATCCGACCAAGCCCGTTCCGCTGATGCGCCAGCGTTACACCGAGGCGGATGCATCCAACATTTCGCCTCAGACTCACCAGATGACGCTGGACCGCATTCGCGCTTCACCGAATTTCGGACCCTTCCCGGCGCCAAGCTTGAAGGAGACCGTCATGTTCCCCGGATACGACGGCGGCATGGAGTGGGGCGGGGGAGCCGCCGATCCCGACGGAATCTATTACGTGAACATCAACGAGATGCCCTGGCTCCTGCAGATGGTGGATACACGTAGGGCCGACGGCAAAAAGCTGGTCGCCGGCGAAAAGGATTACATGATCTATTGCGGCGCCTGCCATGGGCTCGACAGGCGAGGTAATCTTGCCCTGCAGTTTCCCTCGTTGATTGACGTGGCCAAACGAAAGACCCGCGCCGAGATCGAGCAAATCACTCGTGTGGGCGGCGGCCGCATGCCCGGCTACGCGACCATGCCCGAGGCCAGGCGTAAGGCGATCCTGGATTACGTGCTCAATGAGAAACCCGCGACCTCCCGAGATGCAGCCAGCGCATCTGCGAGCGCGGTGAACAGCGAGCCCCCGTCCTACGCCTTCGGAGGCTTTCGACGTTGGCTCGATGACGAAGGCTATCCCGCGATCAAGCCGCCGTGGGGGACCTTGAACGCGGTCGACCTGAATACGGGCGAAATCAAATGGAAGGTCATCCTTGGTGAGTATCCTGAACTGACTGCTCGCGGCATTCCCCCAACCGGCACGGAGAACTACGGCGGCCCGGTGGTGACGGCGGGCGGACTTATTTTCATCGGAGCGACCGCCGACGAAACCTTCCGAGTCTTCGACAAGGAGACCGGGAAGATTCTTTGGCAAACGAAGCTCCCTTTCGGCGGCAATGCCACGCCAAGCACCTACATGGTGAACGGTCGGCAATACGTCGCCATCTCCGCGGGAGGCGGCAAGTCGGGTCGCCCGTCGGGCGGAAGCTTGGTCGTCTTCGCGCTGCCGAAGTAATTGGAATGCCGCCCAAACGCAAGAAGCCGCTGCAAGGCAAGGAGCTCGTGAAGGAGGTCTGCCGTCGCATCCGGGTCGCGCGCGATTACTGGAAAGCTCACCGCAACGCCGCTTGTCGCGGTGAACGGGAAAAGGCGATTGTGTATTACGATCAATTGACGCCCGAGCAGAAGGATCAGATCCCGCAGGATCTTCGAGTCTGGCTTCGCTATCGCAGCGAAAAATACTTCGGTCCCCATCGCACGGCTCCGGGAACGAAGCGTAAAGGGTGATTTCAGTCCAGGGTAGGTATTCGGGTGGTCGGTGGAATCATGCGGTCTTGAGTCGCGCCTTCAGCGCTGGATCGAGATTGATTGGGCGAATCTCGATCAGCGGCTCCGCCGGTATCAGTGAGAGACATGGGCGTGGTAAAGATACATGGCGCCATAAGTCCAATTGCGGGCCGGCATGCCGGGGTAGTTCTGGCGGTCCATCATCAAGGCGATGTAGCGCGCGGGATATCCGTCAGGCAACGGAATGATGTTGGGCCAGATGCGCGTGCCGGTGGCCTCGTTCCACGGGGGGCGGTGAATCTTCAACTCGCCCACCGGCTCCAGTTCAGGATAAGAACGGATGTAGACCTTGCGATCCGCGCTTCCGAAAAAGACATAGCGTGACTCGCCGATCTTCTGAATCAGCGTGCCGGTGCTGTCCATCTCCACCGGCCCGGCCAGCCGCTCATAGCCGCGATCCCAGTGATCGGACTCCCACATCCCGGCTCGATACTTTCCGGCGCGCTCGGAAAGCAACAACCGCCACTTCCCAGCCTCGACATCGTAGACCCCGTGCGGATCCTCGTGTTGCCCCGTGAGCCCGATGGGGCGGGCATGCATGATGGAAAACCCGCGGCGAGGATCCCGATACTTGCCCCCGGAGGCGACGATGGATGCCGAGAGCCGGTTGTTCTGCTCCGAGTCGGCAAACAGTAATCCGACCCGCCCGTCGCCATGGATTCCAACGAGGCTCAGCTCGTAAGTCGCAAAGGGATTGAATCCCCCGACCCAACGAGCGGCCGAAGCGTCCTTCTCCGCTGAAAGCTTCAACCTGCCATCCTCAATCGCGAAATTCGTTTCCCCGTTCTGGACTCCCACGGGGGGGTGCATCAGTTCGAAACCGAGGATCTTCGCGGGATCCAGGCCCGCCAGCGGAATCTCCTGGGACCGATCAAAGATCATCCTGCGCGTCGCCTGGCGGCGGAACTCGAGCGCCTCGGGAGTCACTCCAGCTTGAGAGGTTTGAACCACGAAGGCGCCAAGGAGACAAAGGATTGTACGGGAGATCATCTTGAGGCAAATGAGCGAGGCTGGCGTCGCCATTGGAAAGCTACGATTTTCGCGGGTTCGTGCCGGTTGTCGCTTGGGGGTCAGGGCTACCGGGTGAACCCGGGCTTTCAGCCCGGAGATGCTGTGTAGGATCGGCCCGATGGGCCTTCGGTCAGCCAAAAAAGTCTCCCGCAATTCCAAGCCATCACTACACTGGCAGGATGATTCGAGACGTCTTCTTTCATTGTGTCAGGCGAGCCGCTTCAGTCGGTCTTCTGATGCTCCCGCTGACTTCCCTGCACGCCGCGGAGGAGCCCGCCGTCGATGTCTATGTCAGCACGGGCGACAATCATTTTCTTGGCTCCTCGTTGCCGATCGATTCCCCGGCGAGCATCGAGGCCACCTTCGATTTCTTTCGCGATGTCCAACATGCCCGGCGGATCTACTGGCGGGGGCTGGAGGCGTCCAGCTGGCTTGAGACCATGCACGCGCGTCCGGAAAACCCCCGCTACTACTCGTTCTGGACATGGCTCAACACGTTGTACGAAACGGTCAGCCCGGACACGCTCGCGGTGAAGGCGGCGCACGATCGGGACATGGAGATCTGGGGGATGGGTTCGCTCTGGGATTGGGGCGCGCCGGCGGACACGCCCGGATTCGGTGACTACCCGTTCACATTTGAATCAAAGCTTAAACTCGCACATCCAGAGTGGGCGCCAGTGGACAAATACGGGGCGCGCCGTCAGGGCGGTCCGATCGAGTTGGCGTATCCAGAGGCGCGAAAGGCGCTCGTCGACCTCACCGTGCGTCAGACGCTGAAGGCGGGCTACGACGGCGTCGCCCTGCTGACCTACGTGGAAAATTACTCCCTGCGATTCGAGGACGAGTTCGGCTACAGCGATCCCATCGTCGAGGATTTTAAACGCAGGCATCGGATCGACATCCGAACGGAGCCTTTCGGTCGCGGAGCCTCGAGGGAAGATTGGCTGCGGTTGAGAGGCAGTTACGTGACCGCATTTTTGCGGGAGCTGAAAACCGAATTGGAGAAGCACGAGATCAAATTTGGAATGGTGGTGAACTCGGATGCGCCGCGCCTGCCTCAGTCGTGGAATGTGCCTGAACTCATGATCACCGCCGGGAGTCAGCACATGGATGTGGATACATGGGTCCGGGACGGGATCGTCGATGAACTGCTCATCTACGGCAACAACAGCGGCCGGTCACAGTTCAAGGCTCTGGAGGATCTTCAGTTCCTGGCTCGCGGAACTGAAACCTCGGTGAGTGTCATCACCTCCGGTCCGTTTCGCGCAGGCTGGAAGCCCTATCAGGAAAAGGGCATGCCCACGATTCTCGCGGTGAGCGATGACGTGCAGCATCTCTCGCGCGGCTTCGTGCCAGAACAAACGGCGGACTCGCTGCGTTCGCCGGAGCTGCCGCTGCGGCTTCGGGCGCTGCAACAGGTCATCGATGGAGAGCTGCAGGCGGGCATCGAGATTTTGACGCCGCTGGCTGCGTCGTCTCACCTGATCGAACGGCGACTGGCCTTGCAGGCCCTCGGGAAGTCGAAGAATCCCGCAGCCGTGCCAGTGATCGAGAATGGCCTGACTGATCCCGAGAATGGCGTTCGCTGCGTGGCGGCCCTGGCGCTCTCACACAATCATGGCGCCGGTTCCGCGAAGGCCTTGTTCAAAGCTGTGGAGAAGCACGGCAATCACATGCTTCGCGAATGCGCGGTCATTGCGTTGCGCCGACTTAATCCGTCGCCAGTCGAGGAATTATCCGTCGCCGCCCTCACGGCGTCCGACGCACGCGTCCGCGAGGCCGCCATGCGTTCACTAATGCCAAATGCGACCAGGTCGATGCTGCGGACGTTTCACGAGGGCCTAAAGGATGTGGAACGTTTTCCGCGATTTGCCGCAGCCGAAGCGCTCGGCAACATTCGTAGGAGCCCCGAAGCGACTGAGATCCTGATAAAAACGCTCAAGCATGAAGATGTGGCCGTTGCCAATCGCGCCGCCGTTTCGCTCGGACGTGTGGCCGCCCGGAATGAAGGGGAACTGAAGACACTGCGCCCTCAGATTCTCGAGGCGCTCCTCACGGCCTTTCGGCGTCACACCACCCCGGACCTTGCCGACGCCGAATGGGGTTGGCGGGTGGTCGGCAACGCCATCCTCGATTTCGGCGACAAGGGCGCCGACACGCTGCGGGAGATTCGCGATCATTCGGATAGTCCCCGCCTTGCCGAACTGGCCTGGCGCGTCGTCGATCTAACGCAGCGGATGAACACCTTCAGCGAGGTGACTCCTGAACAAAACGAAGCGGCGATGGCCAGGCGGCCGGAGACGATGACGACCCGATCGACCGACCTGCGGGTGGATCCCGCCACCGGCGCCGATACGAATGACGGCCGCAGCCAGCCGGTCAAGACCATCGCCCGAGCCATGAGACTCGCGCAACCGGGAGACACCATCCATCTCGCGCCGGGCGTCTATTACGAGAGCGCCGACTTCACCCACAAACACGGCCTTCCCGGGAAACCCATCACCCTCGACGGTCATGGCGCCGTGCTCGACGGCAGCGAGCCAGTGACGAGCGCGGATTGGGCGCAGGTCTCGCCCGACCTTTATCGGCGAAAACATATCTACAAGAGAACGGACGACGCCATCGTGGCGCGATGGTTTCTGCTCTGGGACGGAAAGATGCAGCGCATGGGCCGTTGCTCCAAAGGCCCGAGCAAACCGCTCAAGGCGCCCGGCGATCTCCTTCCGGGTGAGTGGACGTTTGTGAAGGACGAGGATGCATTTTACCTTAAGCTCCCGCCCGGCCAGGATCTCGACAGCGCTAACATCCGCTATCCCAAACGCAGCAGCGCCGTCGTCCAGAGCATCGCGGGATCGTGGCTCACCGTTCGCAATCTCACCGGGACCCACGTCTACAACGATGGCTTCAACGTCCACGGCGCGCAGCGAAACCTGGTCTTCGAAAACATCGCCGCGATCGAATGCGGCGACGACGGATTCAGCGCCCATGAGGATGTCGATTGCCAGATTGATGGATTTGTCAGCATCGGCAACGCCACCGGACTCTGCGACACCGGGACAACTCAGACGCACTACCGGAACGTCTTCATCAAGGATTGCCACGGCTTCGATCTCTACTTCATCGGGCTGAAGCATTCGATGGAGAATGCCGTGATCGAAAGCAGCGCCGCGCGAACCTTTTGGGTCGATGGCAATCGGCTCACGGATGGTCAACACTGCGAGGTCACGTTGAGGAACGTCCTCATTCGCCGCGTTGGAGTCGCGCCTCAGGAACTTCGAATCGGGCGGGGCGGTTTTCTCTTTGCCGATCGTTGCACCTTCGAGGGAGTCAATGTCATGCTCACACCCAGCGGGGGAGTTGATTTTCAGAAATGTATTTTTCGAGAAGGCAGAGCAAAACCGGACGCCCTAATTTTCCCGAATGCGATTTGGAGAGGGGCAGGCAATCTCTACGACTTCAAGAGCCTTCGAGTCGCCCAGACCAGCTTCACTCCCAGAACGTTCGCCGATTTCCAGAAACTCACCGGCAGCGAGGACGGCTCACACTGGCAACCGATCGGAGCCTCCCCTGCTGGAGTCGGCGCGGACGAAAGCTCTTTGAAACAACTCACACCCGATTCTTCACGGTAAAACCGGACTTTCAGCCCGGAGATTTTGTGCAGGGTTCTTCGGCCCAAGGGGCCAGCTCTATGCCAGCCCAGGGCAGCGCCCTGGGTGGTGAACGCCTTCGCATTCTGAGCCCCAAAGGGGCGGCCCTAACAGGCTCAGGTAAACGTGATAGGGCCGCCCCTTTGGGGCTCTTGTCTCATCGGAACGAATTCCCAGGCCGTTGGCCTGGGCTGACATAGGATCGGCCCGGTGGGCCTTCAGATAGTGCAAACGTGACTTGCGTGTCCAAAAATATCTGTCTGAACTTGCCGGTCACCGGGTAAACCCGGGCTGAAGGCCCGACCGCACAAAGCGTGGGGCTTCAGCCCTACGGATCATCGGTGAGAGCAGGACCAAGGCCGCGCCTCGCAAGTCTCTACGACACAGGCCGGAAGACCTGTGCTTTGCGCTGTCGGGCTTTCAGCCCGGAGATCAGCCACGGCAAACGAATCGCGTTGGGATTGGCGGACAAAAAGTGGTCAGTCCCGCGATTCCGCACTTTTGTCCCGCTTGCTCGCGCGGTTGCTGGATTCATTAATGCGGCGGTGCTCCGTGTGACCGACCCCTTCACGAAATGCTTTGCGCGGTCGCTCCGAATGTTTGCATTTCCGAGCGCGTCTGAGATGGTGTCCGCTCAATCTTATGAAAACTATTTCGATTCTTTTCTCCCTGTTTCTTGGCGTCAGTTCTCTCGCTGCCGCCAACCGCCCCAACATCGTATTCATCCTGGCCGACGATCTCGGTTACTCCGAGCTGGGCAGTTACGGTCAGAAGAAGATCAAGACGCCCCATATCGACGGGTTGGCGAAGCAGGGGATGAGTTTTTCGGCGAACTATTCGGGCAACGCGGTCTGCGCGCCTTCGCGCTGCGTGCTGATGACCGGCAAACATCCCGGTCATGCGATCGTTCGCAACAATCGCGCCATGGCGAAGTTTGGCGAGCCCGAGGGGCAGCATCCGATTCCCGCCAGCGAGGTCACGATTGCGGAGCTGTTGAAGAAGGAGGGCTATGTCGCCGGCGCCTTTGGCAAATGGGGGCTCGGCAACACCGGGTCGCAAGGCAATCCCACCAAGCAGGGGTTCAAGCGTTTTTACGGCTACAACTGCCAGGGCCACGCGCACAGCTACTACCCCGAGACCCTGTGGAGCGACAACGAGAAGGTGAAGCTCAACAACGTCCCGCCCGTGCCTGGCCACGCTTCGCTCGCCAAGGGGACGGACCCGAACGACCCGCGCAGTTACGATATTTTCAAGGGCCAGGATTACGCTCCGGATCGCATCAACGCGCAGGCTCTGGAGTTCATTCGCGACAACAAGGAACGCCCGTTCTTTCTTTATTACCCGACCGTCATTCCTCACGTGGCGCTGCATGTGCCGGATGAGGAATTGAAACCGTATCTCGATCTGAAGTGGAACGATCCGCCCTTTACGCGGAAGGGCGGATACGGTTACACGCCGCACTTCACGCCGCGCGCCGCCTACGCCGCGATGATCACGCGCATGGATCGCTATGTCGGAAATATCCTAAACGAACTCAAGCAGCACGGGCTCGAAGAAAACACCATCGTGGTCTTCACCTCGGACAACGGCACCACGCATCTCAAGGACGAGGTTGATTATGATTTTTTTGAAAGCGTGAAGCCCTTGCGCGGGTTGAAGGGCTCGCTCTACGAAGGCGGCGTGCGTGTGCCCTTGATCGTCAAGTGGCCGGGCAGAGTCAAGGCGGGCAGCAAGTCGAATATTCAGACCGGATTCGAAGACTGGATGCCGACACTGCTCGACCTGATTGGCGCGCAGACAAAGGCGCCGGCCAGCATCGACGGGATCAGCATTGCGCCGGCGATTCTGGGAAAGAAGCAGCCGCGGCGGCCGTTTCTTTATCGTGAGTTCAGCTCGTACGGCGGCCAGCAGGCTGTGTGGATGGGCAAGTGGAAGGGCATTCGCCAGAACATGCTGAAGAAGAGCAACAAGGATCCGCTGAAAATCGAACTCTACGATCTCAAGGCGGACGTCTCGGAATCAAAGGACGTCGCAGCCGAGAATCCCAAAGTTGTCGCGCGCGTTCGCAAACTCATGGAACGCGAGCACGTGAATTCCGACGTTTTTAAATTTGCGCCGATCGACAAGCGAAAGTAGTCGAAGCGGGACCGGATAAATCGCCGGAGCAACTCTGCGCCGGGGTGGCGAAGCGAGGCTGTTTCGTTCAATAGAACTCCCTCCAACGCGGTGTTGGAGGGAGTTCGTTTTGATCGTTGTCTGGGCGGTCACTTTGTTCTCGCAAGCTCCAGGGAGGAGGTCATCGGTCGAGCACGATGGCGTCCCGAATTCGGGACGTGGCGATCCCGGCAGCGAACGAAGGGGGGCAATTCCTTTTCCAAAAACCGCCTAAAATATCCATTTTAGAGCGATTCTTCGATGTTTTCCATCTGGCACGAAGCTTGCGTATGGAGAGCGAGTATGGATGTCGCCAGACCTGATATTGCTCGAAAGAAGAAACGCCGCCGCGCGGTTTACATCGTTTTGTTGGTGGCGCTTGCCGCTGTCGTGACGGTCGGACTGGCCAAGTTGGAGCCGGCGGCTCCGGGCGTCGACGAGGACGCCGTTTGGATGGACACCGTGAAACGCGGCGAGATGGTCCGGCAGGTGCGCGGCAATGGCACTCTGGTTCCCGAGAAAATCCAATTTGTTCTGGGGGATGTCGCGGGACGCATCGAAGACATTCTGGTGGAACCGGGAATCGCGGTCACGACGAACACTGTCCTGATGATCCTCAGTAATCCGGATCTGGTGCAGGCGGTTTTTGACGCGGAACTGGCGGTAAAAAGTTCGGAGGCCCAAAAGACGCAGCTCGAGGTCAACCTTGAGACGACCAAGCTCAACAGGCAGGCCACGCTGGCCAAGGCCAAGGCCGACTACGAAATTGCGGAGTTCGAGGCGAAGGCCAATGAGGATCTTTACAAGGATGGACTCGTCTCTGAGTTGGAGGCCAAGCGTCTTCGCAATCGCGCTGACGATTTGAAGAATCGTTATGATATTGAGCTCAAGGGCGAGGCGATGTCGGAGAGAACCGCCGAGGCCCAACTCGCGGTCCGGGATGCGGATATCGTCAAAATGAAGGCCGCGTTGGCGATCAAGAAGGACGACGTCGTGAAGTTGAAGATTCTGGCCGGCTACGAGGGCGTGCTCCAGCAGATCGGCGATTCCCAGGAATTGGAGATCGGACAGCGCGTCGGCACCGGCACGACGCTCGCCAAGATCGTGCAACCCGACAAATTGAAGGCCGAACTGAAGATTGCCGAGACTCAGGTGAAGGACGTCGTGGTCGGGCAGTCGGCGGAGATCGACACTCGCAATGGGATTACCAAGGGACGCGTGGCGCGCATCGATCCCGCCGTTCAAAACGGCACGGTGATGGTCGAGGTGAAACTGGAGGGCAAACTGCCGCAAGGCGCGCGACCGGATCTCAGCGTGGATGGCGCCATCGAACTGGATCGGTTGGATGACGTTCTCTACGTCGGCCGGCCGGTGAACGGGGCCGAGGACAGCACGGTCGGCGTGTTCAAGGTGAACAAGGAGGAAAGGACCGCGCTTCGGGTGCCGGTTAAATTCGGGCGCACCTCCGTGAGCGTTATTGAGGTTGTCGAAGGCTTGAGCGAGGGGGATGAAGTGATTCTCTCGGACATGTCGAACTACGAGGAATATGAAAAAGTCCGGCTTGAATGATCGCCGCGTTGAAATCTGCAATTCGAGATCTGAGATCTGAAATTGTGCAATCTGCAATCTGCAATCTGCAATCTGAAAATTGAGAACTGAAACCACCGACTGCCATCATGGACGAACAAGGCCTCATTATTCTGGAGAACATCAAGAAGGTGTTCATGACCGACGAAGTTGAAACTCACGCCCTGTCCGGGATTCATCTGAACATCACGAGCGGCGAATTTGTATGGTCACGCACGACGTTCGCTTCTCGCAATACGCCGAACGCACCGTGCATCTCTTCGACGGTCGGATAGTCGAGGAAAGCGCGAGCGGCGAAGTCGACGCGGTCGCGGCGGCGAAGGCTTGAACTGTGGCAAACGCCGAGGGAAGAAAATCATGCTCATTCGATTGATCATTCTGGCTCTGATGCTCGCGGCCATTTGCGGAGCGGGCGCGGCCGACGAGAAAAAGGTTATCCGGCTTTCGTTGGAGGAGTGCATTGAGCGGGCTATGAGGAAGAACCTGGATGTGGAGATCGCCCGGATCAATCCGCGACTCGCGAGGTACAGCCTGGATCTTGCGCGGACGAGTTACGACCCGTTCTTCAGGGCCGGAGCGACGCACAGCTCCAGTTCCTCACCCGGCGGCGTTGACGAGGAGAACCGCTTTTTTCTGGGAACGGAAACCGAGGACGACCGTTTCAACACGGGCTTCGGCGGACAATTTCCCATTGGGCTTTCCTACGATCTGAGCGGAAACGTTTCCAATCGCCGCGGCTCGTCAGCGGCGTTCCCTTTTGAAAATTCGTCCGGTTCGATCCGGCTGAACGTGACCCAGCCCCTGTTGAAAAATTTCCTCATCGACGGGATCCGGCTCAACATCAAGCAGAGGAAAACGGACCTGCTGAATTCCGAGATTGGATTTCGACGACAGATCATCGGCATCGTCACCGCGGTGGAGTTGGCCTACTACGGCTTGATCAGTGCGCGCGAGCAACTCGCGGTCCGGCGGGACGCCCTGATCTTGAGCGAGAAGTCGTATGCCGGCGATAAACGCAAGGTCGAGGAGGGGATCAAACCCTCGGACGATTTGAAGCGCTCCGGCGCCGAGGTGGCCCGGGTTCGCGCCGACGTGAATACGGCGATCCGAAGCGTGAAGTCCGCGGAATACAATTTGATTCAGGTTATCAGCGATGACGTTCAGTCCATGGATCTGGCGACCATCGAACCGACCGAGAAGATTCAGGCGGTCAAACAGCCGCTTGATCGTCATGTCAGCTGGGGGCGCGGATTGCGCATGAGGCTCGATCTGCAGCAGTCTCGCAACAATCTTGAGAACGTCGGCCTCACCCTGCGCTACAACAAGAATCAACTGCTTCCGCAGCTGGATTTTCAGGCGACCCTGGGACGCTTGGCGGCGAACAAGGAGTACCCGGGCGTGTTCAGCAGCCTCAGCAAGGGCGACAGTCCCTTCTGGTCCTACGGCGCCATATTGCGCATGCCCTTGGGGAACCGCAGCGCGCGCCTTCGCTACAAGAGCGAGAAATTGCGATACGAAGGAAGGGCGCTCGATCTGAAGAAGCTGGAGCAGAGCATCATGGTGGACATCGCCATCGAGGTGGATCGGGCGTTGGGCGCCTTCGAGCAGGTCGAGTTGTCGCGGCAGGCGAGGGAGCTCGCCGAGCAGGCGTTGGAGTCCGAGGAGAAGCAGTTGGAGTTTGGCAAATCGAGCAGCTACCAGGTGCAGCAGCTCCAACGCGATCTCACCACGGCTCGCTCCCGGGAGGTTTCCTCCGTGATCGATTACAATCGCGCGTTGGCGCGGTTGGCACAGGCCGAGGGCACGACCCTGGAGCGCCACAAGATTGACGTGGAATCGGAGTAACACGGAAAGCGGAGCCGGGAGCGGGGATTTTTGTTCGTTTTTTTGCCGCAAAAAGGCGCAAGAAGCACAAAAAGGAGAGCGACTGAGCTTCTGCTCGAATGGGTGGCATACGCGTCCCGCCGAGAATGCTTCGCAGCCTTGGGGCAAAAGGTTTCGGCGACCGTCTCCGCCTCTCTCAAAACTTCTTTAAACTTTTTGTAAGGAATCGGAGTTCCGTTCGACCTATTCACATGACTAACAACAAAACGAACGTCGATTATGAACACAACGGAAATTAAGGGATTGGATTTTGAGGCTTTGGTTGAAGAGTATTATCAGCGGCTCTTCCAGTTTGGCTGCAGCCTCACGAAGAACGAGGAGTGGGCCAAGGATCTGACGCAGCAGACCTTCCTGCTCGCGATTCGCAAGGAGGGGCAATTGCGGGACAAGTCGAAGGCGAAGTCCTGGCTGTTTACAATTTTGTATCGCGAATTTCTCAAGAAACGGCGGCACGAAGTGAGGTTTCCCAAGCAGAGCATTGACGATTCTCATCAGGAGCTTCCCGCCACGACGCCGAATTCCGTTGCGAGGTTGGACGCCGCGACTTTGATGACGGCTCTCGAATCGATGGAGGAAAGGTACCGCGCGCCCTTGGTTCTATTTTATCAGCGGGATCATTCGTATCTGGAGATCGCGGAGATCCTGGGCGTGCCGCCCGGCACGGTGATGTCGCGCCTGTCGCGGGCGAAGGAGAAACTGCGCGGAATCCTGGAATCGGCGCCGCGCAAGAAGCGCGTCATGGCCGGGCTGGCGGCGCAGCTGAAAGACAAGCTGGCATCGCTTGCGCCTGCGCGTCCGGAGGAGGAGGAGCCAATTCTGACTCCGTCGTTCGCGTGAGCCTGGGTAATCCTTTGCTTTTCTCGATTTCGCTCACGGGGTATGAACTCGCGGTCCGATGAATGCGATTGTCACCTGTGGTCCGAGTTACGAGCCGATTGACGATGTTCGCCGCATGACGAACTTCTCAACCGGCGAGCTCGGCGTGCGGCTGGCCAACGAGCTGACCGAGGCAGGCGTCGAAACGATCTGCCTGAGGGGCGAGCAGGCGACCTGGCCGGGAGAATGCCGCGCCGCGGAAACGATCCCCTTCAGCACGAACGACGACCTGTTGGCGAAGTTGCGGGCGTGCGGGGAGGCGGGGACGGTCGACGCGGTGTTTCATGCGGCGGCGCTTTGTGACTATCGGGTGAGCGGGATTCAGGATGCGACGGGCGAGGCGGTCGCTGGCGCGAAGATACCGACCGGCGGTGGTGAGCTGAGAATGACGCTCACGCCAACGTCCAAGGTGATCGCCGAGCTCAGGTCGATTTTCCCGAATGGCGTGTTGGTGGGGTGGAAATATGAATTGGAAGGCGACCGCAGCGATGCGCTCAAGAAGGCGTTTGTGCAGATCGAGAGCAACGGGACTGCGGCTTGTGTGGTGAACGGGGCTGCTTACGGGCGCGATTTCGGACTTTGCGAACCGCCCGATTCCGTGACGGGGTTTTCGGACAAGGGCGAATTGTGTGCGGGGTTGGTTGCGTGGCTGTTTGAGCGCCGGAGCGGCGCCGTTTAAGCACAACCACGGAGAGCACGGAAGGGGGAGAATTTCGGGTGTGTTCCATCTCGCGCGGTAGGGCACGCGATCCCTACCGGGTGGTGGTGAATTGCCTTCCTCATTCCGTG
>JBLHKZ010000139.1:0-14517 GCA_047618185.1 Limisphaerales bacterium
TGTCGCACCAAGCGAATCGCTCATCGAGTCGACGTGCGAAATCCAGACACAGAAAACACCGAGATCTTCGAAGAGAGAGCCAAAGCGTCATGAGCAATACAGAATGGACTGACGAAACCTACGCCGGCGTCTTCGCCGTGCCCCCGCTGGCGCGCGCCGCCAATTCCGAACGTTCGCTCGATTTCGAGCAGAACAACCAGATCGTCCGGCACATCGTGGACGGCGGTGTGACCCGATTCATTTACGGCGGTAACGCCTTTCTCTATCACGTGACGCTGAGCGATTACGCCGCGCTGCTGGACTGGATGAGCGAGTGGTCGAAGGACTGCGTCATGCTGCCGAGCGCCGGGCCCTCCTTCGGCCGCCTGATCGATCAGGCGATGCTGTTGAAGACGCACAAGTTCCCGGCGGTCATGGCCCTGCCCTGCGGCGACCCGCGCGACGCGCCCGGCCTGGAACAGGGTCTCCGCGAATTCGCCGACGCCGCGGAAACCAGGCTGATTCTCTACCTGAAGGAAGAGGCCAATTTCGGCGCGGTCAAGGAAGCCGGACTGGACGTAGTCGGCAACCTGGTTCGCGACGGGATTTGCGTGGCGATCAAGTACGCCGTTGTGCGTGAGAATCCGGCCGAGGACGCCTATCTCAAGAGCCTGCTGACGCGAGTCGATCGCGGGATTGTCATCAGCGGCATCGGCGAACGCCCGGCGATCGTTCACATGCGGGACTGGAAGCTGCCTGGATTCACCACCGGTTCCGGCTGCGTGGCGCCTAGGTTGAGCCAGGCCATTCACAGCGCTTGCGCGGCTGGCGAATTCGAAAAAGCTAACGAACTTCGCGAGGCGTTCCTGGCGTTGGAGGATCTGCGGGACGCCTGGAGTCCGGCGAAAGTTTTACATTACGCGACGGCATCAGCGGGCATCGCCGAGACCGGACCGATCGCGCCATTTCTGTCCGAGCTCAGCGAGGAGCGCCGAGAAGAAATTGCGCCCGTCGCGAACGATCTCGCCCGCGCAAACGCAGCGGGTTGACGGCGGATCGCGCTACCGCGCGTGCAATTACCACAGCGTTATTCGTCCGGCGGAAACACGCCTTCTTCATTCAATGCCGCGAGTCAGGATTTCGGCGCCGTGATCGACTATGACGTTTGAACTCATGCCGAAAAGCATACCACGCGGACTCAGTGCGTAGACCGGCAAGTCCCGGCGGCTAATTGCTCAGACTTCAATTCGAGTCCGCCACAGGCGAACAGAATCCCAGACAACTCTCTTAAGACTGGCGTATGAAGGGAAAATTCAGCACAACGGCTCACCTAACATGACTCAGTCCCAGAACACACTCACCAAGCGAAGTCTCGCCTTGGGCCTGACGCTGCTGGTCGTCGCCGTCCTCTCGATCCGCAGCGGACGTCAGGAGCCGCCCGCCCCGCCGCAGCTACGGGAAATTCAGCTCAAGTTTATTGTCCGGACAAATGATCTTATGCACCGGTCCGGCAACGCAACACCGTTCACGGGCGCGGTGGTGGATCATTATCATTCCGGTCAGATGAAATCGCGAACCGAAGTGCGACGAGGCAAGCTGAATGGCGAGTCTTTCGGGTGGCACACCAATGGCGTCCCGCAGGTACGGGAATTCTTCGTGGACGGCGTGTCGCACGGGCTTCGAACGAAATGGTATTCCAGCGATAAAAAGCTCTCCGAAGCGGCGATCGTCAACGGGGAACTCCACGGGACCTTTCGCAAGTGGCACGAGAACGGTCAACTCGCCCAGGAGATCGAGCTAAAGGAAGGCAAGCCCGACGGCGTCTCCCGAGCCTGGCATTCCAGCGGTTTCCTCAAGGCGCGGGCCGAGATGGAAATGGGAAACGTCGGCGCTCAGGAATTCTTCGATGACGGCAAACTGCGCGAAGCCGCCAATTCAAAATCCCCCGAAAAGGACGCGTCTCCAAAGTAGACTCCGAAACGATTAGGTATCGGACTCGAACGCTCTTCCCTCCAACGGGCATGGCTCCGCATTTCCGCCTCTTGATTCTCCATCCGCTATTCCACATTTCCGCCGAAGACCAGGGCTCCGCTGGAATAGCTCGTTCCGAAATTCCGCGCCAGATTCACCACCTGTTCGACTCCGGATCTGAGCAGCTCTTCGGAAAGGTCTCCCAAGGGATGGATGAAGGCGCTCCAGAGCGTTTCCCGGCTCACGCAATAACGCGCATCGAGAGCCCGATCGAAATTGGCTTCCATGCAGTTCTCCAATTCGCCCGGCGCCAGCTCGCCAACGGCGCTCACGGGCGAGATAATCCGCATCCGGTCGTGGTGGTCATCAGTCAGGCAGATCAAGCTGACGCCGACGACGGTGAAGGTCCAATAGCCAGGCTCGCCTTCAACATCCGTGTCCATTTCACGAAACAGCGACTCAAGGCGGGCGTTGTTCATCTGAGTGGGATTGAGGGGCGCAATCATGTTGTTGATTGTGATGAACGAGACGGAAGTTTATTCAACGCCTGGACCGTACCGACCCAATAAGATCTCTCGCCGTCACTGTCCGGGACGCGGGTCTCCTACCGCCAGGGAAACGCACACGATCTCCTTGTCGTTGCGCGCGTAGACGGAGCGATTGGCAAAGGCCGGATGCGACCAGACGATCGGGCGACCGCCTTCGGCATCCGTCGGCTCGATGAGCTTCGCGCGATCGATTTCCACGTAGCCCTCGGCGCTGAGCTTCGCGATCGCCAGGTCGCCATTGTCGCTGCAAATGAAGAAACGATCCTCATGCCGAATAATGAAGGCGTTTGCATTGCGTCGCGGTTTTTCGAGTCCGACCGGCTTCAACGATTCCCAAAGTCGTTGGCCGTCCTCAACTCGAAGACAGCGAAACTGACCGTAGTTGCAAACGCCGTAGATCAGCCCGTCCCCGAGCCAGGGCGTGCAATTCAACGAGTGCAGATAGATTGTGTCTTTGGTCGTGATCTTCGGGCTTTGCCAAAGTTTCTCCACCCCGGGTCGGGTTGAGTTCAGCTTCAACATCAGGGAGCCGTTGAAGAACGTTCCCAAAAACAGATGGTCATCCAGCTTGCGCGGAATCGTAATCGAGCCGCCGCCGCGCACGTCCCAAGGATGCTCCCAAAGAACTTTTCCAGTATCAGGATTCAACGCCACGACGGCCTGTGTATGCCAAATGATGAGCTGGCGCTCGCCCGCCGCTTCGTAGATTACGGGCGGGCAATAGCCGATATCCTTGGATGTCAGCGCCCGCCAGAGCTCTTTGCCGGTTTCCTTGTGAAATGCCACGACCGCGCTGCCTTCTCCGCCAACCAGGCAGATCAATTTATCGCCGTCGATCAGCGGGTGCGCTGCGTGGCCCCAGGTCGGAGTCCTCGCGCCGTAGTCCTCGCTGAAAATTCGCGACCACACGGTCGACCCGTCTTTCACGTTGAGGCAATGCAGATGCCCTTCGGCGCCGAGGGTATAAACGCGTTCGCCATCCACAGTCGGGGTCGCGCGCGGCCCCTTGGGATAGCTCACGGTGTAGTCCGCCGTATAAGATTTTTCCCACAGAATCGTTCCATTCCCGGCGTCGAGGCACAGGATCCGTTCGTCCCCGGGAATGTTGCCGCGTTTAAATACGTTGTCTGGATTTCGCGCGCCCTCGGCGAGTCTGCGATCCATCAAAAACACGCGGCCATCCGCGACGGCCGGCCCCGAGTAGCCGGGACGAACCGGCGTCCGCCAAAGCGGTTTCAGGCCGCCCTTGGGAAAGGTCTTCACGATCCCGTTCTCGCGCCAAACTGCATCGCGCTGCGGCCCCAGCCACTGCGGCCAAGCGGCGGCGGCGGCGGTTGCCGCTGCAGAGATGAAAACAAGTAAAGTGAAGGCGACGCTCCGAGTCATGATTTCTTAAACGTCACAATGACCACGCGCGCCTCGGTGTCAATTCCCTTGAATTCGTCGAGCATGAGTTCGCGAGCGCGCTCCACATTGAATCGTCCGCTGCCCGCGCCAATCACGGGAAACGCGACGGACTCATACCGCCGCTCATTGACAATCCTCATCGCATTGCGAACGCTGTCCCTGATGGAAGTCTCCGTCGCCGTCCAAAGCAGATTGATTCCCGCAACGTGAATGATCGCCTTAAAGGGAAGCTTGCCCGGCCCGGTTTCCACCGCGCTTCCCAGCGGCATCGCTCCATGTTTGCCCACCTCTTTGAAAGGCGCAGTTCCTCCGCGCTTCTTGATCGCCCCGGAAACGCCCTGAGGCAGCAAAAGCCACCACGGAATGATATTGCGATTCCAGGCGTTGACGATTGCCTCCACGTCCTGGTCCAGCAAGTCGCCGTCAACAAGCGTCGGTGTCATGGGGTGGAAGACTCCGGCGCCGCGCTCGCCGGAAAACTTTCGCGGATGATGTAGACGCCCGGCTGCTCCGGAATCGAACGAAAGAACCCGGAGGCGAAGCGTTCCTGAAGCGGGCGGGATGGTGGCAGCGGGCAGAGTTGCATGGCGATCTACAGAGGAGCAGGGAATCACAATGGGGAATTCTTTTCAACCGCCGCGATTCGCGAAACTATTCGTCGAGCCCTGTGTTTTATCAGACTCGAACCACCAACCTCCCGTCGAGTGGCGGAGAGGCGCGGGCCCGGGATAAAGAATGTCGTGTGCTTTTCCTGGGCCCGTTTCGTTCGCGCCACCAGGAAACCGCGTCGAGGGCTCTCCTCGCATCAATGGCAAGGAGCGCCGCGGTTCATTTCCGAACTTGTAAGTTCCGGCCAGAATTTCACACTGATCGGCCATGAATTACTGGAAATTTGGATTCCTGGCGCTCGCCATCTCCCTTGGCTGCGTCTGGTCCTCGGCCGCCGCGCGACCCAACTTCGTCCTGATCTACATCGACAACGTCGGCTACGGCGACATCGGCTGCTACGGCAATCCCGTCGTTCGCACGCCCCACATCGACCAGCTCGCGCGCGAGGGCGTTCGCTGCACGGATTTCTACATTGTGACCTCGTCCTGCACGCCCTCGCGAGGCGCCTTGCTGACGGGCCGTTATCCCCTCCGCAACGGCCTCACCCACCAACTTGGCCGCGACGAGAATTGGACGGGCATCGGCCTGCCGCATTCCGAGAAAATTCTGCCGCAGTATTTGAAGCAGGCGGGGTATACGACGGCCTGCTTCGGCAAATGGAACATCGGCTTCGCGAAGGGCAGCCGACCGACCGAACGCGGATTCGATGAGTTCCTCGGCTGCCGCTCGGGCAACATTGATTTCTACACCCACGTCTACAACGGACAGGAGGACATGTATCGCGGGACGGAACCAATCGACATCGAAGGCTACAGCACGGACCTGTTCGCCGACGCTGCTTGCGACTTTATTCGCCGAAATCGAGAGAAGCCCTTCTTTGCCTACGTGCCCTTCAACGCGTCGCACGTGCCAAATCCGAAGAACAAGGCGCCGGGCGTTCCGACCGTCTGGCAGGCGCCGCCAAAGTATTTTAAAGAATACGGCTACGCCGCCGATTCAACGGATCCGCACGAAGGTTATCACGCGGTGATGACCGCCCTCGACGCGGGCATCGGACGCATCGTGAAACAGGTCGATGAATTGGGCCTGCGCGAAAACACCGTCGTGATCGTCGCCTCCGACAACGGCGCGTCGATTCGCGAAAGTCTCATCCTGGAAACCGGAACCAACGCCCCCTTTCGCGGCGGCCGCACGGAAACCTACGAGGGCGGCATTCGCACGGCCTGCATCGCGCGCTGGCCGGCCCGATTCAAGGCAGGATCGGTCTGCCGCGAACCAATCGCCACTATCGACTTTTTCCCGATGCTCCTCGGCGCGGCCGGCGTCGAGCTTCCCACGGATCGGCTCATCGACGGCCGCGATCCGACCCCGACATTGGCGGGCAAAGCCCCATCGCCACACGAGTTCCTGTTCTTTGAATTTCGGAAATGGAGCGGAGCGCGAAGCGGGCGCTGGAAAGCAGTTCGCCCGCAGCCGAATCGTCCCTTTGAACTCTACGATCTCAAGACGGACTGGGGAGAAACTTCCGATCTGGCCTCCGAGAAACCGGAGATCCTGAACCGTCTGACCGGAGCATTTGCCCGCTGGCGACAGGATGTTGTTCGATAACCAGGCGCGACACGCGCAGGCGCCGCTCAGTTGCCCAGCACCTCATCGAGTGCGTCCGCGTTCGTCGATTTGGCCTTGGCGTCCTTCCGGGATTGAATCAGCAGAAAGGGAGTGTATTGAGTCACCACGCCACCCAAAAAGGAATCGCGGATCACGCCTTTGTTGATCTTGTCTAGAGTGGGGAAATTGATCGTGCCGAAGTTTTTCTCCTGCATTTTGGCGTTGGCGGCCATCTTCGACTCAGAGACGTTTCGACTGTTGAGCAACGCCATCACGGCGATGGCGACGCAGAGCATCTTGAGGCCTCCGGCCGCCATTCCCAGAACATGGTCTGCCTTCCCAAAAAACCGATAGGTCTCAATGGTTCGTTGCACAGCGGTCTTCAGGCCGATAAAGATCATGATCACGATCCCGGCGAGGATGAGATAGGCCCAGACCGCAGCCGCGCCAAAGGAAATTTTGGCGATCCGAACAATGAATCCCGCCAAAGGCGCGTGGACAAAGGCGCCCAGCACGACGATGAAAAACCACCGGCCAAAGGGCAACAATTCGATCGGCAACCCCTTTTTGCTGGTGGAAATCCCCACAATAATGAGGGCGAGGAAGAGGAAGTCGTAAAGGTTGAGAGAATTCATGTTGGGCTTCGTTCGATTACGACTTGTTCTGGAGAATGAGGACTTCGGGCGAGAGTAGCGCTATCTCAGCCAATCACGACTGCAAATCCCGACGCACCAACTGTCCACTCAATCGTGCCGTCAATTCTTTTGCCTAAAGGCCGAGGGCCGTCGGCCAGTCCACTTCTTGAACGTGTTGGAAAACACATAGGGATTGGCGTAACCGACCGCTGCCGCAACGCTTTCGATGGTGTCGTCCGTCGATTGAAGCAAACGAACGGCATGCTGCATCCGCAGATGAGTTACCTGCCGCATGGGGCTTCGACCGAGCTCCCGCTGGCAGAGTCGTCGCAAGTGTTCCTCACTGGAATGAGCCATTCGCGCCAGTTTCGTCAGCGTCCAATACTCGCCCACGGCGCTCCAAAGCCTCCCCAATCGATCGTCTGACCGCCACGGCTGGGCGAATCGCAGAACGTACATCTGTATGAGCTCCACCCATTGCTGGATCGCACGGGCCTCCCGGACGCCTCCGTATTCGGCATGCAGCCCCATGATCGCCGAAGCCAGCGCGCGTCCGTCAAATTTCGCCAGCACGGGCGCCATTGAGGAAATAATCGGCTTCAGTTCACGCGGTTGTTGGCAACGAACCCAGCAGAATTTCCAGCGCTTTTCGGCGGGCGCGTGAAAGGCGTGTTGGGCGTGAGGCGGCGCCATGCAGGCAAGGCCGCTGCGGCAGGTCCGCCAACGGCCGTCGAGCAGGATCTGCCCCTCGCCCTCAAGCGAGGCCATCAGGTAGGCGCCGCTGAGCTTCATTCGCACCATCTCGTAGGGCGCCGCCGCGTCGGCCACGCCCACGTGCTTGATGTAATGCCCGGCCAACTCGGGACAGTCCTTCGCTGCCACGACCCATTCTTGAGTCGCCGGCCCCACGATGTGGGTTTCAGATAGTTCTTCGTGGCTTTTACTCATTGAGCGTCGGGCGGGCGGGCGTTAGATTTTACGGCCTTGAGCGGTTATTCAAGCCCTTTGACACTTGGGCGGTAATCGCCGGGTTTTGAGTGTGTAATGGATATGTCGCGTCAAACTGCCGTGTTGAACAAAATCAAGCATCTCGTTGCCGCGATGGGCGTCGGAGTCTTCGCGTCCGCCAGCCTCGCCGCGCAAGCAACGTCCGACAAATCGGCCATCGCCTTCTTCGACTCCAAGGTGCATCCCATCCTCGAGGAGAATTGCTACCGCTGCCATGGCGCGAAGGACAAGCTCAAGGGAGGCCTGCGCCTGACCAGTCGCAACGGCCTCGTCGAGGGCGGCGACAGCGGAAGCGCGATCAATCCCGGCAGCCTCGCCGAGAGCGTTTTTTTGCAAATGCTCAGCTACAAGGACGAGCATCACGAAATGCCGCCTGATGGAAAACTCCCCGCCGAGCAGATCGACATTCTGACGAAGTGGGTCGAGATGGGCGCGCCCTTCAACCCCGTTCGCGAAATCTCCGGCAAGGCCCACAAGAGCGCCTACAACAACAAGATCAACGACGAATCACGAAATTATTGGGCCTTCCGTCCGGTGGGCCAGCCCCAACCGCCGAAGGTCGACAACGCGGCCTGGTCGGCCAATCCGATCGACGCCTATCTCTACGCCGAACTCGCGGCCAAAGGTCTGAAACCCAATCCACCCGCGTCTCGCCGGGCGCTGATTCGCCGCGCCTACTACGATCTCATCGGCCTGCCCCCGACTCCCGCCGAGGTGAAGGCTTTTGAGAACGATCGCTCTCCCAAAGCCTTCGGAAAGATTGTTGACCACCTCTTGACCCGCCCGCAGTACGGCGAAAAATGGGGAAGGCACTGGCTGGATCTCGTGCGCTACGCCGAGACCAACGGCTACGAGCGCGACAATCCCAAGCCCGAAGTCTGGCGCTATCGCGACTACGTCATTCGCGCCCTCAACCAGGACAAGCCCTACGACCGCTTCGTTCGCGAACAACTGGCCGGCGACGAATTCACCGAGCCCACGGCGGATGGGATCATCGCGACCGGCTTTCAACGCCTCGGCATCTGGGACGACGAACCGGTTGACGCGGATCAGGCCTATTTCGACAGCCTCGACGATGTCGTCAGCGTGAGCGGGCAGGCCTTTCTCGGGCTGACCATCGGCTGCTGCCGCTGCCACGACCACAAGATCGATCCCCTGCCCCAGGCCGACTACTACCGGATGACGGCCTTCTTCAACAACACCTTCAACAACAGCCAACAAAGGAAATTCAAGAAATCCACGTTCACGCTGAACACCACCACGGTGATCGCCAGCCCCGCGGCGCGCGCCGAGCACGACCGTCGCGTGCGGGCCTTGCGCGAGGAGATGAAGGAGCGCTCGACTAAACTGGAGGGATTCGAAAAACGCATCTTTGCGACCTTTTCCAACCCGGAAAAAGAAGACGCCGCCGACAAGCGAACGCGCGAGCTGCTCATGAAGCAAAAGAGCCGTGAGGCGCTCGGCCCAAAGGAGCGCAAAAAATACATCGAGCTGAAGAAGGAGTTTGAATCGTTGAAGGCGCGGAAGGCCCCGCCATTGGCCCGGGCCCTGGCGATCAAGGAGAACGGTCCCACGGCTCCCGAGGCCTTCGTGCTGATCCGCGGCAACGCCCACGTGCCCGGCGACAAGGTCGTGCCCGGTTTCCCCCAGGTCCTCGGCCTGAAGGATCCCGTCATTCCGACCCCGCCCAAGGGCGCGCAATCCTCCGGCCGACGCACCGTCCTGGCTGATTGGATCGTCAGCAAGGACAACCCCCTCACCGCGCGCGTCATGGCCAACCGGATCTGGCAATTTCATTTCGGGCGCGGCATCGTTCGCTCGCCCAGCAACTTCGGCCAGAACGGCGTCGCTCCCACGCATCCCAAATTGCTCGACTGGCTCGCGCGCGATTTCATGAACCAAGGCTGGAGCATCAAGAAAATGCATCGCCGGATGATGCTCTCGAAAGCCTACCAAATGTCCTCCGCCGCAAATGAAGCCGCGCTGAAGGCCGACCCGCAGAACAACCTATTCTGGCGTTTCGACATGCGCCGGCTTACCGCCGAGGAAATCCGCGATTCCATCATCAACCTGACCGGGAAGCTGAATCTCAAGCAGGGCGGCCCAAGCATCTACACCGAAATGCCGGCTGAAGTGCTCGCCACGGCATCGCGTCCGGACAAGGCATGGGGAACATCGTCAGAGACAGAGCGCAATCGCCGCAGCGTCTATGTGCACATAAAGCGCTCGCTGAACGAGCCCATGCTCAAGGCCTTCGACCAGGCCGATTCAGACTCTCCCTGCGCCGTGCGATTCGCGACCACCGTCCCAACCCAATCGCTGACGATGCTGAACAGCAAATTGGTCAACGACTCCGCCGAAGACCTCGGCGATCGCCTGCGCGCGACATCGAAAGACCCACGCGAGCAAGTGCGGACGGGCCTCTCACTGGCCTTCTGCCGCGACGCGACCAACGACGAGATCAAGGCCGGCCTGGCGCTGATTGACGAACTGCAAACCGACGCCGAACTCGACCAGAAGCACGCCCTCGACCGCTTCTGCCTCATGGTCCTGAACCTCAACGAATTCGTTTACCTCGATTGACCACGGACTTTTGTTAACCACGGATTACGCGGATGACACGGATTCTTAATACACAGGAAAAAACAGAACGCCGTCAGGCGTCCGAAAATAAATCCGTGATATCCGCGTAATCCGCGGTAAAAAAACTCAGCGGTAAAACAGGCTTATGGCTAACATGAAAAGCAACGACAGACCGGCCAACACCTTTTGCGGCCGCACGGACCGGCGCGATTTTCTGCGCACGGCCGGGGGCGGCTTCACCTCTGCGGCGCTCGCGGGCATGCTCGCCCAGGACGGCTTCCTCGCCAGTCAGGCTGTGGCCGCCGACGGCAAGACGCCCTTCGTCAATCCGCTCGCGCCCAAGAACCCCCACTTCACGGGCAAGGCCAAAAACGTCATTTTCCTGTTCATGTATGGCGGGCCCAGCCATGTCGACACCTTCGACTACAAGCCCGACCTTTACCCGCTCGACGGCAAGACCATCGAGGTGAAAACCTTCGGCCGCGGCGGCCACAAAAAGGAAGGCCGCGTCGTCGGGCCGAAGTGGAAATTCAATCAACACGGCCAGTGCGGCAAGCAGGTCTCCACCCTGTTCCCCCACCTCGCGAACCACGTCGACGACATCGCCTTTCTGCATTCGATGACCGCCGATTCGCCGATTCACGGCTCCGCCATGTTGATGATGAATTCCGGCCACCTGCTTAGCGGCAAGCCCACCCTCGGCTCCTGGGTCAACTACGGCCTCGGCACGGTCAACCAGGACCTGCCCGGCTATGTCGTCATGCTCGACGGCAAGGGCGGCCCCATCAGCGGCGCCAAGAACTGGACCAGCGGCTACATGCCGGCCAGCTATCAGGGCGTGGTCTTCCGCCCCAACGGCACGCCCATCCTCGATCTGAAAAACCATCGCGGGATGAACGACCGCGAACAGCGCAAGCTGCTCGACCACTTGAATCGCTTTAATTCGAATCACCTTGCCGATCGTGTCGACAACAGCGACCTCGCCGCCCGCATCGCGAGCTATGAACTCGCCTACAAGATGCAGATGTCGGCGCCCGAGGCCGTCGATCTCGACAGCGAGCCCGAGCATGTGAAAGAGCTCTATGGCGTCGGCGAAGATCGCACCGACGACTTCGGCCGCAAGTGCATGCTCGCGCGCCGGCTGGTTGAACGCGGCGTGCGCTACATCCAGATTTACTCGGGCGGCAATCACAACGACGCCAACTGGGACGCGCACGGCGACTTGGAAAAGAACCACAATTACCACGCCGGCAATACCGACAAGCCCATCGCCGGTCTGCTCGCCGATCTCAAACAGCGCGGCATGCTGGAAGACACGTTGATCGTCTGGGGCGGAGAATTCGGACGTCAACCGACCGCCGAATACGCCAAGGGAACCGGCCGCGATCACAACGCCTATGGTTTCACGATGTGGATGGCCGGCGGCGGAATCAAAGGCGGCATCAGCGTCGGCCAGACTGACGAACTCGGCGCCGCGGCGGTGGTCGATCGCTTTCACGTCCGCGACCTCCACGCGACCATCCTCAATCAGCTCGGCTTCGATCCCAACGCGTTGAGCTATTTCTACGGCGGCCTCGATCAACGCCTCGTCGGAGTCGAAGGCGCCGATCCGATCAAGCAGGTGATTTCATAAGGCGATTTGCGAGGCAGGGCCGACAAGGTCCGACCTACTTCTTGCCCAACGCTTTCAAATAGGCGTAAAGATCGGCGAGTTCCTGGTCCTTCAGGCCCTGAAGCAGGCCTGCCGGCATGAGTGAAACGGCGGAGGGAGCGACACTGACGATGTCCTCGCCAAGAATGCGTGCAGTGTTGTCGGCCGAGGTTTGGATCAGCTTCACCGTGGGAGATTCGTAGATCATCACGCCGGTGTGGGTTTCGCCCGATTTCGTGGTGACGACCTGCGTCTGGTGAGCGGGTGAAACGTCGCGGTTGGGATCGACGATGGAGAGGAAGAGATCCTGCGGCGACATGCGGGCGGCGGCGCCTTTCAGGTCGGGGCCGAGGCGGCTGCTGCCAGTGTGGCACGCGTGACAGGTTCGTTGCTCGAAGACGGCCTTACCGCGCGACGCGTCCCCGCCAATGAAGCCCAACCCCACGATGCGCTTCTCCCAGTCGGCGATGTCGGCGACGCCGCCCTGATTGAGCGCCTTCGCTTTCTCGGGGTGCGTCTTCTTAAACCAGTCAAACCAGGGCTGATAATCCTGCTTCAATTTGAAGCTCTCCTTGATCTCGATCGTTTGTCCGGAAAGGACCTGGAGCAACTTGTGCAAGGCGGCGCGCGCGGCGGTGTCTTTCTTATTCAACAGGCGCGGCTTGAGCGCCTTGAGCGCGGCGACCAGTTCGTCGGGGGAGCTGGCTCCGGTCATGCCCGCAATCGCGTCGGCCGCCTGTTCGACCACGCCGGGCTGCAGCGAACTCAGCGCCTGAATGAGCCGCGAACGGTCGGCCGGTTGAGCGTGCGCGGCGATCACCAGCGCGACGGAATCACGCAGGCCGGCGTCGCTTTCCCAAAGCTTGCGCAGCGGCGGCAGGGCTTCCGCGGCGGGCAGATCGCGTAGCGCGGCGACGAGATCGGCAGTCCAGGCGCGCCGCTTGAAGGGATTCGGACCGGTGGCTTTGGCGACCAACTTGCGAATGCCCTCCAGCTTCTGCTCCGCGGGCATGACGCGAGTAAAGAGGCTGTGCTCCGGAAGATTGAACGAATTTCCCTTGATCAGGGCGGCGGCGAGTTTGGGATCCTGTTTCTGCAGAAGCAAATAGGCATCGGCAACCCGGACCGGCCAGAACCGGCTCGGCTCTTTGCGATCGTTGTTCATCTTGTGATGCAAGAGTGAAAGCGCGCGCGCGGATTTGGTCGTGAAGTAGGCGGCGCGTTTTCCCGGGAGCTGGGCGGCAACGAGCAGGTAATGAATGTCGTCTTCAACTGCGGTCCCATCCGACCAACGGGAGGCGATGCGGACGAGCAGCCGTTCGCTTTCAGCCTTGAGCATGGCGAGCGTGCGGGCGATCTCGCGGTCCGCGCCGACGTGGCCCGTCGGAAAAGCGGCGGCAATCTGGGCGGAGAGTTTGGCGCGAAAGCCGGGGTCAACACGATCCAGCGTCGAGGCGACGTAGCCGTCCCCGACGTCGGGCTTGTCCTGCGTCAGCTGGACATCGCCGACGGCGAGCTGGATAAGCCGCGCCGCTTCCAGGCGAGTCTGGGGCGTGGGCGCATTCTGAACGATGTCCGCGCTGGCCTGAAGAAAATACTCAGTCCAATTGGCGTTGGCGGAAAAATCGTCCGGCCCTTTCTCAGGTCCAAAAACTCGGAGGTAACCGACGCGCGCTCGATGGCGTGAAGGAATCTTCTGGTGGCTGGCCACTTCTTCAAAACTGATGATGCCGGGGCCGCGCGCTGCCAGGACGGCCGCCGCGCGCACGCGTTCGTCATCGTGGGACAACGCTCCCAGCCAGTCCGGATTGGGCTCCAGCTGAACGACGTGCGTCGGCAACGCGGCGATCGCTTCGTAGGCCGCGCGTTTGACAAGCGGGCTCTTGTGATGCGTCGCGTCGGCGAAGACCTGATGCGTTTTGGTAATGAGTTGTTGGTCCCAACTGCGGGAAAGCGCCCAGATCGCCCGGGCGGAAAGTTCCGGTTCCGTGGCCAGCACCGAGCGCGACGCCTGTTCGGGAGAGATGCCGCCATAGACATCCACCAGAATTTCCAACGCCCGAATGCGCTCCCGGACGGGCAGGTTGCGGGTCAGGTCGGCGGCGGCGGACTCGAAATCAGCGCGCTTGAATGCCGAAGTCAACGGCTCCCACAACGAGCGCGACCAACTGGCGTTCGGTTGATCGGCCGTCAGGATGCGGCGCAATAGTTTTTGTTCTTCGTCGCGGGGCCGCGGGCTGTCCATGTAGCGAACGCGAAAAACGCCGCCTCGGGTGCCGCGTCCGCCAATCGCCACGAACATGTCGCCGGCAGGGCCGACTTCCAGATCGACCGGCGCGAATCCGGTTTCTCCGGTCGTCTCCAAAAAGATTTCACGCTCGGTCGTGTAGCTGGAGTCACGTCGCTCCAGCGGAAAAAAATAAACGCGGCCGTAGGTCCAACAGACGCTGAAGACGCCCTCGGTATAGCGCTCGGGAAACACACGATGGCGATAGACCAGCATCCCCGTCGGAGAACC
>JBLHKZ010000140.1:0-14479 GCA_047618185.1 Limisphaerales bacterium
GGCTCGGTCTGCAACCTCTCCCACCTGTCGATGGGCGCCCACACCGGAACGCACATGGACGCGCCGCTTCATTTCGTAGCTGACGGCGAATCCATCGACAAACTCCCGCTCGACGCGACGATTGGCCGCTGCCGAGTGATCGAACTTAAGGCGCGAACCGCCATCCGGCCCGAGCACCTAAAGCCCCATCGCCTGCGCAAGGGAGAGCGTGTTCTCTTCAAAACCAGCAACAGTCGCAAATCCTGGAAGACCGACCGCTTCGACGAAAAGTTTGTCAGCATTTCCAAGGAAGCCGCGCAGTTCCTGGTCGACCGCAAGGTTATGACTGTCGGCGTGGATTACCTCTCCATCGGCGGCTACCAGCGCGACGGCGTAGAAACTCACCAGATCATGCTCGGCGCGGGCATCTGGGTGATCGAGGGCCTGAATCTGGCGGCGGTCAAACCGGATCGTTACGAACTCATTTGCCTGCCCCTGAAACTACGCGGCGCGGAGGGCGCGCCCGCACGGGTTGTCCTCCGAACCCTCCAGCGTTGAACTTCCAGCATCGAAAGCCAGATGAAAAATATGCTGATCCTGCTCGCCGCATTCGCATTGATTTCCCAGTCAATTCAGGCGGCGGCCCCCAGGTCAATGCCAGGCCTGCAACCCAAAGAGGTTTTTCAGAAATTCTGGAAGGCCCTGATCAACGATAATCTGACGACCGCGAATGAGTTGATCGCAACCTTCCCCGCCTATCCCGATTCCCGCGTGGTGGAATCAAACACCGCCAACGCACAGAAGGTCACGGCCTCGACGCCACCCTACAAAATCGCCGCCAGCCGAGCCATCGGCGACTGCGCCGCGCTCGTCATCTATAAACAGGATCCCCGGACCGCTTCAGAGCTCAGCGTCGGACCGGCCTATCTGATCCAGCGGAACGGCTCCTGGAAGCTGTTGCCCGGAATTGCGCTGTTCGACCGCGATGAATTTGTATTCACGGCCGATCAGCAGGATCGTTGGCTGGCTCTGGAAAAATGGTTTAATTCCGAGGACGAAAAACTCCGAACTCAAATAGCGCGCGCCTTCCTGCAGAAGCCGCTCAAAGAACGCGTCGTCGGCCTCTGGGCAAGCCAGAGCCAGGCCGCGCTCACCTGGAATGAAATCAAGCCGGACGGCGATTTCCAGGGCGGGCTCGCCGTGCCTGGCGCCCCTCCCGCAACTCACCACGGCAAGTGGCGCATTGAGAATCAGAGCCTCGTCTGGAACTACGCCGTCGGGAAAAACGCTCTGACTCGCGGAAGCAACCTTGCCAAACCGGATGTCAACCTGGTGACCGAAGCAAACTCGACTTTTCTCGTGCTCCAGAAAAACCGCGCCAGCAACAATAAGACTACCTATCAACGCGTCACTCGAGCCAAGCTCCGGCAGCTTCTGAGAGATTACCGCGACAAGTGACGCCTACGCGCCGCTCATCTGCCCGCGCGTGACGCCCAACTGATTCTTCAGCTTCAGGTCCCGCCAAAGATCCCGGCCGTCAATCTCGCCCGCCAGCAATTCGCGATACTTCCCGATCGCCTCCTTCACTTGCTCCGGCGAGTCGTTGAGAAACTCCACGCGAAATCGCCGAGCGCCCAATTCGATGAATCGCGACA
Organism: Limisphaerales bacterium; assembly: GCA_047618185.1. GTDB lineage: Bacteria > Verrucomicrobiota > Verrucomicrobiia > Limisphaerales > JAYPEY01 > JAYPEY01. The sequence goes on from JBLHKZ010000140.1 coordinate 1,635, forward strand.
CGAATTCCGCGCCCGTCTGAGCCTGCGAGTTGAACACCGTATTGCGGCAGCCCACGTCCGCCTTCAACGGATGCTCCATTCCGACCCGATCGCGCAACTTGACGTCATGGTCGTCGCAGGGGCGTCCGCAATCGCGGTAATCCTTACCCTCCGACATGAACGCGCAGAACACACAGTGCTCCATGTGAAACATCGGCATGTGCTGGTGAATCGTGATCTCCAGCCGATCGGCGATACCGGAACCCAGCAGCGCCTCCAGTTGAACGATGTTCAAATCGTAGGACGCGGTAACGAACTCCAGTCCATAGCGATCGAGAAAATATTCCGCCGTCAGGCTGTTCGCCACGTTCAGCGAAAAGTCGCCCACCTTGCGCTCGCCCTCAAAGAACGTCAGGCATTCGTAATTGCGGACCAGATAGCCGTCCGCATCGCAGGCGCGCACGCTTCGCAGGACACCTTCCTCGCCCGGTTTAAAAATGCGCGGTGGAGCGACAAATATTTCGCCTGCCACGCCGCCGCCAGATGCCTTGCGCTCGCGATGTAAACGAACGCCGGTCCGGTAGTCCTTGGGATTCTCAAAATCGCAGTAGACCGTCGAAACGCCGCAATCCAACGCCGCTTCGAGCTGCGGCAATGTGCGCGCAAGGACGATCAACTGCGGGAGCCGGACGCCGGCCCCGGCGGCTTGCCTGTCCGGGCGGTGATCGCCCCTCACTTGGGACGCCGGGGACGGCGCCCCTCTCAACTCCCAGCGCAGCGGTCGTGATCGCAGCTGATCCAGTTTTTGAACCACCTGGCGCCGCAATTGATTCAGTTCGCTCATGGACAAAATCACTTCACCCTCCAACCGATTGTCGAGCGAGCCCAAGCGAAACGGCGTTCCGCCCAGGCGACCCAGTTGCTTCTTCAAAACGCCGTCGTTCATCGGATGCTTCTCCGCCTTCTCCAGCTTGAGCTTCGACGCGACTTCCGCGACCCGCCCCTGTTCATCGCGCGCGATCACCGTCATTGGCGCCCCTTCGTGCCCGTGAACCTCCAATCGAATCGGCCGCTGAAATCGCACTTCATCACCGGCAAACGTCTTGCGCACGCGTCGATCCAGCTCGGGATCGTTCGTCTTCCAAAGCTTGTCTCCGTCACGCACCCGCCGCGGATCTATCTGCCCGTGACGGAAACAGATCTGCGTTAATCTCCCTTTGGAATGCAGCGAAAAGACGCGGCCGCCCTGCTCGTTGTCGTCGCCCGTCCCGGTGTCGATGACGACGCCGTCGCCCGCCTTGAGCGCGCCGTCGATATCGACCAGCAACACCTGCCCCTTGACGCCTTTGATCTCGCCCAGATACACGCCGCGCTTCTTGGCGAAGCGCGCGTGAGCCAACTCCCGATTATCGATGCCGCGAAACCAACCGCTGTAAAGCCCGCGGGAAAATCCCATCTCCAGATCGTATCGCGCGGCTTCAGTGGATCGGTCCTCATCATCCAGCCTGACCGAGTCGCCGCCCAACTTCCGCAGCGCCTCGCGATAGACCCGCGTGATGTTCGCGACATACTCCGGGGACTTCAACCGACCCTCGATCTTCAACGAGACCACGCCCGACTTGACCAGGTCGGGCAGGACATCGATGCCCGACAAATCCTGCGGGCTGAGCAGGTAACGCCGATCGCCCAGCTCCAGCGTCTCCCCGTCCGAAACAAGTTCGTACGGCATGCGGCAAGCCTGCGCGCACTCGCCACGATTAGCCGAACGCCCGCCCAGTGACTCGCTCGTCAAACACTGCCCCGAGTACGCCACGCACAAGGCGCCATGCACGAAGACTTCCAGGGGGAGTTGTTCCTGATCCGCGGACGGCTGACTCCGTTGAATTTCCTCAATTTCCTTGATCGAGCACTCCCGCGCGAGCACGACGAGATTGCAGCCCAGTTCACGCGCAAACTCCACCCCGCCCGCGCTGCTGATCGTCATCTGCGTCGAAGCGTGAATCGGAAAATCCGGCGACAACCGACGAATCAAGCGAGCGACGCCGACATCCTGCACGATCGCCGCGTCGACTCCGGCGGCGATGATCGAACGAAGAAATTGCTCCGCGTCCGCAAGTTCATTTTCGAAAACCAGCGTGTTGAAAGTCACGTAGCCGCGCACGCCGCGCCGGTGGAGAAACTCCATCAACTCCGGCAGATCCGCCGCGGTGAAATTCGTCGCGCGCATGCGGGCGTTGAATCGATCGAGCCCGAAGTAGATCGCATCCGCGCCATTCTCCACCGCCGCCTTCGCGCACTCCCAGTCACCAGCCGGCGCCAGGAGTTCGGGAACCCGCGGGTTCATTGTCGGATTCTCGAGGGGCGCTTCCGACACGCGCGGCTTCTCAGGGGATTCAATCATGGCAATCAGTCAAAGATTCGAAGCAACAGTCGATCAAACTTAAACACACGGGCTCTTCTCTCAATCACCCAGACTTCAAGAGCGATGCCCCCCCGCGGCCAGCTCACCCACCGCTGCCGCGCTCTTCGGGCGGCCCAGCGGATTCTTGGACAAACAGGACATCACCAACGCGGCGACCTCCGCCGGGACCTCATTCTCGATTCCCAAGTCACTCAGTCGCTCGCCGATGGGCCGAGCCTCGATCTCCCGAATCTGATGCGGGATGTCGCCCGAGTAAAACGGCGGCTTGCTGGTCAGCAATTCATAGATCGTCGCGCCAAGGCCGTAGACATCGTCCGCGGGCGTGGGTTGCCGACCATCCAGCTGTTGCGGGCTCATGTAGGGAGGCGTCCCGCTCGATCCCATGTCTCTTGACACACAGCTCAGACTGTCGGCCACCGATGCGGCCAGCCCGAAATTGCACAACTTCAGGCGCCGCATGTCGTCCAGAGCCATGGGATCGGAGCGAATCTCCGGCGGCATGAATTTCAGCGCGACCTGCTCGCCCAGCTCCTGGTCCTTCGCCAACCACACCACTCCCATGCCGCCCCGGCCAAGTTCCTTTTCAAGAACATAACGGCCATGGCCAACTTGCTGATCGGATTGAAATTCCTGAGGCATGGGACCGTCGCAAACTTCGGCGAGACGTTACTCGATCACGTCACAGTTCGCGAGATTCAAACGCCATATGTTGAATTCCCCGCCAGCGTGTCCTCAAAGCCGCGCGTGCTCCCGCCCGCCTGAGCTTCGACCCGCAGCACACCTCAACTGACAATCTGCTTCACCACGCGCCCATGCACATCCGTCAGGCGGTAGTAGCGGCCCTGGAAGCGGAAGGTCAGGCGTTCGTGGTCGATGCCGAGGCGATTGAGCAGGGTCGCGTTCAGGTCGTGCACGTGCACGCCGTCCGCCGCGACGTTGAAGGAGAAATCATCGGTAGCTCCATGCGAGACGCCCGGCTTAATGCCGCCGCCGGCGAGCCAGGTTGTGAAGCAGCCCCCGTGGTGATCGCGGCCGTAGTTGTTCGATTCGAGTTTGCCCTGGCTGTAAATCGTGCGGCCGAATTCTCCGGCCCAGACAATCAGCGTGTCCTCCAGCAGGCCGCGCTGTTTCAGATCGCGGATGAGCGCGGCGCAGGGTTGATCGATGTCGCGGCACTGGAGTCGCAGGTCGGTGGGGAGATTGTAGTGCTGGTCCCAGCCGCGATGGTATAGCTGGATGAAGCGCGTTCCGCGTTCGGCGAGGCGACGGGCGAGCAGGCAATTTCGCGCGAAGGTTCCGGGCCTTTTGGCATCGGGCCCGTAGAGGTCGAACGCGCTTTTGGGCTCCTTCGACAAATCGGTCAGCTCGGGAACGGAGAGCTGCATGCGCGCGGCGAGCTCGAACTGCGAGGTCCGGGTCAGGATCTCCGGATCGCCCGCCCTCTCGAATTGTTTCCGATTCAGCGCCGCCAGACCTTCGACCATCCTCCGCCGCGACGCCTTGTCGATTCCCGGAGGATTGGACAGGTAAAGCACAGGCTCGTTTCCAGAACGGAAATTCACGCCCTGGTGATTTGAGGGTAAGAAGCCGGAGCCCCAGAGGCGCGCGTGCAATGGGTCGGTGGGCCGCGAAGCGCTGCCGTTGGAAAGCAGAACGACAAAGGAGGGTAGGTCTCGATTCTCGCTGCCCAGCCCGTAACTCGCCCAGGCGCCAAAGCTCGGTCGGCCGGGTTGTTGATGCCCGGTCTGCATATACGTCACCGCCGGATCGTGATTAATCGCCTCGGTGTGCATCGACTTGACGAAGCAGAGGTCGTCGGCGACGCCCGCGATATGCGGAAGGATTTCACTGATCGTCGCGCCGGACTGACCATGGCGCGCGAAGCGGAAACTGGAGGGCACAACGGAAAAGGATTTCTGCCCCGAGGTCATGCCGGTCTGGCGTTGCCGACCGCGCACGGAATCGGGCAACTCGCTGCCGCGAATGCGATCCAGCCCCGGCTTGTGATCGAAGAGCTCCATCTGCGGCGGACCGCCATGCATGAACAGGTAGATAATCCGCTTCGCCCGGGGAGGGAGGGACGGACCCTGGGCCTGCCTGGCGGCGCCACGACCGAGCTTTGGGTCGAGCAGCGACGCGAGAGCCGCCGCGCCCAGTCCGGCGCCGCGGCCCAGAAACTGCCGGCGCGTGCCCAGTAGATCATTTCTCGAATGCGCGTTCATGGCTGCGAAGAGCGGAAGGCTCTGTCATCCCTTCGGGATTCTGATATGGGCTCGCGGGGACTCTCGCCCCACCGGGTTTGGATCGCTTCGCTATTTGATGCCACTGCTCCCGTGACGGAGTGATTCGTTCCCCCATGCGCCCCTAGCCTGTCAGATGACGAATGCGCGCTCATAGCTTGGTGATGGTTTCATCGAGGCTGAGAATGAGATTGGCGACCGTCGTCAAGGTCGCCAGTTCGCCAGCGTCGAGACTCGCATCAACCGGGGAACTACCGACACTCAACAAGTCCAGGGCCGCCTGCTGGTCGGCGCGATAGACGAGCAGTTGCTCATCGTGGATTCGCCGCAGAACGCCGAGTTCTTCGGCGCTCGGTCGACGGCCGGTTGCGATGCGAAATCCGCGCTGAATGCGGCCCGCGGGTTTCGCTCCCGCCTCTCGCATCATGCGCCCGGCCAAATGACGCGCGGCCTCGACGAAGGTCGGGTCGTTCATCAGCGCCAATGCCTGAAGCGGCGTATTGGTGCGAGGGCGCGCAACGGTGCAGGTCTCACGCGTGGGGGCGTCGAAGAGCAACATGTTGGGCGGCGGCGACTGGCGTTTCCAATAAGTGTAAAGGCTTCGCCGATAAAGCGAGTCGCCTCGATCGGGTTTGTAGGAAAGCCCGCCGTCGTAAGTCATCTCCCGCCAAAGGCCGTCGGGCTGGTAGGGTTTCACGCTGGGACCGCCGATCTTTTCCGCCAACAGACCGCTAACGAACAACGCGTTGTCGCGAATCGTCTCGGCCTCCATGCGAAATCGTGGGCCGCGCGCGAGCAGGCGGTTCTCCGGATCGCGGGCGATGCGTTCGGGATCCGAGCGGGAAGACTGCCGGTAGGTCGCGGAGCTGACGATGAGCTTGACGAGTTCCTTGACGTCCCAGCCGTTGTCACGGAATTCACAGGCCAACCAGTCGAGCAACTCGGGATGCTCCGGCCAGTCGCCCTGACTGCCAAAGTCATCGGAAGTGACCACGATCCCCCGGCCAAAAAACTGGCTCCAAAACCGATTCACGATCACCCGCGCCGTGAGCGGGTTTTCCGGGGCCACCAACCATTGCGCCAGGCCGAGTCGGTTGGCCGGAAGCCCATCCCGCATCGATGGCAGGCTCGCGGGAACGCCCGACGTCACCGGCCTGCCCCGCTTGTTGTATTCGCCGCGGTCAAGGATGAAGGACGTCCGCGGCTTCTTCTCCTCCGCCATGACCATCATCACGGGCAACATCGCTTGGTAATCCGCAACCTCCCGCTTCAATCGCGCCAGTTCCGCAACCGCCTCGCGCTGCTTGGCGCTCGCGTGGTGGTCGATGAAGCGCTTTCGCAACTTCTGGGTCACAACCTTGTCGCGTTTGCCGGTCGGCGTCGCCAAGGCGCCGCGCAGGAATTGCCCGCTGGCGAGACTCTCGACCTCAGCCTCCGACAAGGCGCGATCGTAGATGCGCGCGTCGTCGATCCGGCCCTGAAATGACGCGCTCGCCTGACGACGACCGAAACGCAACGGCTCGTCAGTCGCGAATGAATCCGTGAGCGCGTCGCGTCGGATTTCGAGCGCCTGCCGCACGCCATTCAAGTAAATGGCCACGCCCGCCGCGCGACCGGACCCGTCATAGGTAAACATCAGATGCTGCCACTGCCGCCCGGCCACCGAATCGACTGTCGCCACTTCGATCGCGTTTCCCCGCCATTGATGAACCAGGTGAACCAGCGCCTTGCCTTTCCGAATCACCATGTCGAAGCCGCGCAAATCATGGGCGTCATCGATCTTCGAAACCACGCAGGCCGTGCCGCCTCCGCTCGAATAAATCCAGGCTCCCGCGGAAAACGCCTGGCCCTCGCCAAGCGGCAGTTGAGCGTCAACCTCCACCGCCGATCCGGCGCTCACGTTCACGGCGCCGCCCAGGTAGCCCGGCTTGAAATCGACGGAGCCCCGCTTCGTTCCTTTTCGCTTGTCACGAACGGAATCGGCCAGATCCTTTTCAAATTCAAAATGAGCGATCAGACCCGTTTCGGGAGGTCCTGCCAGGCCGGTCAGACAGGATTTCTCCCACTGCGCCTGAGCCTTGCGAAGCTCCGCGTCGATCGGCTTGAATGCCTGCTCCGCCAGTCGAACCTTCTGCTCCAGGGTCTTCAATCCGGCTTGTTGCTTCGCGGTCGCGACGTTGAGAACCGGAGCCGCGTTCCCCCTGCCGCCATCGAGCCCCTTTTCCGGCACGTTGTTGAAGAAGGCAAAGAAGCGGTAATACTCCTCCTGCGAAATCGGGTCGTACTTATGATCGTGACAGCGCGCGCATTCGAGCGTCAACCCGAGCCAGACCGTCGAGGTCGTCTTCACGCGGTCGGCCACATATTCCACGCGATACTCATCAGCGATGATGCCCGTTTCATTGTTCACCATGTGGTTGCGATTGAATCCGGTGGCGATCTTCTGGGACAGGGTCGCCTTCGGCAGCAGATCGCCCGCGAGTTGTTCGATCGTAAATTGATCGAAGGGCATGTTGTCGTTGAACGCGCGCACCACCCATTCGCGCCAGGGCCACATAGTGCGCTCCAGGTCGGTGAAATAGCCATTGCTGTCGGCGAAGCGCGCGGCGTCCAGCCAGGGGCCGGCCATCCGTTCGCCAAATCGCGGCGAGCGCAGCAAGCGGTCGACGAGTCGCTCGTAGACGCCCGGCGCGTCGTCCGCAAGAAAGGCGTCAATCTCATCCAGCGTCGGCGGCAATCCGGTCAAATCAAGCGAGAGTCGCCGAATGAGCGTCTCCTTCGAAGCTTCGGGGGCGGGCTCACCGACATCCTCTCCTTCCAGACGAGACAGGACGAAGGCGTCGATATCGTTTCTGATCCAATCCTTGTTCCGCACTTTCGGCGACGACGGCGAGGTGGGAGCCGTTAGCGACCAATGATCCTCGTAGGCGGCCCCTTGATCGATCCATTTGCACAAAGTCGCGATCTCTTTCGGACTCAAACTGGAGCTGGAGTCGACAGGAGGCATGCGCTCATCCGGGTCCGTGTGCATGATCCGTCTCACCAATTCGCTGCCATTGGAATCACCGGGGGAAATAACGCGCACGCCGCCGCGCTCCGCGATGGCGTCGTCCCGCCGATCCAGCCGCAACTTGCCCTTGCGAGACGCGGCGTCAGGCCCGTGGCACCGAAAGCACTTGTCCGCCAGAATCGGACGCACATCGCGATTGTAGCGCACGCTCTCCGCGCCCAGGGCGACGGAAAAGGAGAGCCCGGCCATGCAGGCCAGATAAAGCGCGAAGCGAAATCTCATAATCAGGCGGTCAGTATAGCCGGATAGCGCGCTGGGGGAAGCGTGGGAAACGGGGTTTGAAGGCATTGTTTCGTTTGGGCTGATTTCGTGTGACAACCCACCCTTCCCCATGAACCGGAGCCCCGAGCAATATCTGGTAAAGATGGGTCGTCGATCTGTAAGAGAGTGTGATGCTGGCATCCCTTCGGGATGGGGCGTGGGTTTTTCGGGGGGCATCCAGGGGTGTCGCTCGTTCCTCGCTAAACCCCCGGGCTAATAGCTGAAAAGCCTTCGGCTTACAAATTTCAGACTGCGTCTAAGATCGAAAACTTATGGGTGAAATACAACTCCCACGAGGAGTTTGAGGTCGGTTTCGGGACTCTGCCCATCGCTCCGGGAGGCGGGCTCGAACAATGGCTAAATCCCCGCCAACCGCTTGTCGGCGTCACCAAATTTCTCAAGGCCGACGCCCATCCGATCCATGAGCGAAAGATAGAGGCTGCAAAGCTTGCGATCTTCATCCCCCTGGTCGCGGTAATCCAGAATGCGTCCCGTCTCCAACGTGTCGCCAAGGCCGCCGACGGTGAGCAGCGGCACCTTGGTGGAGTCGTGCTTGCTGCCGGACCACATGTTGGAGATCCAGAGCAGGCAGGAGTGATCGAGAACCGTGCCGTCACCTTCGGGCATCGCCTCCAGGCGCGTCGCCAGATAGGCGAGCTGGCTGACGTAGTAACGAGTGATCTTTTCGTAATCCTCGGAGGTGTCCTTGTGCGAAGCGGAATGGTGGGCGTTGCGAACGCCGAGGAAGGGATAAAACAGCCCCGAGATATCGCGACAAAGCAGCAGGGTCGCGACGCGCGTCTTGTCGGTCTGAAACGCCAGCGCGACGATATCGCACATCAGGCGCATATGATCTCGAATATCCTCCGGCAGTCCGTTCTCCGGACGTTTGAAATCCGCGGCGGTCGGGCCTTTCTCGAGCCGGCGTTGATCCGCCTTGTTATGTGCGAGGCGCATCGATTCGATCCGCCTCTCCACCGCGCGAACGCTGGTCAGGTATTCGTCGAGCTTGGCCTTGTCACTGACGCTGACTTTGCGGCTGAGGTCCTTCGCCTGTTCGGAAGCCCGGTCGAGAATGCTGGTGTTCCTCCGGTGGCCTCGATTTTCAAAGAGGCTGTCAAAGGCCAGCGAGGGGTAAACCTCCATGGGCACAGGCGAGGTCGCGTTCTGCCAGGAGATATGCGATCCGTAGGCCATGGAGAAATTGGTTTCGTGATAGCCGGTCACGGGCTGTTCGCAACCAAGCACGAGGCTGGGTTGAACCGTTTCTTTTCCCACCACGTTCGCCAGAGCCTGATCCATGCTGATCGATCCGCGCAACTCCGCGCCTTTCTGCAACGCCGCGCCGGACAGCAAATTTCCAGTCTGGCCGGGATGAATGCCCACGCCCGTCGCGTTCTTGTTGAACAGCCCGGATATGAAATTCATCTTCCGCTTGAGCGGCTCCATGGGCTGCAGGCTCTTGCCCAGCTCCATGCCGGCTTCGCCTGCTTTCGCCCAAAAATGATTCGCGTTCACGCCGTTGGCCATGAAGAGCGCGGCCATGCGTTTGGGATAGGGGGCCGGGTTGTCGCCCTCGACGGTCGGCGCGCCCCAGACGGGCGCCGACTCGAGCCAGGGCAGCGCCATGGCCACGCCCGCGCCGCGCAGAAACGTACGGCGGGATTGCTGGAGCGAGTTGCGTTGACTGTTCGCGCGGGGCGTATCGGCGTTCATGACTATCGTTGCGTGAGATCTTGTCGACCCCGTTGATTCCGGAACTGCGGGCTGCTGACAATGGCTTCGATCACGGAACTAAAACGATGCCCCTTGGCTTTCAGCTCATCACGCATCGTAGCAAGTGTGGCCGTGTCGGAAAGCATCAGTTTCCGACTCAGAGCGTAACTGAGCATTTTCCGGCAGAGATTTTCAACAAATTCATCCTGCCGACGCTGTTTCAAATAGGTCTTCAAACCGGCCAGACCCTCTCGCTCCTCGCTGCCGCCTGGAAAGACCGCGCGAGTATCGACGGGGCGATCGCCCAGATCTCGCGAACGCAACTCGCCAATGGGTCCATAGCCTTCGAAGGCCAGGCCGATCGCGTCAAATTTCTGATGGCAGGCGGCGCAATTCGGATCTTCACGATGGCGGGCAAGCCGCTGGCGCACGGTCAGGTCGCCGACGCCTTCATCCGAAGGCAAATCAGGAACGTCCGGTGGCGGCGGCGGAATGTGCTCGCCCAACAGACGCCGCACGACCCAGTAGCCGCGCTTGACCGGACTCGTGCGCAGGCCGGGCGCGTTCTGAGTCTGAAACACCGCCATCGGCAGCAAGCCGCCGCGCTGAATCGACCAAGCGGAATTGACGCGCGTCCATTGCCCCTCCTCCAAGGCTGGCGCGGTGACGCCGTAGTGCTGGGCGAGCGCCGAATTCACGACAACGTAATCCGCGAATAGAAAGTCGAGAATGGAGCGATCCGTCCGAGCCAGATTCACGAAGAAACGGACCGGCTCTTCGAACATCGACTGGCGCAATTCATCGTCGAACGTCGGGAAGCGTTTCCGATCCACGCTGTTGTGATTTTCGAAACGACGGAAGTCGAGCCAGTTGCCGCCGAACTCCAGCGCCAGGCCGCGAATGCGCTCGTCCTTGATCATGCGCCGGGTCTGGGCAAGCAGACCGTCGGCCGTTTGCAATTCGCCCCGGGCGGCAGCCGCGAGCAGTTCCCGATCCGGCATGCTCGACCAGAGGAAATAGCTGAGGCGGCTGGCCAGGGCGTAATCCGAAAGCGAATGAACGCCGGTCTCGGCGGCGGGCAGATCCACCCGATACCAAAAGTGCGGCGACATCAAAACACTGACGACCAAATCGCGCAGGGCGTCTTCATGGCTCGCCTTCTCCTCCGTTCTCAATGTCTTGTAAAACCTCATCAAATCGCCGCGCTCGGTGTTGGTGAGCGGGCGACGATAGGCGCGCCCGGCAAAGTCTAGGAGCGCGCGCAGATGCCCCGGCTCAGCTTTCACGCGGGCGCGCTCAAGTCGTCGGATCTCTTCATTAATGATCCGGAAATGCTGGCGAATAGCCTTCGCGCCATTCACATCGACTCCCAGCTCCAGAGCCTTGGCCAAATAGACTTCGCTCAACCGTTTGATCTTGGCTGCCGAAACGACGTCATGATCCTCCGCCCGCGCAAAATCAAATTCCTCGGAGCGCATGAAGGAGGAGTCCGTCCGCTCGAACCAGACCAAGCTCTTGTGCTGCCGGATAGCGGCGAGAGCCACCACGTCCAGATCCAGCCACAGCGCGTCCAGCTCGCGCCGTTCGTCCCCGTTCAAGATCAGTTCGGAAAGCGGCGTGTCATCCCGAAAATATCCGAGCTGGCTGTGCAACCCAGCGCTCAACAGGCGCCCCTTCTCGATCTTCTGCCGCTTCTCAAGCTTCTCCGGCTTCTCATCCGGATCGAGGAACTCGCGTCCCCGCTCCGAAATGTAGAAGGCATTGGGAAACACCGAGCAGAATTTCTCGTTCGCCGCAATTTCCCGCACGCGCTCCTCGGCATCGAGGCCTTCCAGATTCAGGGCCGCGCGATTCAATGAACGGCGATGGCTGGCGTTCTGACGATTGCGCCAATAAACGAAGGCCTGAGCGCCCGGATGAATCGTCCTTCTCCCGAGCCGAAGATGCGCAAACTGCGGCGAAAGCGGCGCGCGTAATGCGTGAACGCGGTCGCGCAGATTCTCGCAGCGACGGCGCAGTTCACTCTTCTCAACATCGCCCGCCGCCGGCAGGTCACGCCACGCCTTGCGAACTTTCGCCACGGAACCTCTGTCAAATTTCGATCCGCTCAACAACTCCCAGACAGTTTGAAGATACTTCGCGCTGACGCCCGATTCTTGCGCGAGTTTCTCCATCGTGATGTCCGCCATGCCCAACGCTTCGCGATGCTTGAATCGCCACGCCCCTTGGAAATAGGCGGCGAGATCCGTCTCATGGCGTCGATAAAAATCGATGATGCGGCTGACGCAAAAGCGGTCGCGATCGGTGTTGGTCACCGCCGGATGAGCCGCGAATTCCAATCCGTCCGATTTCAAAATCAGATGCTCCGAAATCCGACGGGCGGCGCTCAGGTATTTCTTAAGCAGCGCCGGCGAAAGAGTCAGGGATTCGCCGGAATTGTCGAAGCCCGCCTCGTTCGCGGGATCGATGGGAAACTCCCGCGTCGGACGAATATTCACGCCCGTCAGATCGCGAATCGTGCAGTCGTACTCCGCGTTGCTAAGTCGGCGCGCGAGCACGATGCCCGGATCGCCGGCGTTCCGCTCCGCCTCCTGGCGACGCAATGTTTCGATCCAATCGACGATCGCATTGCGCTCCTTTGACGAAGGTTGATTCTCATCCTCCGGCGGCATCTCGCCGAATTTCAACCGCTCCAGCACAAGCTCCCAATGACCCGGATCGCCAACGACGGACGCGAGATCGGAATAGCCGCCAAGATCGAACTTGGCCTTCGGCTTTTCTCCGCCATGACAATCGATGCAGTAGGTCTTAAGAAAAGGGAGAACCGAAGTTTGAAAACTCGCCTCATCCGCCGCCGCGGCGCAAAGCCTTGCGTCGCCGCCGAGAACAGCAGAAAAGACGCACAACCAAATATAAAACCGGATACTCATCACTAAACGACGGACCGGGATAATGACGCCGAAGCGCCGCCCTGCAACATCGTTATTGCCGGCGCCGATGACCCGCATATTATTCTGTCGCGCGATGCCGCCAAGGAAAGTCCCCAGCCGTTCGCTCAATTCGGGTTTAATGATCGGACGGCGATCCTTTGTGCTGAACACGCAGTAGAAGTAGGAACTGATATAGGACACACAAGCATTCAGCCGTTCGTTCGGGA